>CAYRGU010000115.1:0-16709 GCA_964423845.1 uncultured Nitrospirota bacterium
CATCATTTTTTTGTGGAAAAGGTCTGGGCGGGGGAACGGATGGTGACCTCGGTGAGGCCCCTCTCCGAAACAGAACGTGTTCAGGAGCTTGCCCGAATGATGGGTGGAGACCAGATTACTGCCAAAGTGATGTCTCACGCAAAAGAGATGAGGGCCGCTGTGAGACGGCAAGAAGAGGTGAGTCGGTCGTTGAAAAACAATCAGGAACAATAAAGGGAGGGGTTAGGGCTCGTCCATAAATAACATCCACAGTCGGGCTGCCGATTCATCCCCGTTTGCTACGTTGCTCATCGCTTACATACCAAAAGGTATGCGCGCTCCTCGCGCCTTGCAAACAGGGCGACTCGTTGGCCCTTTGTGTCGATGTTATTTATGGATGAACCCTAACCTCCCCTTGCCAAGGGGAGGATTTAAAATGCGATACCCACTCAAAATTTCAAAGAGCCAGATTGATGTGATCCTGCTCCCCCTTGTAAAAACGCTGTTAAACACAAATTGGGTTACATTTTAAATGATTTGACAGGGGGGCGTTTATCCCCTTGGGCGGCCATGTTATCGGGGCCCTTTTCTTGATATAAAACAGCTTTTATGATAATTTCCGGCTCCGTGTCGGGGGGAGGAGATGAAGATGGAAGAGAGAGGGTTTGAAGTGAGGGATCGTCGCGCCTCCCTTTCGGAAGAGAAGGAAGCCTCTGACACCAAGACCGCCTCGCAGGGGTCGCAGCCCCAGGCACCGCCGGATCAAGAACTGCTGCCCGTCAATTTCTCCTCGTTCATCCTGTCGCTTGCCACCTCCGCCATGATGCACCTGGGGGAAGAGGTCAATCCTGAAGCCGGAGAAGCGACCCCACACCTGCCACAGGCCCGGCAGGTCATCGACCTCATCTCTCTCTTAGAAAAAAAGACCCAGGGGAATCTCACCCAGGAAGAGTCGGAACTTATCTCCCATATCCTTTACACCCTGCGGATGAAATTCGTTGAAGTGGAAAAGAAACGCTGACCTCTCCCCAGGGGTCCCTCCTCCCTTTTCCTCCCCCTCTTGTCCAATCGGGAGTCCGATGTGTCGAAAAAGCGGTTGCTCGTATCCCTATCCGTAATCGGCCTTCTACTTGTTTCTCTCCATTTTATTCTGCAAAGTGAATTCGTCTCGGACAAGGTCCGGCGTATCGCGCAGCATCAGCTGATCGCCCTCCTTGGCCAGAACGTCTCTTTCGATGGCATTCACCTCAAACTGTTGACGGCCTCCGTTTCCCTTTCGGGGATCGCAACCGCCCCCGGCGCGGACCTCCCCTTTCAGGCCAAGGCGATTCACCTTTATTTTAATCCCGGGTCCCTCCTCACCCGGACCTTCTTCGTTCGAGACCTCATCATCGACACCCCGTCGATGACAGTCACCTCGAAATCTTTGCCGCGTTCCGCCTCCCTTTCAAAGAGATCGGGGGAAGACAACGCCCCACCGTTGATTATCCGGCAGATTCAGATTGAAAAGGGAACCCTCCGTTATCAGCATCCCTCTGGGGATCTCCTTCTGACCGGCGTCACCGCCACGGTGATCCCTGATTTTAAAATGAACCGATTTGACGTGACCCTTTCCACGGGAGGCGGGCATGTCGCCCTCCCCGGAGGAAAAGTGCCGCTTCACCGCTCGC
The DNA here is from genome assembly GCA_964423845.1 of uncultured Nitrospirota bacterium. GTDB lineage: Bacteria > Nitrospirota > Nitrospiria > SBBL01 > SBBT01 > CAYRGU01. Next base: position 1,650 of record CAYRGU010000115.1, read on the forward strand.
AGGCCAAGGCGATTTTTTCTCCCGAGGCGATCGAAATTAAATCTCTCCTTGTGACCTCGGATCAGTCCACGCTGACGATATCGGGACAGATCAACCCGCAACAGCCCTTTCGGGGGCATCTGACGGTCAATGCCACCCTTGCCTTGGAATCTCTGCCCATCGCGGGCCTTGCGAAGGCTGCGACCCCCGAAAGGGATACACGCCCTTTTGAGAGGAAGTGGGGTGGGGCGATTCAATTACAAGGTGATCTCTCTGGGGAATATCCACACCTCACCGGCGCGGGGAGACTTTCCGCCCCGCACCTTTCCGTCGAAGGGGTCCAAATCGGTGCGGTCTATGCGGATCTGTCCTACCAGGCGGGGCGACTCCTGATCCCCGCCTTCTCCGGCGAACTTTTTTCTGGATCTTTTTCAGGAAAGGCTGAAATCATTCACGAAAAAAAGGCCTATCAGATTGAACTGGCCTACACGGGAATCGCCCCGGAGAAGGCCTTCCCCCTCTGGGCTGGCACCGCAAAAGAAGCAGCGCAATCCCTGCACGGTCTTTCCATGGAGGGGAAGATCGCCCTCTCCGAGAATGGGGAGGGCCTCTCGGGAGAAGGAGATCTCCGGGTCAAACGGCTCCTCCCCCCGCCGGCCCCACAGGCCTCGCAGGCCTCGCAGGCCCCGCAGGCCGCAGTCTCCCCCCCGTCCATGGAGAAGACCCAGCAAGTTCTATCCCTGATTGAAGAGGGTCGCGTGGCCTGGCGGATGAGTCCGGATCAGGTAATCCTCGAAGACGGACGCCTGACCCTCCCTGCCACATCGGTCAATTTTACAGGCCGATGGGACAAACGCGATGGGTTTTCGGTGAGGACCGCCCTGGTGAGTGACGCCATTGAAAAGATCGCCGCGCCGCTTGATTTCCCTCTGGGAGGAGATGTCGCCCTCGACGGACTTCTGACCGGACATTTGGAAGACCCGATCTTCGCAGGCAGGCTTCTTCTCAAGAAATGGACGCTTCGGGACCAACCGTTTGGGCGGCTTGAATCCCACCTGACTTACCAGGGGAAACGGATCACCCTGCAGGAGGGCTCCCTCCATGCCCCTGCCTCAAAAGGGGCGCAACGCCTGGCGGAAAATTTTGTGGATGGGTTCACGGACCCGGTCGAAGGGCCCCTTTCCCACGGGTCCCCTTATCAAGTCATCCGGGTTTCCTTCCCTGTCGCGCCAGAAAATCTCTCCGATGCCCCTTGGATGGCGCAACGCCTGGCGGCGCAAGTCCGGAAGAAGGCCGATCTCCCCGTCGCCACATTTCAGGGGAACCTTCACTTACAGGAAACCCCAACCTTTGACTTTCAGGTTCAGGCCACTCGCGCCGACCCCCAGAGTATCCTCTCTCTGTTTCGGTTCAAAAAAAAGATTCCGATTGATACCCTGGCAAGCGGTCCCCTGACCCTTCAGGGAACCCCCGCTGAATTTGTGGTGGAGGGCCCGCTGACCTTGGGGAAGGGGTCGCTCTACGGGGAGCCGTTTGACCGCGGCCGCTTACACCTGATGGTGACGCGGAAGGAAATTTTCTTTCGTAAGGTTGTTCTGAAGCGGGGGCAGGTCGTGGTTCACGGAGACGGCGGGATTCAGTATCAGGGGACCTTTTCGGTCAAGGCGTCAGGTGCGGGGGTCCGGATGCAGGAAAGCGCGGTCCTGCAATCTTATCTCCCAGGACTTTCGGGAAAGGCAGATCTGAAGGTGGACGCCGGGGGGCCTTTTTCAAAACCGAAATGGGTCATCCAGGCCAGCCTGCAGGAGGCGGCCTTCAATGAGATTGAGGGGGGGGAGGGGGCTGCCCGCGTTGAGTTTCATGGGAAAACCATGAAAGTGGCGGGGGATTTTCCAAAACGGGACCTGACCTTCAAAGGAGAGGTTCATCTGGAAAAGCCGTATCCGTTCTCTTTTCAAACCCGTTTCTCAAAGTTACCGGTCGACCCCTTTTTACAACGGATCGCGAAGGGCACTGCGCCGGAGACAGGCGATCATTTTCTGGATCGAATTTCCCCCCCGGGAAAACCGTTTAAGCTTCAGGCCTCGGGCACCCTCAACGCGAAGGGGGAAGGGTCCCATCTGGACAAGATCCAGATGACAAGCGCCTTGTCCAACCTGTCCGCACACCTTGGAGGGCTTCAGATTGAGGGGGAGGGCCCGATCGTGTTTCGCGCCCAGGACGGGGCCTACACCCTGAATCAGGCAAAGTTCAAAGGGGAGAATACCGCTCTGGAAATTAAAGGCGGCTTTGTTCTGAATCACTCCTTTAATCTATTCCTCCAGGGAGAGGCCGACTTAAGCCTTATCAATCTGTTTGCCCCAGGGAAGGTCTCCGCGAAGGGGAAAGCCCTGTTAAATCTTGCCATCACGGACCAGTGGGACAATCCGAAAATTCGGGGAGAATTCGCACTTCAGAAAAGCACCCTCCACCTGGCCAACTGGGTCGAACCAATTCAGATCGCATCGCTTTCCAGCACATTTAACGAGCGGAATTTCCTGATCGAGACGCTCGATGGCACCGTGGGGAAAGGTCATTTCTCCCTCTCCGGAAAGGCCACGCTCAAGGGATTTGAAATGGGCGATTTTGGGGGCCTCATCGAAATCACAAACATAAGATTACCGGTCATCCCGGATTTCCCCTCGGAGTTCACCGGAGAGCTCTTGTTTCAGAAAGAAGGGGGGGGGCAAACGCTCCATGGAAACGTGACCTTAACGGGCGGAACCTATAGAAAGAATGTGGACCTTCCCACGGTGATTCTTTCGATCCTCCAGAGAACAGAGACCCCCATCCGCCAGGAACTTTCTGGTCTTGAGACAACCCAGTTGAATATTCATATCACGGGAAAAGGACCAATCGGGGTGGACAATAACATTGCGAAGGTCCCCCTGGAGATTGATCTGTTTTTGAAAGGAACCCCAGAAACGCCGGCCCTCATCGGACGGATTAATATCCCTAAAGGGAGGTTTTATTTCGCAGGCAATCAGTTCGAGATTGCCTCTGGGGCCTTTGAGTTTTTTAATCCCCGACAAATCAATCCGACCTTTGATATCCGGTCGACGACCCGCGTCAAAGACTACGCAACCGACATTGTCTATCCCATTGATCTGGCCCTGGCAGGTAACCTGTCGCAATTTACGGTCACCCCGACCTCGTCCCCACCCCTTCCACAAAAGATGATTATGGATCTCCTGGCGGGAGGGGCGGTCTCGTTGGCAGCCTCTGGCGCGCTTGCCGGACCGGTGCAGAAACTTACCGGCATCGACCGACTTCAAGTGACCCCCTCCCCCCCGGGGGCCAAGACCTCCGGGGGAGTTCGCCTCTCTGCGGAAAAAAGTTTGCTGGAGGATCGGTTACGGGTGACCACGACCCTCGACCCCGCACGGGAGCAGCAATTCCGGATGGTTTATGCGCTCAACAACAAGGTCTCCCTGATTGGCGAAAAGGATGACAAGGGGCAAATAGGAGGGAACATCCGATTCCGATTCGAATTCCGTTAGTCCTGCTGCTACTGATGGTCCCGTCGTTTCTGCTTGCCTCGGAGTGGGAGGGCGCGATGATTCATCAGGTCCTGATCGAGAACCCCGGGGTCCCCCCGCCATTCGATCTCGAACAGGAGATTCCCCTTCACCCGGGAGAGATCTACGAAGCGCGCGTCATTCGAAAGATTATCGAACGCTTATATCGTCTGGGGCATTTCACCGACATTCGCGTGGAGGTCCTTCCCGAGGGGGACAGAAAGGTTTCGCTTCGATGGGTTTTAGTGACGAAAAAAATCATCGATTCGATCACCTTTTCAGGAAATCATTTCGTCCATCAAAACGACCTCGTCAAGGCGATCCACGTTAAACCCGGGGAAGAGTTCACCGAGGCTCGGAGAGAGAGTATCGTGTCCGACGTCACGAATGCGTATCAACAGCGCGGGTATTTCCTGGCCACGGTCAAAGACACCCCTCCCCCGCTTAAAGACCGACAAAAAAGGGCCCTGATCTTTAAGATTCAAGAGGGCGCACGCGCAAAAATCGGTCAGGTTGATTTCGCCGGGAATCCCGTCTTCTCCCCGTGGCGGCTGGGTCTTACGATTCGTTCACAGAAAAGAGAGTTTTATCACGCGGAGACCCTGAACCAGGATATCGCCCGCCTGATCCGCTTTTACCAAAAGAAAGGCTACCTGAAGGCCGCCGTTCACCCCCCGGAGGTGGCGTTCCTCGCAAGAACCAACGAGGTGAGGATTGTCTTCCCCGTGGAGGCCGCTCTGCCCTATCGATTCTTCTTTCATTCCCCGGGCCCCTTTTCGGATCACACGCTTTCGGAGCAGGTGTTGATTCAGGAATCACACAGTGATGCCCCCGAGGTCATCGAGGCGTCGGTCATGAAACTCATCGCGCTGTATCGGCAGAATGGCTATCCCGAGGCCAGGATTCACGCGCGGAGGGTCGCAACGCCCCGCGTCATTGAAGTTCATTTTGATATCGAAAGCGGCCGGGAAGCTGAAATCAAGACCCTCCAGTTCACAGGTAACGCAAGATTTTCTTCTGGGAACCTTTCCGCGCAGATTCCGTTCAAACAAAGCCGGTTGTTCTTTAAAACACGCTACACCCAGGAGAGCCTGGAAGAGGCCGTTGGCGCACTGACGGCGTTCTATAAAAAAGAGGGGTTTCTCTCGGTGCAGATTTCACCAAAAGCCGAATGGGATGGCGCACATGCCGCCATGACGATTCTCTTTGAAATAAACGAGGGGCCGCGCACACAGATCGAGAAGATTCAAATTGACGGGGAGGAAGCCCTTGCAGAAAAGGACCTGGTCGAGGCGTTGTCCCTGTCCCCGGGGATGCCCTATAGCGAGGGGTTGGTCAAAGAGGGAACCCGCAGGCTTCTTGCGGCCTATTTCAAGCGGGGGCACGTCGCCGCCCGGGTCCATCTTCTGACAGAATTTAATGAGGCGGGGACCGCCGCGCACATGACCTACCAGATCACCGAGGGAGACCCCGTTTACATGGGATCCTTAAAAATCGAGGGGGCGCTCCATACAAAACCCCGGGTGATCCTGCGAGAGATGGTTCTCCATGAGAAAGACCCTTATCACCCCGATGATATTCTGAAAAGCCAACAGGGCCTTTATCGAACCGGCCTGTTCTCCTCGGTACGGTTTGACCCCCTGGCCAGCAGCCCGGACCCCTCCCGTCAGGACCTGCTGCTCACCGTCGTGGAACGGCCTCGCATTGTCATGGATTTTAATTTTGGCTATTCGGACTACGAACGGTGGCGCGGACTCTTCGAGCTGGCGCACCGAAATCTCTGGGGAACCGGAAGAAGTGCCAGCACCCGAATCGAGGCCAGTCGCATTGAAGAGACCTACAGCCTGAATTATAGAGAGCCCCGATTTTTCTTCAAGAATACCGAGGCCCAAATAGACGCCGCGTACAGCGATAAGGAAGCGTTGACCTTTTTTTCCAAGACCGCGAAAATCACGGCGGGGATGGAATCGCGATTTTCTGAACGCCTGAAAGGGAGCCTCCGATATGAATATAAACGGGTGGATGTCATCCCCACGGCATCGACGACCCTTTCCCCCGAAGACCTGGGCAAGATTCATCTCGCCAGCGTTAAATCCTCGCTGACGCGAAACACCCAGAATGACCTGTTTAACCCAACCGCAGGATCGATTCATGAGGTCGAGATTCAGAGCGCCTCGAAGGCCCTGGGCTCCGGGGTACAGCTCTTTAAATTAGTGCTTCAACGGCGGTCTTACCACGCGCTCTCTCCCCGATGGGTCATTGCCCTCTCCACCCGAATGGGTCTTGCGGACCGATTTGGAGAAACCCTGCTGATTCCCCCCACCGAACGTTTTTTTGCTGGGGGGAGAGGGAGCGTCCGTGGCTATCAACAGGACCAGTTGGGCATTTCCGGGAAGACCCTCCTTGGCGGAAAGCCCACGGGAGGGAATGCCCTGCTTGTTTTGAATGAGGAGCTTCGGGTCGCCATTGGGAAGTCATTTGGAGTGGTTCTTTTTTTCGATCATGGCAACATTTGGGAGCGGCATCAGGATTTTGCATTCTCCCAGGTGAAATCTACCACAGGGATTGGTTTAAGATATAATACGCCGGTGGGTCCGCTTGGCCTCGACTGGGGATATAAATTAAACCGTGAAGCGGGAGAAGGTGCGTCGGAGTTTCATTATGCGTTTTTACAGGCCTTTTAGGTCGGGGCTTCTGGCTCCCACACCCCAGGGGGACGTTGGCCATGACTTGTAAGGCCCTGTTTCTCTCGATCGTCCTCTTTTTCGTGGGGGTTCCCGTCACGCCCACGGTGGCACTGGGGGCACCCATTCATGACCTCACCTCGGAGGTCATCGACCAGGAGATTTATATTTCCGCGTCTCTGACGGGGGGGGTGAGTGCCCAGACCCTCCGTGAGATTAACAACGGCATTCCCAAAGAGATTTACTACTACCTCACGCTCTCCCGGAAACAGAAGCGGTGGTTCGATGAGGAGCTCTTCACAAAAACCGTCCGCCTGACGGTTAAATACGACACCCTGAAAAAACAATATGCCGTGACCCGACAAGACGGCGCGCTGTTCACCGAGCAGCGCTTCACTGATTTTGGGGTGCTTCAAGAGGCCATCACCCATCTGACGCGCGTCAAGCTCACCGGGACCACGGGGCTTGTCGTGGGGCATCGCTACCTCATCCGTGTTAAGGCCCAGATGAAAACCGTGAAGCTCCCCCTCTATCTTGATTATCTCCTCTTTTTTATCCCTTTCCTGGAGCTCGACACGCCCTGGGCACAGACCCCGTTTGTTTTGAAAGGTTAAATGAACCCCTCCCCGAAGGCCCCGCAGGGCTCACAGCCCCCGCAGGGCTCGCAACCCACGCAGGCCCCGCAGAAAAAGGAACAAAAAAGCCCGTATCGTCCCCTCTGGATTACCCTGGCGCTTCTTATTTGCTCCATCACGCTGACCGCTCTGGTGGTTCAGAGCGTGGAACGGATCTCCATTTTTTCAACCAATATCCTCGTGGTCACGTTAATTAACATCAACATCACCCTCTCCCTGTTGCTCCTCGTATTTCTCTCCAGAAATCTGGTGAAATTTTATTTTGAACGAAAAAAACAAAGCCGTCTGAAGACCAAGCTGGTCGCGGCCTTTATCGGTCTTGCCATGGTTCCATCGATTTTACTTTTTGTCGTCGCAAGCGGCCTGTTAACCAGCAGCATTGATAACTGGTTTTCCATACAGGTTGAGAAGTCGCTGGATCACGCCCTGGGCATCGCCCAGGATTACTATCAAAAAACACAAGAGAGTGTCCTGGCGCAGAGTCAGCACCTCTCCCGCCAGATGCTGGCGGCGGGGCTTCTCTCGACCCCATCGGAAAACTTAAGCCATCTCATCACGGAAAAACGGCAGGAATATGGCGCCACCGCGATCCAGGTTTTTGCGCAGCATCGTGATCCCAGTCCCCTCCCCTTTCCCTTGAGGCTGGCCGCGACGGGAGAGGGAGATCTTCCCCCGCAGCCCCTCCTTGAACAGGGGTTCAAAGCCCCTTTTGGGATGATTCAATCCACCCCCAAGGGGGACGTTGTCTGGGGCGCGGCCCCCTTGATCTCGGAGGGACAGACGATAGGAATGATTCTGGTCAACCGTCTTATTCCTGTTTCCCTCGTCACAAGAATGGAGGAGATCCAGCGAGAATCGGAGGCATACAAACAACTCAAGGCCTTTCGGAATCCAATTAAAGGGAGCTATATCCTGTCTTTTTTCATTATTCTCCTGCTGATCCTCTTTGCGGCCATTTGGTTTGGATTTTATTTGGCTCGGGGGCTGACTGTCCCCATTCAGCATCTGGCGGAAGGGACCCAGGCCGTGGCACGGGGGGATTTAACATTCAGGATTGATGTCAAAGCGACGGATGAGCTGGGTGTTCTGGTTGACTCCTTCAACAAGATGACCACCGATCTTCGCGAATTCCAGAAGAAGGAGGAGGAGGCAAATCGTTTCCTGACCGAAACCAACCAGGTCTTAAAGCAGCAGCGGGCCTACATGGAAGGTCTGCTCAAAAACCTGGCGACCGGCGTCATCGCCATCAATGAACAGGGGACGATCACCATGTTTAACCCCGCAGCGCAGGAGATTCTGGATCTTTTGGCCGAGGAAGCCGTGGGATCGTCCTATGTTGATTTTTTAACTTCGCACCAACGCGAGGCGATGGCGCGCTTGTACCAAAGAGCGATCACCCTCGGGACGGAGACTGTGGAGGAAGAAATCGCGATGGAGGTTGGGACAAAGCGGCTGACCCTGCGCGTGGCCCTCTCGACGCTCCAGGGAGAGGGCCCGCTCCCCTTTGGCGCGGTCATTGTCTTTGACGATGTGACCGAGCTGATCCGAACACAAAAACTGGCCACCTGGCAGGAGGTGGCGCGCAGAATTGCCCATGAAATTAGAAACCCGCTGACCCCCATTCAACTCTCGACGGAACGGCTTCGGAAAAAATATTTTGACCACGCGGAAGATTTTGATGCCATCTTTGACGAGGCAACGAAAACCGTTATCAACGAGGTGAACAGTTTAAAAACACTGGTCGATGAATTCTCAAGCTTCGCGCGGATGCCCGCACCGCATCTCTCGATTCAGAATCTTGAGCCCCTCTTGAAAGAGATTGTCTCCCTGTATAAAACAAGCCAGAAGGAAGTTCAGATTAACTATCATGCCGAGGACCGCCTTCCGATGCTGAATATTGACCGCGACCAGATGAAACGGGTCTTCGTCAACCTTTTTGAAAACGCCATGGAAGCGATGCGAGGCCGTGGAATCCTGACCCTGACCGCCGGCTATCGCGCCGAATTCGGAAAGGTGCGCATTGAAGTGAGCGACGATGGGGTCGGTGTTGCGCCGGCAGATATGGACAAGCTTTTTCTGCCGGAATTTTCCCGAAAAAAGGGGGGGACCGGATTGGGCCTCGCTATTGTCAGCCGGATTATTTCGGATCATAATGCGCAGATTCGGGTGGCCCGGCGATCCCCCGTGGGGACGACGTTTACGCTCGAATTTACCGCAGTGTCCCCAAGCGAAGTGCCGCCGTCTGCTGAAATGGCCGGGGAAGTGCTGTTGAAAACCGAAGCGGACAAAACCCCTTCGTAGAGTTTTTGGCTCTTTGAAGTTTTGAGTGGGTATCGCATTTTAAATCCTCCCCTTGGCGAGGGGAGGTTAGGAGGGGTCTGTCACCGAGGTATTCAATAGAACAGATCAAAAATAAATGAAAAAACTCTGACAAACAATATGCCGCAGGCTGTGGTTGTCTTATGGAGCCACTTGAAGGAAGTCTTGTCAAGGATAGCAGAACAAATAAAACTGATAACCTCCCCTCCCCCTCCTTTACTAAGGAGGGGATTTACCCACTTGAACCTCAAAGAAACCGAGTTTTTCAATTGACCCGTATGGAAGAGTCCCTGCTCATTATCGACGATGAGCCGTCCATTTTATCCACCCTCTCGAACGTCCTGACGGATGAGGGTTATAGCGTCCTCACCGCCGAAGGGGGAAAAGAAGGGCTCCGCATCGCCCAGGTCAACGCCCCGGCGATTCTCTTTCTCGATATCTGGATGCCCGATCTCGATGGCCTGGAAACCTTAAAACAGATCAAGGCCCTCGTGCCGGAATGTTGTGTCATTATGATGTCTGGACATGGCTCGATTGAAACCGCCGTGAAGGCCATTAAACTGGGGGCCTATGACTATATCGAAAAACCGCTCTCCCTGGACAAAGTGATCTTAACGGTCCAGCACGCATTGACCGAACGTCGCCTCCAGCAGGAGAATGTCGCCCTTAAAAAACTGATCGAGCGTCGCTATGCAATCATCGGGAACAGCCCGGTGCTCACGCGGCTGCGCGAGCAAGTCCGGCTTGCCGGCCCCTCGCAAAGTCGCGTTCTGATCTCTGGGGAGAATGGGACGGGAAAGGAGCTGGTCGCCCACGCCCTGTATGCGGCAAGCCCACGTCGGGGCAAGCCGTTTCTGGAGGTCAACTGTGCGGCAATTCCAGAGAACCTGATTGAAAGCGAACTGTTCGGCCACGAAAAGGGGGCCTTTTCCGGCGCCCAGCAACAACGGCTTGGGAAATTCGAGCAGGCCGATGGCGGAACTCTTTTCCTGGATGAAATTGGCGATATGGCACTCTCCACCCAGTCGAAGGTGTTGCGGGTTCTGGAGGGCCAGGATTTTTTTCGCCTTGGTGGAAGCCAGAAAATCAAGGTGGACGTGCGGGTCCTCGCGGCCTCGAATAAAAACCTCCAGGAGGAGATTAAAAAAGGCACCTTTCGCGAAGACCTCTACTACCGGCTGAATGTGATTCCGCTGACCGTTCCACCCCTCCGGGAACGTGGCGACGATCTCCTGCTGCTGGTGAACCATTTCACCGATCAGATTTCGCGTGATGAAGGAATTAAGCCTAAAACATTCACGCCCGAGACCCTCGCGTTGTTTTCCGCCTACCCCTGGCCCGGCAATGTTCGTGAACTTAAAAATACCGTTGAACGGTTGATGATCATGGCCCCATCTGAAAAAATCACGCCGGAGGATTTGCCTGAATTTCTGGACCTCGGATCGCTCTCCCCCATTTTGGAAAATGCCTCCTCCCCCGCTTTGCCCGCCTCCCTGCGAGATGCGCGCAACCACTTCGAGCAGGAGTATATCCTCAAAAAGCTTAACGAACAGGGATGGAATATCACAAGTACCGCTGAAGCGCTTCAGATTGAGAGGACCCATCTCTATCGGAAAATGAAACTTTTGGGAATAGAACCGCCAGGAAGAGACGGGCGCGAAGGGGAAGGCGCCTCATGAAAGGAGATATCGAGACCCTTGAGATTAAAAAGGTGGTCTCGGGTGGAGAGGGTCTGGGACATACCGGGGGTCATGTCCTTTTTGTTCCCTATACCCTCCCCGGTGAGACCGTCGCAGTTGAAATTACCCAGGAACGGAAAAACTACCGTCGCGGGCGGATTCAGGCGCTTTTAATCCCGTCTGCGGAACGGAGAGCCCCTCCCTGCCCCGTCTTCACGACCTGTGGCGGTTGTCAGCTTCAACATCTTCCGGAGGGACGACAACTTCACTACAAGGTCGAGGCGCTCCGGGAAACGCTCTTCCCCTTAGGAGATCTGGCATCGCTTCCTCTCCTGCCCCCCATCCCCTCCCCGGAGGCGTTCCATTACCGCACGCGGGCCACCCTCAAGATTCATGATGGCCAGGTCGGCTTCTATCAGCCGGAAAGTCATACGCTGGTTCCCATCGACGCTTGCCCCCTTTTGATCCCCGAGTTAAACCAAACGATGGCATGGTTGGCCCGCAACGCGCCGCTTCATCAGCTCACGGAGATTGAACTTCAGGGGAATGGCCGGGGAGAAGTTATCGTCATCATCACCGGACATTTTTTCTCAAGCAAAACCGCATTTTACAAAAGAGCCCAGGAGGCCCTTCTTGAAGGGTCTTCGCCCGTTTCCCTCAAAGGGATGATCTTTTACATCCGTCAGCATCGTCTGACCCTCGGTCAGGCCCATTTGGTAGTCTCGGCCCACGGGCAGAACCTTAAAATAAGCGATCGCGCTTTCTCTCAAATCAATCTCCCCTGCGCCGCGCTGGTGATTGAAAAGGTCATCGAGTGGCTTGTCCCGGAGCCCTCCGACGTTTTGCTGGAACTTTACAGTGGCGTGGGGACATTCACCGTTCCGCTTGCTTCGCGAGTCAGGGAGATCACCGCCATCGAGGGAAATCCTTACGCCGTTGCGGATGCCCGAAAAAATACCCTACGGATGAAAAATGTCCGACTGGTCGATGCGTCTGTTGAGATGGGGCTTGCGGCGACGCCCTCTGGATATGCCTCCAAACTGTTCTTAAATCCCCCGCGCGAGGGGGTGTCGGGAGAGGTCCTGACCCACTTGATTCGTCTGGCGCCACCGCAGATCGTTTATCTCTCCTGCGATCCGGCCACGCTGACCCGGGATCTAAAACGCCTCGTGACGGCGGGGTATCAGGTGACACGTCTTCAACCCTTCGATATGTTTCCCCAGACGAGCCACCTCGAAGTGATGGCCGAGCTGACTCTGGCCGCGCCGATCGTGTAATACGATGAGAATTCTCACAATGATCAGGACGACTCTTTCAGTATTTTTAAACGGTCCGCTCCGAAGGGAGCTTCTCTTCGGTTTGGCCGTTTTTTTTCTCTTCCCTGGGATGGCCCTGGCCAGTGTTGACGAGCATGTGATCAATGCCAAACGGCATTGCGACACGATGGTTTTCACCGCGAATGTCGCGCTCTTTAACGGCGGGCAGGGGAAGATGGATGGCGTGGTCAGAAGTCTGAAGACCGTTATTCATGAGGGAGAGACCTGCCTTCAGCATATTGAGAAGGTCCTTTCCGATCGGGGCGCCAATAAAAACATGCAGAAAGAGGGGAGCCAGGCCTTGATCCATCTCAAGGAGGCGATCCGTCTCGCTGAAGTCGCGGTGTCTCAACCGCTTGCCGGAGATAAACGGCAGATCATGGATTATGCCCGCCAGGCCTGGATAAAATCCAAAGAAGGAAACAAGCACGCCCAGGAGATGTGAGGCTCTGCGATGTAAGCGGGCGGCTCCGAGCCAGAGCGGCGCGATCTGCCAGACGGTCAGGGTTGATTCCGACGTTTTCGCTCCAGCGCAATCAGCAAAATGGAGATGGCGGCGGGGGTCACCCCGGAAATACGGGCCGCCTGTCCTATCGAGCGGGGCTGAATTTTTGTCAGCTTCTCTTTCACTTCACACGAGAGGCTGGTCACGCCGGCATAATCAAAGGAAAGGGGGATGGCTTTCTCTTCCATCCGCTGAAGGCGCGCGACGTGTGACAGTTCTCGTTGAATATAGCCTTCATACTTGATCTGTATCTCCAACTCATCTGCAAAGGCAGGATCGAAGTGATCCTCAAGATCAAACCACCCGACCAGCTTTTCATAGTTAACATCGGGACGCTTTAACAGCTTCTCGAGGGTGGTTGTGGGCAGTACCTCTGAAAGACCCACATCTTGTAGTTTTTTATCCCATTCAGGAATAATTCGAACAGGCGTCTTATTCAACCACCGCTTTTCCTGCTCAATGCGATCTCTTTTAAACAGCAGTTTCTCAAACTGCCGGTTGGAGATAAGGCCTAACTGATGGCCTTTCTCCATTAGTCGCAAGTCGGCGTTATCATGGCGTAAAAGAAGCCGATGCTCTGCTCTGGAAGTGAACATCCGATAGGGCTCCTCGGTGCCTAACGTGACCAAATCATCAACTAAAACAGCGATATACGCATCCGATCTCTGAAGAATAAAGGGCGACAGATTGCGTCGTTTCAAAACCGCGTTGATACCGGCCATCAACCCCTGCGCGGCGGCCTCTTCGTAGCCCGAGGTGCCATTGATCTGCCCGGCGAGGTAAAGGCCGGAGATATTCTTTGTTTCCAACGTCGGATAAAGCTGCGTCGGTGGAACATAATCATATTCAATGGCATAGCCGGGTCGAAGCATCTTCACATTTTCCAGGCCGGGAATGGCGCGAACAAACTGAAGCTGTACCTCCTCCGGCAGACTGGTTGATATACCGTTTGGATATATCACCTCGCTGGATCTCCCCTCCGGCTCTAAAAACACCTGATGCCTTGGATGTGAGGCAAACTTGACCACTTTGTCCTCAATGGAGGGACAGTATCGCGGGCCAATCCCAGTAATCACACCGGAATAGAGGGGAGATTCAGAGAGATGCTCTCGAATAATGTCATGACATTTTTCATCTGTAAAGGTAAGGTGACAGGGAAGCTGATCCACCTTTAATTTTTCCGTTGAATACGAAAATGGAAGGGGTGGCTCATCGCCATACTGGGGTTTTAGTTTAGAGAAATCAATGGTTTTACGATCCAATCGAGGCGGCGTTCCTGTTTTCAATCGGCCCAATGTAAAGCCCAAACGGATCAGACTTTGCGATGCCTTCTGTGCGGGGGCCTCCCCAATGCGTCCAGCGGGAAAGTTACGTTTTCCAATATGGATCAATCCGCAAAGAAACGTACCGGTCGTCAGAATAACCGCATCGCTAAAGACCTTCAGCCCACCTTCGACCAGAGCGCCAATCACTCTTCCACCCTCAACCAGCAATTCATCTACCATCCCTTCAATGACAGACAGGTTTGGCTGATTTAGAAGGGTTTGGGTCATCGCCTCCCGGTAGAGATCCCGATCGGCCTGTGCGCGAAGGGCACGAACAGCAGGCCCCTTGCTTGTATTTAACATCCTGAACTGAATACCCGCCTTATCAATGGCCCGGCCCATCTCTCCGCCCAGGGCGTCGATCTCCCGAACAAGGTGGCCTTTCGCAATCCCGCCGATGGCAGGATTGCACGACATCTGCCCAATGTTTTCAAGGCTCAACGTAAACAAGGCGGTTTTTGCCCCCATGCGTGCGGATGCCAAGGCAGCCTCCGTCCCGGCATGACCCGCCCCCACGACAATAATGTCAAATCTATTTTCCATATGATTCAGGAGGAGTGTTCCACGTGGAACACTCCTCGTTTTGGACCTGCCATCCGACGATTCTACTTAAGTAACTTTTTCCAGTCGAAGTGATTCCCAACGTGAAACAAAATGGCAAAGTCATTCTCACGATCGTGGCTCACAGGTAACTCAACACCAAGACGTGTGTACCACTCTGACACCGGATGCCATAAACCAACACTGGGAAGGAGTGTAACATGGTGATCCCCATGGCCACCCTCTTCACTATCAAGAGGGACTTCAGCGATAAGCTCAAGAGATACCGAAGAGACGTATCGCTGATTCGGCTTCGAGGGGGCCATCCCCGTACCTGTTTCATCGATGAAGGAGTAGGAGATTGCGGTCGCAACCTCTAATCCAGTGGAATGCCCACCGGAGAGTGAAGTCCCGACCTCGGCATTAAACCCAAAGAACCAGTTCCGATACGCATGGTCCAGTAACAATATCGCCCCGATTGCGGAATGGCCCTCTCCAAGGCCTTTTTTTTCACTTCCGGT
>CAYRGU010000116.1:0-14994 GCA_964423845.1 uncultured Nitrospirota bacterium
CTGGTCTTTGATAATCGCATTGGCACTTCGCGGAAAAACGTAATCGGAAGCCACCAGAAAAACCCTTTTCCCTAAATGATCGAATGCCCATTTGACGGCTGGAATAATCTGTTGATTGGGTGCGGCCCCGGTG
This sequence comes from uncultured Nitrospirota bacterium, assembly GCA_964423845.1. Taxonomy (GTDB): domain Bacteria; phylum Nitrospirota; class Nitrospiria; order SBBL01; family SBBT01; genus CAYRGU01. Next base: position 134 of record CAYRGU010000116.1, read on the forward strand.
TAAATGATGTTTGGCGATTCTTCCAGACCTTCGTATTGAACGGGATAGAAAAGCAGGTGATCGTATTTTTCAAAAACAGGCTTGACGGTTCTGCGACTGGCAGAAGTCCAACAGCCAAAAACCACAGAGACATGTTCGACCGTAATCAGACGTTCAGCCTCCCGTGCAAAGGTGGGCCAATCGGATTTCCCGTCTACCACAATAGGGACAATGGGTCTTCCCAAAACACCGCCGTGCTGATTGATTTCTTCAATTGCCAACAGGGTGGCATCCCTCACGGAGGTTTCACTGATCGCCATGGTACCGGTGAGCGAATGAAGGACCCCGACTTTGATCGGTTTTCTATTCGGCCAGAATGAGGATAGATTTCCCAGGTAGGACCACAAGGCAAAGAAAAGGAGGATCGGCAGGATAATTTTCAAGGTGTTTTTGTTCATCTATCACCCCACGTATTTTTTTATTTATCGTAAGGCGAGGTTGGAGAGAATCACGGTGGCGGCCTCGGAAAATCCAACAAACGGCCTCGGAAAAATTCCCAGGACCAGGACCCCAGCCACACTCACGACAAGGACAATCTTCAGGGGCCAGGGCGTTATAATCGGCGTGGCATCCTGCGGCTCAAGGATGTAGATTTTTTTGACCACCACAAGGTAGTAGTACATCGAGATCACGATATTCACCAGCCCCACAATCACCAGGAAAAACAGGTCCCGATTCATGGCCGCCATGAAGACATAAAGTTTGGCCATAAAACCCGCGAGAGGCGGAACCCCCGCGAGCGACAGGAGAAAGATCAGGAGGGAAAAGGCCAGAAAGGGGGAACGACGATTCAGGCCTGCCAGCCCCTCAATATCCTCCCGCGCTGTCGCGCCCCCCACCACAATCACCACCGCGAAGGCGCCAATATTCGCGAAAAGATAGGCCAGCATATAAAACAGGATGGCGTCTCCACCCATCCGGGTTCCGGCGGCAAGTCCGATCAGGATATTTCCAATCTGGGCAATCCCCGAATAGGCGAGAAGCCGCTTCATGTTCTTCTGCGCAATGGCCACAATATTGCCGTAGGTCATCGAAAGGGCGGAAATCACGATGAGAAACCAGGTCCACTCCCCCTGCACTGCTGGGAACGCGGAAAAGATAATTCTTAAAATAACGGCAAAGGCCGCTCCTTTCGGTACAATGGCAAGGAACGACGTCACCGGCGTCGGGGCCCCCTCATACACATCCGGAATCCACGCATGAAACGGAACGGCCCCGACCTTATAGCCGAGCCCCATCAATACACACATCAAACCCACAATCATTCCCATCGAGGGGGGATGGCCCGCCAACTCCTGGAAAACAATCGTTCCCGTGGCGCCATAAATCAGGCTGATGCCAAAAATAACAATCGAAGAGGCCAGGACACCGAGGATAAAAAACTTGATCCCCGCCTCGTTCGAGTGGAGATCCTCCCGAAGATAAGCGACCAGAATATAAAACCCAAACGTCGCAAACTCCAGCGTGATGTAGAGAGAGAGCAAATCATTGGCCGAGGCCATGAACATCATCCCCAGGGCCGAGAAAAGGAGCAGAAAATAATACTCCCCCCGATAAAAGGGAAGCGTGTTGACGTAGTTGAGTGAAGACAACACGATCAGAATCGTGGAGAACAAAACAAAGATCTTAAAGAAGATGGCCAGCGGATCCAGCACGAACATGCCGTTGAAAAGCAGCCCCGATTTGCCTGATATAAAAAACAGGGCCAACTGAATGGCCACCGCCGCCATCCCGGCGATGGCCCCATAGGCCAGGGTGTTTTTTTTAACCTTTGGGAATAAAAAATCAATCGCCAGAACCAGGCAGGTCAACAGGGTCATCCAAAGTTCGGGGGCCATGAGGGAGAAATCAATCTCTCCAAAAACAAAAGGCGCTTCCATTAAAATCCTCCCGTCTTTGCCAGCATCGGGGCCACAGGATGAATTCTTTCGATCAACGGAATCACCCCGGATTGAATCACATGAATGAACTGTGACGGAAAGAGCCCATAAAAGAGGGCGCACGCCATCATCAGAACCAGCGGAAGCCGGTCATACCACATCGAAGCATCCCGCACGCCCGCGTATTGGGGCCGCATCTGGCCAAAAAAGACGCCACGCATCATCAGGATCAGATAGCAGAACGTCACACAAATCCCAAGCACCGCAACGAGGGTCGTCTTGGGATAGGCCTCCCAACTTCCCACAATAATCATCAGCTCTCCGATGAAATTCACGGTGAGCGGCAACCCCGCAGACGCCGCCACAGCGACGACAAAGGCCCCGGAGACAAAGGGCATCTTTTGAGACAGGCCCCCCAGCGACGGGATATCCCGCGTGTGGGTCTGATCATAGACCCATCCCGCCGTGGCAAAGAGAAGCCCCGTGGCCACGGCATGGGCAAACATATAGAGAACCGCCCCCGTCAGGCTGATCACATTCAGGGCCGCCATCCCCAGAAAAATATAGCCCATGTGGCTGGAAGAGGAGTAGCCGATGACATATTTGGTGTCTTTTTGAAAGAGGGCGACCAACCCCCCATAGACGATGCTCCCAATGCAAAGAACCGCCGCCAGCGGCATCCATTCACGCGTCGCCTCTGGAAAGAGGAAGAAGGCCACCCGCAGAATTGAAAAGTGCCCCAGTTTCATCAAGACACCGGCGTGCAGCATACTGGTCGCCGCCGGCGCCGAGGCGTGTCCCACCGGAGACCAGGAATGAAGCGGCCAGATCGGCGCGATCGAGGCAAACCCCAGAAAAACAAGCAGCCAGATGACCCCGACCCTCGCCTTTCCATAGACCCCCTCCGGCACCGACGAGAGCGCAATCAGATCGAACGTGTACAACCCCGAACCCGCATAGATGAATAGAATGCCAAGAAGCGCAACCACCGCGCCGGCAGAAAGGAACAGCACCAGTTTCATCGCCGCATATTCCTTGCTGTTGGCCGTGAAATTAAACAGATGAGACGGCGAGTCTTTCTTGAGGTTCACGGACTCCAAATACCCTTTGGTATGGCTTCCCCAGACCCCAATCAAGAGGTACATCGGGAGCACCGACATCTCATAAAAGAAATAGAGGAAGAACAGATCCAGGGAGACATAGACCCCAACCGTCGCGGCCGCGAGGATCAACAGGACGATGTAAAACTCCTTCGTCCTGTCCTGAATATGCCAGGAGACAAACACCCCCGCGAACATGAGAAGGCTCGTGGAGAGAACCAGCGGGACCGCGATGCCATCCACGCCAAGATAAAAGGAGATCCCCAAACTGGGCGCCCAGAGGTATCGTTCAATAAACTGAAAACCACCCTGGTGGTAATCGAAGGCATAGAGCAGATAGAAGGAGGCGATCAGCGCAATGAGCGAAGCCCCCGCCGCCACGCCCCGAACAAGCATGGGCCTGCGATTCGGGACAAAGACAAGAATTACTGCCCCCGCGACCAATGAGAAAAGAATTAAAGATAAGAGCGGCAGGTTCAAAATTTCCCCCCGGAGTCACCGTTCATGACAGGGCCCACGCTCACAGACGGGCCCTTTGACACAGGGAGGCGAGCCGTGAGAAAGGCTCCCTCGTGGTCCACCCGAACCCGCTCCGTCCGGGCCATCAGAAACTGGACGGGCCCCTCCATCATTCTTAAAAACGGCTGCGGATAAAGGCCGGGCCAGACCACCATGATCATGAGGGCCACACTCACCACCAATTCGGACACGTTAAGGTCGGTCAGACCTTTATTTTCTGGATGATCCGTCGGCTCCACCATCACCCGTTGATACAGCCAGAGCATATAGGCCGATCCGACCACGACGCCTCCCACCGCCAACCCGCCATACACCCAGTTGGCCTTGGCCGCGCCGACTAAAATGAGAAACTCCCCGACAAAGCCGTTGGTGCCTGGCATCCCCATCGAGGCAAGACTGGCAATGAGGAAAAAAAACGCCATCAGAGGAAGCGTTTTGTACAACCCGCCAAACGCTGTGATCAAACGGGTATGTCGGCGCACATAGAGAAAACCAACGACAAAAAAAAGGGCACTGGTGGAGATCCCGTGGTTCAGCATCTGTAAAAGCCCCCCCCGCATCCCCTGGTCATTAAAGGCAAAAATGCCCAGGATAACAAATCCGAGATGGCTGATCGAAGAATAGGCAATCAGTTTCTTGATATCGTCCTGGGCCAGTGCCAAAAACGCGCCATAGAGGATGCCAATCACCGCCAGCAGCGAGACCATCGGCATAAAGGCATACGAGGCCTCGGGGAGAAGCGGAAGAGAGAATCGCACGAAACCATACACCCCCATCTTCAGCAGGACGCCCGCCAGCATCACGCTCCCTGCCGTCGGGGCTTCGACATGCGCATCCGGCAGCCAGGTGTGAAACGGGACCATCGGGACCTTGAAGGCAAACCCGAAAAAAAGAAGCAGAAAAACCAACGCCTGCGTTTTGGGAGGCACCGACGCCGTGAGAAGGTCAATCAGACTGAACGAATACTGTCTGGGAAGGTTTTGCGACACGGCAACATCGTGGTAGTTCAGGTAAAGGATGGCAAACCCAACCAGCATCAGCACCGATCCCACCAGGGTATAGAGAACAAACTTGAGCGCCGCGCGGTCCCGTCCCTCCCCGCCCCAGACCTTGATGAGAAAATACATGGGAAGGAGCATCACCTCCCAAAAGAGGAAGAAAAGGATAAGATCCAGCGCGGCAAAAACACCAATCAAGGTCACCTCCAACCCCAGAAGACAGAGCAGGAACCCTTGAAGGTGATAATCGACCGTTTTTAGAGAAAACAACACCACCAACACCGACAAAAAGGCGGTCAGCAAGATCAAAAGGAGGCTGATTCCATCTACCCCAAGGTGGTAATCGATCCCAAGCGGCGCGACCCAGGCCACCCGTTCGACAAACTGCATGTCTGACACCTGGGGCACAAAACCGGGAATCAGAGAAAGCGCAAGAAGGAAGGTAAAAATCGTGGTCCCCAAAGAGATCTGCCTTATCCATTTTGGAAAAATGAAAACGGCCAGGGCCCCGATCAGCGGAAGAAAAATAAGGCAGGTGAGTACCGGGAAACCAATCTGATCCACCGCGTAGAGTTGATTCAAGGTTGTCTGCACTAATGGGTCCCCATCATTTCCAGGCCACGACCTGGGGAAGGTGTCCCCTCACCACAAAATAAACGTTCACAAAAATGAACACCCCCACAATAATCATGAGCGCGTAATGATTGACCACCCCGGTCTGAAGGCGCCGGGAAATGCGCGCCGCGAGATGGTTCGCATACCCGATGAGGTTGATCAGTCCATAGATGACATACTTCTCGATCAGAGAGCAGAACCACGCGCACGAGAGAACAGCGCTTCCGACCGCACGAACGATTCCATCAATCACCCGACGATCAAACTCACGACAAAAGCCCACGAAGCATAGTATCGGGCGGATGAGGGCCGTTCGATACAGCTCGGTCACCCATCCCTCGTAACGCGCAATCGGATGGTGCGTCAGCCAGAGAAAGCCGTCCGCGCCCTTTCGATAAAACCAGTCGGTATCGATCGAAATCGTCTTCTCCGGATCAAGCCATTTGAGCAACATAAAAAATCCCAGCGCGGTAAAGAGAAGGATCTGGAGCGTCCAGACGACATGGGTGGCCGTGTAGGGGTGATAATTCACCGGATACGGCAGGAGTTGATAGAGACTCTGCGGGAAAATCCCGATCCCAATGCAAAGCGCTGCGGCAAGTCCCATCCCGAGAAACATGTTGCGAGGCGGCTCTTTGGCAATCACCTCCGACTCTTTCCCAAAAAAGATGTAGTACGGGAGTTTCAGCCCCGTGTGAAGAAACGTCCCGGCGGAGGCCAGCGTCAGAAGCAGGGTCACATAGGGCCGGTGAGTCTCCGCTGCAGCCGAGACCACCATCGACTTGCTCACAAAACCCGAAAACAGGGGAAAGGCCGAGATGGAGAATCCGCCAATCATGTAGAGAATAAAGGTGAGCGGCATATAGCGGTAGAGCCCGCCCAGTTCCGTCAGCTTCCGTCGTCCCGTCGCGAAAATGACCGCGCCCACCCCCATGAAGAGAAGTCCCTTGTAGAGGATATGGGAGAAGGCATGCGCCACGGCGCCATTGATCGCCATTTCGGTCCCGATGCCAATCCCGGCGACCATATAGCCGACCTGGCTGATAATGTGGTACGCCAAAAGCCGCCGGCTGTCATTTTCCATCACCGCGTAGACCACGCCGTAGAGCGCCATCACCACCCCTAAGGGGATCAGCATCTCCGTCCCGGCGAATCCACGCGCCAGGACATAAACGGCCGTCTTGGTCGTGTAGGCCGAGAGAAACACCGCGCCGGGGATCGTGGCCTCCGGGTAGGCATCCGCCAGCCAGGCATGGAACGGGGGAACCGCCGCATTCAGAAGGAACCCCATCAAGATCAGGTTGACCCCCAATCCCCCTGCGCCAAGGTTCGTAAAGGAGAGGCCCTGCCCGCTTGCCGCATGGAGGAGGATGCCCAAAAACAGGCAGATTCCCCCGGCGAGATGAACCAGCAGATATCTCAAACCAGCCTCTTTGCCCCGATCCCCCCACCAGATCAAAAACACCGAGGAGAAGGCCATCATCTCCCAAAAGAAAAAGAGGGTCAGTAAATCCCCGGCAAAGACCACACCGAGCGCGCTGCCCGCGTAGAGCAAGGCCGCAACATGCTGCCCCACGTCGCGAAGATGAAGGGCATAGACCATGCCGATGAAGGCGCTGATCGTAAAGACAACCCCAAAGAGACGGCTAAGCCGGTCAACCCGAAACGGCGTCAGCGTATATCCCAGAAAGGAGAGCGCGCCGTAATTCCCCTCGGGGATAAAAAGAAGCGAGACAAAGGCCAGCGCCGGCATCCCCAGGAGCAGGAGCGGACGGACGCGCCCGTTGGCCCAGAAAAGCGCCAGGGCCGCGATCAGGAAAAAGAGACTGGGATGGATGAAGGCCATGTTTCTCACCACCTCAACAGGTTAATCTCATCGACGTTGGTCGTTGGCTTCCTACGGAAAAGAACGACGATAATCGCAAGCCCAATCGCCGCCTCGGCCGCCGCAATGGTAATCACAAACAGGGTGATGATCTGGCCCGTCGTAGACTGGAAATGATGCGAAAAGGCAACCAGGTTGATATTCGCCCCATTGAGCATCAACTCAATCGAGTAGAGGATGATCAGGAAGTTCCGGCGAATCAGCACCCCGATGAGGCCAATCACGAACATCACCGTAGCGACGATCACATAGTAGGAGACCGGGATCATTTACCCTTTCCTCTCTTTGGGGATCTGCTTGGCCAGGATCAGGGCCCCGACCACAGCCCCCAACAGAAGAACCCCCACCACCTCAAACTGCAAGACATATTCGTTAAACAGAGAGAGCCCTATCGCCTGGGTATTCCCCACCGATGGAGGAATCCTCCCGGAGGCCGTCACGGCCCCAGAGGCCATCATGGCCCCGGGAATCGCCCCCGCCTTTTGGGAATCGGGTATCCATAAGGCCAGAAGAATCTCTCCCAGCACAATCAGACCAAAAACCAGCGCGACCCAAATCTGCTTTTCAAAAAAGCGTTCATTCTCCTTCAGGTTCAGGAGCATCAGGACGAAAAGATAGAGCACCAGCACAGCCCCGGCGTAAATAATAATCTGGATCGCGGCAATAAATTCGGCCTCAAGCAGGATAAAGAGTCCTGCCACATGGAAAAAGGCCGAAAGCAGAGACAGCGTGCAATAGACAGGATTGCGAAGCCCGACCGTCAGCATCGAAGAGATCAGCGCGACCCCGGAGAAATAATAAAAGAAAAGGAAGTGGGCCGTCATGCGTGGGATTGAGCCTTATGCAGTCGAGCCAACGGACGTGGTCTCTTTCGTGTTTTTGGGGGGCGGGGAACCGACATAGCCGGGGAACCGGTACCGGTAGCTCTGGGCCTGCTCATCATTCTTTTCCTGGTTGTGCGCGACCAGATACGCCTTGGCCTGATCGTAGTATTGCTCTCCAATCTGATAGAGCTTTGGCTTATCGAAAATCAGGTCTCTTTTGTTGGCCGTTGAATATTCATAAAGTTTCGTCATCCCGAGGGCATTCACGGGGCAGGCCTCCACACAAAAACCGCAGAAGACACACTTTGTCATATCAATGTCAAACGCGGTGGCAATGCGCCGAACCACCTGCCCATCCTGAACCTCTCCGCTCACCACCTTGATGCAGTGAGAGGGACAGGCCACCTCGCACAAATCGCAACCGACACATCGCTCCACGCTATCTTCATAACGAAGTAAACAAAGGGCACCCCGATGGGCGTCCGGAATGACTAACTTCTGATGCGGATACTGGAGGGTCACCTCCCTGACAAACATATGCTTCAAGGTCAACTTGAGGGCGATCACGATTTCCTTGAAAGAGACCTGTTCAAACAGCTTACGCAACGTCATGAGAACCCTTTTACTTTACTTCCCCACGCGTTCCATGGGATTCAAAAGTTGAAACAACCTCCAGCCCGAAATTGAGGACCTTCTCGATCGCCACCGGCCCCGATTTTACATAAAGGGCGTGGGTCACCTCATCCACTTCCCCTTCGATCAGGTCGCGGACAGGGGGCTGATTGAAATGCTCCGGGAACTGCACCACCCCGGGAGGAAGGGTGTCAGACACCTCCGCAGCCACCTCGACCTTCCCCAGAGGGGAGCGAATATAAACCTGATCGCCGTCCTTGATCCCCAAGCATTCCGCGTCGGAAGACCCTATTTTCAAGATCGGCTTGTTGTAGAGTTCGACCAGGGCGGAGTCCTGCGTGGAAAGCTTTCCGGAATGATAGATCACCTGGGTAAAGGTCAAAGAAGACGAACGGTCCTCGGCGGACGGCCAGGAAGAAAACAGATAACGCCTCTTCATATCAGAGATCTCGGAGAGATCCCCGTCAGGGGAACGATTGATCTGCACCGGACGGCGCGCCGCGTCATAATAGCCCGGCACCGCCTGCTGGATCTCGGCTTTGATTTCGGCGGGAGAGCGAAGCGAAAAGGGGTTCCCCATCTGGCGAGCCATTTCCAGGAAGATCTTCCAATCCGGGCGCGCCTCCCCTCTGGGATAAAAGGCCTCGGAAACCGGCTTCACCCGACCTTCCATATTGGTAAAACTCCCCTCTTTCTCGGCATAGGTCACTGCGGGAAGGACGAAATGAGACAGCTTCCCCGTCTCCGTTAAAAATGGGTCCTGACAGATAATCAGCTCAACCTTCTCCAGCGCCTCCCGAACCTGCATCGAGGCGGGAAGACTCGCCACGGGATTTTCTCCAACAATATAGAGGGCCTTGATCTCCCCCTGTCTCGCCCGATCCAGCATTTCAGGAAGGGTGAACCCCGGGCCTTCGGGGAGGACCGCATGCCACAGAGACTCGAACGGCTCACGCGCTTGAGGATTTAAATAGTCTGACTGCCCCGGAAGAAATTCCGGGAGCCCCCCCATATCGACCGCGCCCTGCTCATTATTCTCTTCACAAACCGGCAAGACACCCGCGCCTTCTTTCTCAAACAGTCCGGTGATCATGGCCAAATCGATCAACCGTAAGACGTTGTCATAGCCTCCCGCGCGAGAAATCACCCCTTCTCCCCAAACAATCGTCCCCCGATCGGCCTCTGCCAAAAGCACCGCAGCCTCGGCGATCTTCTCCCAGGGCACACCCGACCGTCCGGCCAACTCCGCTTCAGTCAGGGGGGCAACCGCCGCACGCATCGCCTGCACCCGATCGGGATATTTCTCGAAAAAGGGTGGAAAGACCAGATTCTTCTCGATCACCGCCTTCACCATGCCGGAGAGCAGGGCCGCCACACCCTCGATCGATAAGGCGATCGGATGGGTCGAGAGCCTCCGCATATTTGTTTCCCATGTGTCGGCGACAATCACCTTCGCCCCATATTTGTTTTTCGCCTCTTTCACCCGGAGGGAGGTTGTGGGATGGGTCTCTGTGATATTCGTTCCAATCATGAAGATCACGTCGGAAAGGGTCAGCTTCTTGAAAGAGGTCGTCGCCCACCCCACACCGAGGGTCCGCTGCATCGCCAAAACAGAGTTGATATGACCGTACCGGGCGGAGGTATCGATGTTGTTCGAGCCAAGCACCGTGCGCATCAACTTCTGAAAGAGATAGACCTCCTCGTTGGTACAACGGGCCGAAATCAATCCGGCAATCGCCCCCCCCCCCGCCCGTGCCTTGATCTCGGCCAGACGCCGTCCAATCAGGGGGATCGCCTTAAACCAGGGGATCTCCACCAGACGGTCTTCTATCCTGGCCAAGGGCCGCGAGAGACGCTGATCACTTTCGATAAAGTTAAACCCAAACCGACCCCTCACGCAGATCCCGCCATGGTCATCCCCCGGCGCCACCTCCCACCCAAACTTCGAGAGATAGGAAAGCTTCGAGGTGACACGCACCACCCGCTGTCCCTCGCTCTCCAAGGTCAGGGCGCACCCATCGGCGCAATAGCTGCACGTGGTCTCGGTCTTTTTGAGCTGCCAGGGTTTAAAGGCATATTTCGAAAATCGGCTCACAATCGCCCCCACAGGACAGACCGCCAGGCAGTCCCCGCAGAACTCACAGTAGAGCGCCGTGCCCCCATGGGCACCCACTAACGTCTTCCCATCCTTTTTGTAAAAACAGAGGGCATCAATCTCCTGGACCTCTTTACAGACGTTGATGCACTGACCACAAAGGATGCAACGCTCCATGTTGAAATCAAGACCGACGCTTCGAACATCTTCGGGAACCTCTTTGCGCACGGCCTTCTTAATGTCATACACGCCAAGATCGTAAGCCATATCCTGAAGTTCACATTTGCCATCGGCATCGCAGACTGGACAATCGAGGGGATGAATCGTCAGCCACTTCTCCACCGCCTTTTTGCGGGCGTCAATCATCTTTGGGGTATCGGTTTTGATCACCATATTGGGCGTGGTTTTGGCGGTGCAGGCGCGGACATTATTATTTTTGCCTTCAACCTCCACCAGGCAGATGCCACAAGAACCAAAGGGGGAAAAGGCGTAGTGGTAACACATCGCGGGAAGCGCCACCCCCACCTGCTTGACCGCGTCAAAGACAGTCATCCCCTCCGGGATGGAAACTTTCTTCCCGTCAATGGTCAAATCCAGTTTCTTCTTTTCGGAAATCCCTGACATCACGCCCTCTTTCGCAACCCGGAAGAAATTCCAGGCCTACCGGTCACATTCCCCCATCACGATATCGTACGTTCCAAAAATCGTAATGATATCGGCAATCATATACCCCTTCGCCATCTGGTCAAACGCCCCCATGTGGATGAAAGAAGGCGCACGAATCTTAAGACGATACGGCTTCCCCCCCCCACGGCTCACAATGTAAAACCCAAGCTCCCCTTTATGGGCCTCCGTCCCGCAATAGATGTCCCCGGGAGGGGCGTTAAATCCGGTCGTAAAGAGTCTAAACTGATAGATCATGCTCTCCATGTCGGTAAAGACCCGATCCTTCGACGGGAGAACATACTGGGGAAGATAGGCAAGATACGGCCCCTCCGGCAATTGATCAAGACACTGTCGGACGATCTTCGCGCTCTCCTTCATCTCCTCAACCCTGACCCAGTAACGATCGTAGGTGTCGCCATTTCTTCCAAGGGGCACCCGCCATGAAACCTTGTCATAAGCCCCGTAAGGGCTGACCTTCCGCAGGTCATAGTCCACGCCCGATCCGCGCAGCGTCGGGCCCGAGAGGCCAAAGGCCACCGCATCTTCGCCAGAAATCACGGCCACATTACGGGTTCGACCAATCCAGATCCGGTTGTTCTCAAGGAGGGTGTTATAGTCTTCAATCTTTTCCGAAAAACCCTCCATAAATTTGTAAAGATCCGCAATAATCTTGGGGGTAAAATCTCGTTCGACCCCGCCAATGCGATACCAGCTCGTCGTGAGCCTGGCCCCGCAGAGGTCATCAAAAATATCCAGCAGAATCTCCCGTTCCCGGAAGGTGTAGAAAAAGACGGTCATCGCCCCAATATCCAGGGCCTGCGTTCCGAGCCAGAAGAGATGCCCGATAATCCGCTGAACCTCCGCCACAATGGTCCTTAAATATTCCGCCCGCTCTGGCACCGTAATGCCGAGGAGCTTCTCGACCGCACGGACATAGGCAAAGTTGTTGTACATCGCGCAAACATAATCCAGCCGGTCGGTATGCGGAATAAATTGATGGTAGGTGATCGTCTCCGCGAGCTTCTCCACCCCTCGGTGAAGATATCCCATTACAGGATCTGACTTTACGACACGCTCCCCCTCAAGGCTTAACACCACCTTCAAGACACCATGGGTGGAGGGGTGCTGGGGGCCCATGTTCAAAAGCAGCTCTTCGGTGCGAAGCAGCGGCAGCGAGCCTTGCGAAGGCAGCGAGCCCAACGTGGGCTTCGAGGGGTGCGATCCCTGCGGACCCTGCAAGGGTTGCGGATCCGGTCTGGAATCTTTTTGCTCCACCACGGTCGTCATGATTTTACCCCTGCAATCCCTTTTCCTCGATCTCGTCTAAAAACTCAAAGCGGTCGCGCCAGCCCCGTCCCTCCACCGGAAAATCTTTCCGAAGGGGATACCCCTCGTCATAGTCATCAGGCAGGAGAATGCGACGCAGATCCGGGTGACGGTTGAACTGAATGCCCATCATGTCGTACACCTCGCGTTCCTGAAAGTTCATCCCTCTCCAGATCGGGGTCGCGGAATCGACCACGCAGGCCCCCTCTTTAACCCGGGTTTTCAACCGCACCTGATGTTTCTTCCGGATCGAAAAAAATTCATAAACCACCTCAAATCGTTCCTTTTCCTTGGGATCATCTACGGACGAGACATGCACCGGATAATCAAAATCCAATTCCGGATCTTCCTTAAGCAGACTGAAAACGTCCGCCATTCCCTCTTTACACAGATGGATGGAAAGATCCCCGCGAAACAACGTCGCGCCGAGATACGCCGAAGGGAAACGCCCCCGAATTTTTACCGCGATGGGATGCGCCTCACCCGATTCCATTCCGACGGGAATACGGAACGACGCCGTTTCTTGAGTTTTGGCTTCTCCACCCGTTCCCTGTGACGAGGGAGGGGATACGCCGGGACCGTTCATACCGCAAAGACCTTCTTTTTCATGATCTGATCTTGAAGCCGCAAAACCCCCTCTAACAGTGCCTCCGGCGTGGGAGGACAGCCTGGAACGTAGATATCGACCGGGATAAATCGATCGACCCCCTGCACCACTGGATAGCTGTTGTAGATATTGCCGGATGTCGCGCAAGAACCCATGGAGATGACATATTTGGGCTCTGGCATCTGGTCATACACCTTGCGAATGACCGGCGCCATACGCCGACAGACCGTGCCCGCGATAATCAGCAGGTCCGACTGCCGTGGGGACCCCCGAAAAACCCCAGCCCCAAAGCGGTCGATATCATACCGGCTGGCCACGGACGCAATCATCTCAATGGCGCAGCAAGCGAGTCCAAAGGTCATCGGCCAGAGGGAGCCCTTCCGGGCCCAGTTGACCGCCTGATCAAGCGTCGTGGTGATAAAATTGGCCTCGAACTTTCCGGTTAATCCCATTCCAATCCCCCCTTGACCCAGGCATAGAAAAACGCCAGAAAAAAGAGCGCGATAAAAATAATCATCGAGGTCAGGCCGAAAAACCCAATCTTTTTAAACGCAACCGCCCAGGGATAGAGAAAAATCACTTCAATATCAAAGATCACAAAAAGCATCGCGATGATATAATAGCGAACGGGGAAAGGATTTCTGGCATCGGAAATCGGCTCGCTTCCGCATTCGTACGTGGACAGTTTTTCCCGATGGCCAATCCGGGTCTGAACAAAATAACTGACCACCAAGGTCCCGACGCCGAAACCGAAAGACAATAAAATAAAAACAAAGATCGGCACATAATTGACGGGCGTCATATCCCCTAACATACTCTATAAATCTCCCGCGCCAAGGTTGAATTTTACTCTGTTCAGGAATGACTATTTCAACAGACCCGCCATTATCGCATGATCTCTAAATTGTCGTCAAAAGGTATCTTCTCCACACAAGGCAGAAAATTCACGCACTGGGTCTCACTTTTGTGGCCCATGAGCCCCTCTGTGTACCGGCATCTTAGGGAGACAACGCCCATTTCCGGCTTCAGGCTGGAAGGTTGATTTCACCTGACGTCCGGTATATACACAACCGGTCGCTAAAGTCACTTTTCTATCGTGCTCTTCGGTCTGACGCTTAAGGAGAACACTGAATGAAGAAGGCGAAGAGAATTTTATGCCACGGCTGACCGAACAAGAACAACGCGAAAAATGTCTTACATCCAGGGATTCCCCAGTGAAGCAGGCGGAGCAGGCAAAGCCATCGCGGGATCCAGACGGTTCGGGTGATTCCCCCTTGACCGCGAAGGCCATCGGGTCCATTCCGGTACTGCGTGATCGGCTTTCACAAGCCTTCCATGGTCTAACCTTAAAGGGGGTCAACAAGGTTGTGAAGAAGGGATTGATCGCTTATGTTGAATCGACTAATTTTGACTCGCTCAAATCAACCACGCGAATGGGGTACAAGGCGTTTGGATCGGTCATTGTGATGAATGTTCTTGGACGCTACTTTCAATACGCGACGCCCGGTTGTGAACCCTTTGGATTTCAGATTGAGCCTCTCTCATCAACAACGCCCGCGAATCGTCATGCCGATTAGCCCGGATCCTCCTGACCCAATTTCCCAGGATGCTGTCTCGTTGAAGGAGGAGGTCCGCTCTCTTCGTAACCGCCTCAACACCTCAAAAAAACAGTTA
>CAYRGU010000117.1:0-5428 GCA_964423845.1 uncultured Nitrospirota bacterium
GGGTCACCAGCTCTTGGGAGGGAGCGGCTATCTGTCCAACGAGACCTATCGGGCCTATTTCCAATCGGGACGGATTCTTTCGCGCCACATAGACGCTGGCCTAAAACTGCTTGCACGCGACCAGCCTATTGTTCTGGGAGATCGTTCTGTAACGCATCTTGAATTGCTTCGCGCCTGTCTGCTTCATGGAACCACAGCCCCGGCAAGGAACTTAACATCAGGGCAGCCACAGGGGGCTGCCCCGACAGGAGACCCATCGGGTCGACTCATCTGCCCGCGGGGTCGCTCGATCCCATGATTAAATGGTGGAGGCCTTTGTAGACGAAGGACATGCCCCGTGGCCCAGCCTGGCCGGGAAAACGGTTTTTACGCGGCATGGAAATCTCTGACCGCGCAGGAATCGATTCGCAAGGCGCTCCAGGAACAATTTGGCAACCGCCATCTGAATCTTTCACTTGAGCGGCTGGAGTTTCTAAGAAAATGGGCGCTGGACAAAAGGCTCACGGACCAGAACGCTCCGAAAGGATCGCTTTCATCCGATGAAGAAGCCGCCTTGATCGATCTATTGCGCACGCAGTATCGGATTAATACCGGATGGGCCTTTGCACGAATGGACCGGATCACGCAGATGGGGGCTGTCGGCCAACACCGCCTTTATTGTGGGGCATCGCGACCTGACCTGCGGGATGGATCTTGGAGGCCGGGTGTTTCTCCATTCGATGATTATCGGGAAAATCCAACGGGTCAGTTGCTTTCGATTGTGATGACCGGCCCGCAGGCTTGCCCAGTGGAGCAACATGGAGTATTATCGTGGGCCAGAGGGTTGTTATGAAAATCCTGGTTTTGGTCGCTATTCAGAATGAGATTGGGGAGATCGAGAACAACCCCCTGGCCCCTTATGTTAAGGGGGAATGACCCACTTGAAACTCTAAAGCGCCATTTATTTTCAGGGGATCAGCGTGCATTTTTCTGGAGGGAGGCCCCCTTCAGAACTTCGTTTGAGGATCAGGGTTTTAAGCCCTTCAATGTCATGGCAGGCCTCAATCTCATCGGCCTGAATCCAGGGCAGAAGACGCCCTCCTTCCTCCTGAAAGATGGCCGGCAGGGGAGGGGTGTCGATCCCATATTCGGCCATGAACTGGTCCCGGTGCAGAAATCGGCAGGGATGCCCGAGACTGTTGATAAACTGTCGCCACGCTTCACGCATGCCTGTAACGCCATAGGTGATTGCGCAGAGGCGGCAGGGATAGGTTGCGGGCGAGAAGAGCTTATGGGCCATGTCGGTCAGGGTGTTAAAAAGACCGCTGTCGGCGCGATAGACAAACACCAGCGTCACCTGACCTCCTGCATCTTTTTCATCTATGCCGCCCCCTCGCAACGACACAGCATGGACTTTTCCGACACATTGCGGTGTCTCGATGTGCGCATCACACCTCGTTGCCGTGCATTCGGGCGAAGAGTTGCCAGTCAAACTGCTTTGGCGTAATCGCGTACAGCGGGATTTCATCCACCACCCTTTCGCGCCGGTAGGCGAGCATACACCCAATGGCCCGTTCGGGTTGTTCCACCAGACGCCGGATCGCCTCATATCCCAAGTGTTGCGCCATCGCCTTATCCTCCGGCGTGGGTGTTGCCCCTCGAAGGGTGTGCCCCAGAATCGTTTCCTTGACGGCCAGCGTCATTTGAAACGGGCCCAGGCGCTTACTTTCCGGCCATTTTGAAATGGCGCCGGCGATATAGTCGACCAGGCCATGGACGCCGCCTCTTGCGTGATGCCGATGCGGTGTCTTTTCGGCCACGATGAAAAGATGGCTTTTATGGGGGACGCCGAGGGTCCGTTTGAGGGTGCCGAGGATCACCTCTTCAATATAGGCATCGGGATCGGGGTGCTCGTTGACCAGCACGCCCTCGGCGCGGGCCTGATAGGCGCAGGCAAGGGCGAGATGGCCGGATCCTGCCCCCATGATCTCCACGAAAAAGACGCTTCCCATGGCCGCGCTGGTGGCCTTGAGCGATTCGATGGATTGATCGGCCAGGGCGAGCGCGGAGTGAAAGCCAAGAGACGTGGTCCCGGAGAGATCATTGTCAATGCTCCCTGGGAGGCCGACGACCTGTATCCCAAATTTTTGATAAAGGGCTTGAGCACCCCGAAGGCTGCCATCTCCCCCAAGAATGATCAGCGCACCATTTTTCATGTAAGAGGTTATATTTTCAAGCGCAATAGATTGTACAATCTCACTTTTAAAATCCTCAAATCGGCTACTTCCAACCGGACTGGACGGGCGGCTGGACATGCCACGGGTTTCTTCTTCCGTTATCGGCTCAATCCAGCGATTGGCCAGTCCCAAAAATCCATGCCGGGCGAAGTAAACGGTCAGGCCATATCGGGTGGCCGTGACATGAATTTCCTTTAAGGCGGCTCCGGCCCCCGCGAAGTCGCCGCCGGACACCAAGACCACCACCTGGCGAATCTGCCTCGGTTTTAAGAGAACCCGGTCGAGCCTCTCCCGCTCAACGGTGACCCGGACCTCACGTTGTCCTCGTTCGTGGGTGGAGAGCCCTACGGCGGTGGAATAGCCGGAGAATTCCCCCCGTTCATAGGCCAGGAGCACGACATTGTCTTGTCCTTCTTTATATTCTCCAAATTCAGCATAGGCCTCGGAAAAAGGGCGGGGATCCAGATAGGTAATGAGCGCCCGCAGGGTGGCGCTGTGGGTGTAAAGACAAACGGCATGTCCCAGTGAAGTTTCCGCCAGACGGTGGAATCCATCCACCACGTTGAGGTAGAAATCAAAAAAACAATGGCCTCCCGGGTAACAATACAGGGGGTGCCGGATGAGCGATTTTGCCACACCTTCCTCAACACCAAACGTCTTCGCCATCTCATGGCGTTCAACGGTCTTTTCGAGGCCCGTCGCCCACCCGAAATCTTGTGATTCCAACGCGGCATCCAGGGTCGTGGGGATGGCAGGGATCGCCTCCATGGGGAGCAGAGAGGCGATGACCCGTTCGAATAGTTCTTTTGTGTTTGGGCTGTGGCTGGTCAGATGGAGGAAGCTTTTTGGATCGAGGTAGTTGTCCAGGTGAAGAAAGTGTAATTGCTGACCGATGACGCCCACCATGCGGGCCAGGGCCTCCCCAATCCGGTCTGCCTTGGGAATTCCCCGTTCTGGATCCAGGGTATTGGAGAGCCGACATCCCACGCGATGGGTTTTACTCTCAACTTGGGAGACCCCATGACGCATGGCGAAAAGAAGGGTTCTCTCCGACAGATGGCGAGGTAAGAGCAGAAAGCGATCGTCTCCCAAATCCAGCAGGATGCGTCCTTCTGCAAGCTGGGCGGTTAAGTGTTCCCGGGAGACAATGGCAATGGGTCGGCGTCGAACTGGTTTAAAAAGGGAAGCGATGGGGGCCTGCAAGAGGGGAGTCAGCGCCCCTTGAGAGAGGCGTTGATTCCACGCGGCATAGAAGAGGATCGCGTCGCCTTTGCAGACCGTATCGAGGATGGCCTGACGCATCGACTGGTAGAGGGCGGCATCGGGGAGTCCTTTCTGGACTCGCTGCACGAAGTGAGAGATCTCTTCCATCACCCATGGCGCAAGGGCGAGGCGATCGACTTTGCCGGCGGGGGAGGCCGGAAAAGAGATTTGCCCCTGGTGGGGCGAGCCTGCACTGGCCCGTTGGACAAGGGCCTCCGCGTAAGAGAGAAGCCCCTTAAGGGTGACAAAGTCAAACGATCTGGATTCCGATTTTAACTCCATGAAAGCCTGCGCTATGGGCCTGGAATCTCCATCCTTCCCCCGAAGGGAGAGATTTTGTTTTTAACGCCAAAAAGAAAGACCTCTCGTCGTCAGGAACGCTCCTTGAGATGACACACAAATGAATGCATTGATATCAAGTCGTGGCCTGTTCTAAATGCTGGGTTCGGTCATGGCCGTGGGATCGAGAATTTTATCCACGGTGTCGGCCTTGAGAATTCCCCTGGCGACGATAATCTCCCGAAGTGATTTTCCTGTGGCCGCCGCCTCTTTTGCGACAACTGCCGCCGCCTCATATCCAATGGAGGTATTTAAAATGGTGGCCAGCCCCACGCTTTTTTCGGCGTAGTCGCGACAGCGCTCCCGATTGACGGTGATCCCTTTGATGCAACGCTCGGTCAGTAGCTGAAGGTTGTTCGTGAGAATCTCAAGCGATTGCAAGAGATTGAAATTAATCACCGGCATCATGACGTTGAGTTCCAACTGGCCTGCCTGGGTCGCAAGCGCGATGGTCAGGTCGTTTCCCATAACCTGAAAGCAGACCATATTGGTGACCTCGGCCATGACGGGGTTCACCTTGCCCGGCATGATGGACGAGCCGGGCTGAACGGGGGGAAGGACAATCTCGGCGAGGCCGGTTCGAGGGCCGGAGGAGAGCAGCCTCAAGTCGTTGGCAATCCGGATCAATTCCACGGCGAGCTCTCGAAGAGAGCCGGAGAGTTCGACAAAATCGGCCATGCTCTGCATCCGCTCAAACAGATTTTTGGACGGGGTCAACGACAGCCCGGAAATTTTACTCAACGCGGCAACCATCTTTTTCTGATAGTGCGGATGGGTGTTGATGCCGGTGCCTGCTGCCGAACCGCCAATCCCCAATTCGTGCAATCCCGCATCCGCCGCAGCGATCCGTTTTCGTGCGCGTTCTATGGCACGTGCGTAGCCTGAAAACTCCTGGCCCAATCGGATCGGCACGGCATCCTGCAGGTGGGTTCGCCCGGACTTAATGACATCGTCATACGCTATCGCTTTGGCAGAGAGGGCCTTTTCTAAAAGGGTTGCGGCCTTCATCAGTTTCGGCAGCATTAAGAGCGCTGCCACCCGCATGGCGGTGGGGAAGACGTCATTGGTGGACTGGGACATGTTGACATCGTCGTTGGGGTGCACGAGTTTATAATCGCCGCGTTGTCCTCCCATGATTTCAATGGCCCGGTTGGCAATCACTTCATTGGTATTCATGTTGTGGGAGGTTCCCGCGCCGGCCTGGAAGAGATCGACCACAAACTGGTCGTTCCATTGCCCCGCCATGACTTCGCGGGCGGCCTGCTGAATGACCTTGCCGATTTTTGGGGTGAGTTTTTTGAGACTCATATTGGTTTGAGCGGCCGCCCATTTAACCATGGCGGTAGCCTGAATGAACGTGGGATGCGGGCGAAGTCCACTGATCGGAAAATTTGCAACCGCCCTCGCGGTTTGCACCCCATAGTAGGCCTGCTCCGGCACCTGTAATTCCCCCAGGGAATCTTTTTCAATCCTCACCTTCTGCATAGAAATGGTCCCCTCCCTCGTTAAAATAATGTTACAACCGGCCTGATTTTAATCATTGACGAGGATGAGATCAAGGAAAAATCTTGATATTGCGCCCGGGCAGCGTGGCTTGGGAGATTGGCCCC
>CAYRGU010000118.1:0-11531 GCA_964423845.1 uncultured Nitrospirota bacterium
CATCAGGATGGTCGGGGCCGTAGGCCTTTTCATAAATCGCCAGCGAGCGCTTGTAGAGCGGCCCGGCCTTGGCGTACTCCCCCTGCGTGGCGTAGAGCAAGGCCAGGTTGTTCAGGCTCGTGGCCACATCCGGATGGTCGGCGCCGAGCGCCTTCTCCCGGATCGCCAGCGAGCGCTTGTAGAGCGGCCCGGCCTTGGCGTACTCCCCCTGCGTGTGGTAGAGCAAGGCCAGGTTGTTCAGGCTCGTGGCCACAGCGGGATGGTCGGGGCCGAGCGCCTTCTCACGGATCGCCAGCGAGCGCTTGTAGAGCGGCTCGGCCTTGGCGTAGTCGCCCTGCGTCCTGTAGAGCTCGGCCAGGATGTTGAGGCTCGTGGCCACATTCGGATGGTCTTTCCCAACATTCTGCTCGGCGACTTCAAGGGCTTTTTGAGCGACCACAATGGCACGGTCATACTTGCCTGCCCAATTGAGATCCATCACCTCTTGGGTGAGGATCTCCCATTCGATGCCGGCGCTCTTAGCGTGAACGATTGCGAGTAATCTCTGATGTTCCATTCGGGTTCCTTATCTTTCGGTGATCAGGGCCATGACGAGACCGTGACTATCGTTTTCTTGCCATCAGGACAAAATTAAATCCAAAGCGGCAAAAGGGGTAGACCCCGGAGAGCGCCAGATCTAACTTCCCCACGGATAGCGCCACTTTCCCCATCAGCGTCCGTTCCCCCGTTTCCAGGAGGTAACGATCTGGAATAAGCGAGGCCAGGATGTTGTGCCCCCGGCAGGATAACGTTTCCAGGCCATTTTTCTCAAGCAGGCCGGTTAATTCCCGATAGGTAAACGTCTTGAACCGCATCCCCTCCCACACTCGCGTGGCATGGCCGATCCCCCTGACCCGTATCGCATCCATCAATTCAGACGGATGATAGAAGATCCCGAAATTCCACTTGGTGTCAGCTTCCAACGTCACAATGGCCCCGGGCTTCGCGACACGGGCCATTTCACGGATCGCCACCTCGTAACCTTCCACGATGTGGCTCAAGACATCGCCATAGGAGACGATACCGTCAAAAGAATTATCTTCAAAAGGGAGCTTGCAGGCGTTGGCCACCTGAAAATTGACATTCGGGGTTGTGCGACACCGCTCTCTTGCAACCTCAATGAGTTCCGACGAAAGATCAATGCCCTCCACCCTGTCCGCATGCCTGGCAAGGTACACCGATTGAAGCCCGCTGCCACACCCCACGTCCAACACGCGCGAAAAGTGCCTTCCCTGGGTTAATTCGCCCAGACAGAGGTCATACAAGCAATAGGTGTTCATCAAGAAAGGGGTCTCGCCCACGAGTTGATCAAACCCCTTCCCAAAATTATTGTAGATCTTTGCGACGGATTCGCTTTCGGATGGCGACATCAAATTCCCTGTCCCCGTTCATCCAATAACGCTGTGCCATGGGATGTCCTGGCGTTTTTAAGACGGCCTTTGGTGACCTGCGCCCCCATTGAGGAGGACTGGTGAAGGAATGAATGGTGGCGCGCCTGATCATGAATTTCACGGAGCTGTTTTATCTCAAGCCAGGCCGACAATTTCTGATTTTCCTGATTCTGACTGGTGTTAGAAACGGTGGTGTTGTCCGTGCAGATCGCCACGGGAATGCCATACTCCAAAAAGGTGAGAATGGGGTGCGGCGCACCCGAGGAGACGGCCCCCGTCTGGTAATTCGACGTGTAACAGCACTCCACCACGATTTGATCCTTGGCCAAACGACGCAGCAAGGCTTTATCTTTCACGGCAGAACACCCATGGCCAATCCGGCGTGCGCCAAGGACATCCAGTGCCTCCCAAATCACCTCCGGACCTTCGTCTTCCCCGGCATGAATGGTCAGTCCCAGCCCGCCCGCACGGGCCACGTCAAAAGCCTCCCGAAACAGCCGTGCCGGGTGTCCCCGCTCCGCGCCCGCCACATCAAAACCGATCACTCCCGCCCTCGCGTGAAACCGCTGTGACTCGGAAATCGCCTGCCGGGCCAGGATTTGGGCGATATGGGGCCCCTGCTGGCGCATCGCGATAATGATCAGGCCCATTTCAATCGGGTATTTCCTGCGAACACGGTTCATCCCAGCCAGGACCGCGCTAATGGCCTGGCGAGGCGTCAGTCCCGCATAAATATGGATCATCGGCGCGTAGCGGAGTTCAATCAATGTCACCTGATTGTGGTACGCCTCCCGGATAATCGCCTCCACTGCTGCGGTAATATTCTCGTAAAACTGCGTGATCCATTGCGGGTAATGAAACTTATCCAGATAGCGAAGGAGCGCCCCCTCTTCCCCTTCTTGCAAAACCAAAAGACGTTCCATTTCCCTTTGCGTGGCCACCGGATTCAGGCCATATTTTTTCATCAGTCGCCAGGTCAGGTTAATCGGGATGGAACCGTCCAGATGCTGATGGAGCTCCACCTTTTTTATCTGGGCAATTTCAGGATTTAAGTGAAGCTGTCGTTTTGCCACTTCCCCCCCACGCACTTGATGAAAATTCCAGCACCCGTCAAAAATTCACAAGGAACTTTTTACCGGTCATGATAGGTTTCTTCCCAGTACCGATACGCCAGCATCGGGTCCCACATCGCACCGGTCGCCGACATCACCGCATCGACCCCCAGCTTGAAATAGTCCCGAATATGCTGGGTGGTCATCACACCCCCCACGCCAACGACTGAAAAATCGTATTTCTCCTGTTGGACCAGGTCAATAATTCTTTTCACCTGATCCATCGCGCATTGGCGAATCGCCGCACCACACACCCCTGATATCCGCCGTCCTGTTCCAGGCAGGGCACCGGTCCCATCTTTTTTAATCACCTCAAAGGGAAGCGTGTTAATTCCGGAGATCGCGTTTACATGCCGCGCATTGGCCGCCACCACCTTCGCCAGTTGTTCAGGATTCGTGATATACCCGATTTTAATGATCAGGGGAATCGTCCCGATCGCCCGCTTGACCGATCTTGATATCTTGGCCGAAAGGAGAGGATCGGTATAAACTGCGCCCTCGCCGGTCACCACATTGGGACAGGAAAGATTAATTTCAACGATCTCTGCGCCCGCCTCCACAGCCAACACCGCGCCGTGGGTGTAATCTTCCGGGAGGGTTTCTTTCCCAGGCGTCCCCACCACGCTCACAATTAAAACCTGCCCATCTCCCAATCCGCTTTTCGCCCTGGCAATATCCTCCTGCCAGACTTTTGGATCACGCGATGGCATTCCAAATGAGTTGGTAATGCTGATCTTCTCCATCTCGGTGGGGGGGGGGTCTCGGGCCATCAGGGGTTTGCCGAAATCAACCTCCGTCAGCGGATCAGAAACATCCAGGATGACGCAGTTCGGGTTAGGGTGACTTGGCACGGCAGAGGTCCGAACCGTTTTATAAACAAGAAGATCGAAGCCCAGATCGGCATAGGCCTTAATCCAGCGCGCGTTTAAGAGCGGTCCGGCGGGAATCCCCAGGCAGGAATTGACCTCATACCCTAAGAATTTTCGTCTGGGAAGGACATTTCGAGCCGGGGGGAACTCTCTGATGAAAGGGCCCTCCTGATAGTTAAACTCGTACGAGCGATGAATGTCATAGGTGGGGGTCAATCTCACAAAAATCTCCTCGACTGAAACAGGCCAGGCCCGCTTCAGTCTACAACAAATGGATGATGTTTTTAACCCCCTGTGGTGGAAATCGAACCATCAGGTCCGGTAGGCTGCGTTAATTTTTACGTAGTCGAGGCTCAAATCAGAGGTCCAGACTGTAGTCTTCCCCTTTCCGGAATGCAGATCAATAAGAAGATGAATCTCCCGCCGCTTGAGCAGCGCCGAAATTTTTAACTCCGCTTCCCTTCCCTGATGCGCCCCAAGACGGAGAAGGGCGATCCCGTCACGCGGATCACGCGCCTTCTTGTCGCCGGCGTCTTGCGCCACAGAATCGCCAAAAAAGATAAGATCAATCTTGTCCGGATCGACGGGCACGTTTGCGTTGCCAATCGCCGCAACAATTCTGCCCCAATTGGCGTCTTCTCCAAAAAAAGCGGTCTTCACCAGACTGGAGCAGGCAATCATTTTGGCAACCCGTGTCGCAACGCGATCATCCTTGGCCCCGATAACGTCCAGTCGGATCATCTTGGTCGCGCCTTCACCATCTTGAACAATCATCTTGGCAAGGGACAGGCAGACAAATCTCAAGAAAGAGATAAACTGATTTAATTCAGCGCCTTTTTTAGAAATAACTTCATTGGAACGCCCATTGGCAAAACAAAGGACCATATCGTTGGTGCTTGTCTCTCCATCTACCGTAATACAATTGAAGGTGCCATCCACCGCTTCCCGCAAGCTCTCCTGAAGCAGCCGGGAGGAAATGGAAATATCAGTGGTTAGAAAACCAAGCATGGTGGCCATATTCGGATGAATCATCCCGGACCCCTTCGCCATCCCCCCGACACGCACACTATGGCGACCGATACGTCCCACGACAGCCACTTCTTTCAAGAAGGTATCCGTGGTCATAATCGCCTCTGCCGCCATCGCGCCACCTGTTCTGGAAAGATGCGACACCAGCTCTGGGATCGACGCCTTGACCCGTTCAATGGGAAGGAACTCCCCAATCACCCCGGTGGAGGCCACAAAAACAGATCGTCCGGGAATGCTCAAGGCTGCTGCCGTGGCGACCCCCATCGCCTCCGCGTCCTGAAGGCCCCGCTTGCCTGTGAACGCATTGGCGTTGCCGCTGTTGACGATAACCGCCTGTCCCAATCCACCCTGAAGATGTTTTTGACAGAGCCGCAAGGGGGGCGCCTTAAAGCGGTTTTTTGTAAAAACCCCCGCGACCGTGCAGGGCGTCTCTGAAAAGAGCAGGGCAAGATCAGGATGACCATTCTTCTTGATTCCGCCATAGATGCCGGAAGCCGTAAATCCCTTCACGGAAGTAACGCCACCCTCTACGGTCTTCATAGTCCTCCTCACAACGCTTGCGCTGTATTAAATTATGGTTCCTTTGAGTTTCAAGCGGGTAAATCCCCTCCTTCTTTCAAGGATGGCACCCCTTTTAAATCCCCTCCTTTCGAAGGAGGGGTAGGGGAGGTTACCTTGGATCTGTTCTATTGAATACATCAGCGATAAACCCCTCCTAACCTCCCCTCGTAGCCATCGCATGGCTCGCAACCATCGCATGGCTCGCAGGGGTCGCACCCCTTGCCAAGGGGAGGATTTAAAATGCGATACCCACTCAAAACTTCAAAGAGCCAATTAACTGCCCCATGCCAATACAATTCGGGGACAGTCAATGATGAGACGCTTATGGGAAAGTCCCCGGAAGGGAAAGGCCCAGAGACTCCTCCCAATCCATCATGATATTCATGTTTTGAATCGCCTGCCCAGAGGCCCCTTTGACCAGATTATCAATCGCTGAAACCAGGATGGCCATTCTTCCAGAAGAGGCAATATGGACGCTGATGTCACAGAAGTTGGTTCCTTTGACATCGGTCAGATTGGGCGGATCAGAAACCAGACGAATAAATGGCTCATTCCGATAACACGACAAAACGGTCTCAAGCTGCCTTTGCGAGAAGTGCCGGTTCAACGGAAGATAAATCGTCGCAAGCAGTCCACGATTCACCGGAAGGAGGTGAGGCGTAAAAATGACCTTCCCCTTCTTGCCACCTAAGCGCATCACCTGCGACTCAATCTCGGGCAGGTGTCGATGCACGCCAATCTTGTAAGCGGTCATCCCTTCGTTGGCCTCACAAAAATGGGTTTGAGGGCTCGGGGTTCGTCCCGCTCCAGAAATACCAGACTTCGCATCGATGATCAGTTCGCGTTGGGGATCTAAATATCCCCCCTGAATAAAGGGATAGAGGGCAAGAAGCGCCGCCGTGGGATAGCACCCCGGATTCGCAATCAGATGCGCCGTCGCGATCTTTTCGCGGTAGACCTCGGAGAGACCATAACAGGCCTTTTTAATCAGGGCAGGCTGAAGATGACGCACCCCATACCATTTCTCATAGACGAGAGGAGAACGAAGACGGTAGTCCGCAGAAAGATCAATTACCCTTTTGCCCGCATCGATGAAATGCCGCGCGACATCCATCCCCTGGGTGGGGGATAACGCCATAAAAATAAGGTCTGCCTCTCGGGCCAGTGAGGCCGCATCCAACGACTGAAGGGTGAGGTGATAATGTCCTTTCAAAAACGGCAGCCGTTTTGTCAGGGGCTCCCCCGCCGATTGCTCCGACGTGACGCCCACCACCTCGACATGAGGGTGCTGTGTCAAAAGCCGCAGTAATTCGGAGCCGGTATAGCCCGTTGCCCCCGCAATGGCCACTTTCACAATCCAACCCCTAAATTAAAAAAATCAGGATGAAAAAAAAGGGAAGGCCAAAAGAGACCTCCCCCCTCAACAAGACCGCATGAAACAAGATTATTACCGCTTGGAAAACTGGAACTTCTTCCTGGCCCCTTTTTGACCATACTTCTTTCGTTCTTTAATCCGGGAATCGCGGGTTAAAAGGCCCTCCTTCTTTAAGGCGGGACGAAGTGCCGGAACCACCTGGAGGAGCGCCTTGGAAATGCCAAGCCGAATCGCACTCGCCTGCCCCGTTAATCCGCCACCATGGACATTCGCAGAGATATCATACCCCCCCACCGTATCCGTTATCTGAAACGGTTTTGAGATCAGAGACCTCCAGACGGGTCTTGGGAAGTACTCTTCCGAAGTCCTGCCATTGACCACGATTTTTCCAGCCCCCGGCGTCAACCAGACACGGGCGATAGCCGTCTTCCTCTTCCCTGTCGCGTAATATCGCATTGCAGACATTAGCTCTACCTTCCTTTACACGTCTAAGGGTTCTGGTTTTTGTGCAGCATGGGGATGATCCCCGCCGGCATAAACCTTCAGTTTACTGGCCATGGCCTTGCCCAACTTTGTCTTGGGCAGCATTCCCAGCACCGCATATTCTACAATGCGCTCCGGATGCTCCCGACGGAGCTGATCCGCAGTCACGTCTTTGAGGCCCCCAATATAGCCCGTGTGGCGATAATAGTGTTTCTGACGCCACTTGTCCCCGGTTAAAACCACCTGATCCGCATTCACAACGATCACATGGTCTCCCAAGTCCTGGTTCGGGGTAAAAATAGGTTTATGCTTGCCACGTAAAATCGCCGCAATTTTGGTAGCCATCCTCCCTAAAACCCGACCCTTGGCATCCACCAGATGCCACTTCTCTTCAGAACTCTCTATCCCAAAAGAAATCGTCTTCATATCGCCCAATCCATTTCGCAAAATACAGAGTAAATAAAGTAAATAAAAAAAGAACGGCGGATTATTTCATAAGCCCTGTCCATATTGCAATAGAAAATTGATCCGCATGGCGTTGTGAAAGGTGCATGGGTGTTGAAACGCAACACCGTGACGAGAAAACCTTGGTTTTCAGCCTGACAAAAGCGGCCATTGATTTTTTGCCCTGACCGTGGTGTAATTTCGGCTCGCTATCGTGTCGTTTTCGCTTCAACCCTTTATATAAACTTCAGTCCTTGCATAGACCAATGCACATAACGACAAATGAAATGACGCTGTATCAATGAGTGAATCCCATGCCATGTGAAGACTTCAAGCAGCAGCTTTTATCGTTGATGGATCAAAAAAACCATTGGGCCTGGAAACACTTATCGGGCCCAGATGCTACGCTCCCCCAGCTAAACCTCCATTACCAGCAGGAATATGCGGTCTATGTCCGTGACTTCCCCCTCCTTTTGGGACGGCTTTACGCCCAGAATCCCCCACTTGCCATTCGCCACGATCTGGCTGTCAACCTGTATGAAGAAGAGACCGGGGGATTGAGTCTCAAGAAACCGCATCGAGACCTCTTTCTTGAGATGATGCAGGGTCTTCAATTTCGTGAAGGGGATTTCCGCCGCATCACCCTTCTTCCAGCAAGCAGGCAATGGCGGAAATGGCTTGATGAAATCACACAGCCTCCCTATTGGCTGGAAGGCGTCGCCGTGATGACTGTTTTTGTTGAGGGAAGTGTACGAGATCGGCAGGAAATCACCTGCGACAGCCTCCCCCAGCCCGCCATCGAGGAGGTTCTCAAAAATCACTTTCTTGTCCGGCATCACCGTGTCGATCCGTCCCATTTGGCCCTCATTCGGGCGCATTATCTGGTTGAACATGGGCATCGGCTTTCTGCATGGAAGATGGTCCTGCAGCACGCCCAGTCACACGAATCGCAACAGAGCGTCTATGAGGCCATGAAGCGCGCGCTGACCCTCTGGCTGGAATATCGGGATGGCATTGCCGAGGCCACAGGGATTCGTCCCTAAGGGAGGGGATATTGATCGTCGCCTGGAATCAGATCGACTCCGTACTTCTGGATATGGATGGGACCCTTCTGGACAAGTATTTCGATGATTATTTCTGGGAAGAGCGGGTCCCGGAGCAGTTTTCTGCGGAGCGGGGAATCCCTCTGGATCAGGCGAAGTCGCAGCTTCTTGCGGCGTATCAATCTGTGGCGCGCACCCTCGCCTGGACCGATTTGGATTATTGGTCAGACCGACTTGGATTGAATATCGTTGCCATGAAAGAGGAGGTGGCCTTCCGTGTGTCTGTCCATCCCGGCGTGGAAGCGTTTCTGCAATTCCTGCGCAATGAAAAAAAGCAGATCGCCTTGGTCACAAATGCCCATCCCAAAACCATTGAAATCAAACTTCGCAAGACATCGCTCGCCCCCGCGCTGGATGCCATCTTGAGCTCTACCGATGTCGGGGTGCCCAAGGAAGATATGCGGTTTTGGGAAGAGGCAGAAAGACGACTGCACTTTGATAAGAGGCGGTCCCTTCTCATTGATGACAACGAGGAGGTGCTTCGCACCGCCCACGCCTTTGGGATTCAGCACATTCTATTCAAGAGTGAAAGTAGCTCCCGTCTATCTAACGGACAATCAAAACAATTCCCCTCCATGAACGATTTTCGAGATATTTTTCCCTGATTTGAAAAAGCCCAAATCCCCCTATCGGAGAAATTGATGAAGACACCACAAAAGACGCCAGAAGAAACCCCGCAGAAAACAGGAAAGGGCCGAGCCTATCCGCTCTGGGCGTTCCTGGGCGGCGGGGTCATTCTGCTCACCCTCGCCATTGTTCTGGGGATCCGGGCGAAAAGCCCTGCCCCGCAAGAGGAGTTCTCCGAGAACAGCATGGCCAAAGGGGAAAGTCCCCCTGCACCCTCCCCTTCATTGCCATTGACCACCCCCTCAAAGCTCCCGGAAGGGATCGAACTGTTTTCCAGTGAGGGCGATGCCCACGTGGCCGACGGGGTTCGTGTCTCCTACAAAACCGATCCGCCCACTTCAGGCAATCATTCCTCGCAGTGGGCCCCACCCGGGGTCTACGAGGCAGGTCAGGTTCCCTTTGAACTTTTGGTGCATAATCTTGAACATGGAAATATTGTGATCTATTTCGATCGAGCGCGCCTTGCCAAGCAGCAGGTGGATGACCTGACCGATCTACCCAGGAAATATGGCGGCCAGTGGGACGGCGTCATCCTGGTTGGCCGTCAGGACAAGAACCATCCAATCATTCTGACTGGATGGCGGGCGATGCTGCGGCTCAAAGGCTATGATCAGGAAAAAATAACCGGATTTATGGAGGCCTTCCGAGGCCGGGGCCCCGAAAACCCCGTGCGGTAGGCAATTTTTCAACCGTCTGACGACATTACCGATGCAGCCTTCCAGATGACCGCTCAACGAATTGCCATTTCAGAGGTCGCGCCTGACTTTGATCTTCCAGGGGTTGACGGAAAGCGTTATTCGCTCTCCTCTTTTG
This sequence comes from uncultured Nitrospirota bacterium, assembly GCA_964423845.1. Classification (GTDB taxonomy): domain Bacteria; phylum Nitrospirota; class Nitrospiria; order SBBL01; family SBBT01; genus CAYRGU01. Next base: position 9,847 of record CAYRGU010000118.1, read on the forward strand.
ACGATCGAAAGCTCGTGATTCTCCTCTTCACCTGTAATCATTGTCCCTACGTCCAGGCCTACGAAGGGAGAATGATGGCGATACAAAGAGATTTTCTGGACCAGGGGGTCGCGTTGGTGGCCATCAACTCAAACGAAACGCAAAACTACCCTGAAGATGATTTTCCAAAAATGGTCCTGCGCGCAAAGGAGAAGGGATTTAACTTTCCTTACTTGAGGGATGAAACGCAAGCCACCGCCGACGCCTATGGCGCACACTATACCCCTGAAGTTTTCCTGCTCGATCGCGAACGAAGGCTTCGCTACACCGGACGGATTGATGACCACTGGCAAAACCCCGCTGCGGCACGTTCCCATGATTTACGGAACGCCATTGAGGCGGTCTTGGCGGGAAGGTCCATTTTATCCCCTGAAACCCACGCGGTCGGCTGTACGATCAAGTGGGCAAAATGAGCGGTACCCTTAAAAAAGAGAGGCATGATGTCGGGTAACAGTTTCGGTCAGGTTTTCCGGGTGACCACGTTCGGGGAGAGTCACGGCGTGGCCCTGGGGGCCATTGTGGATGGTTGTCCCGCCGGCCTGTCCCTGTCCGAAGAGGAGATTCAGAAAGATCTCGATCGCCGTAAACCGGGTCAAAGCAAGTTAGTCACCCAGCGCAAAGAATCGGATACGGTAAAAATTCTCTCTGGCATTTTTGAGGGAAAGAGCACCGGCATGCCCATCACGCTCGTCATCTATAACGAAGACGCCAAATCGAAAGATTATGAATCGACCAAAGATCTCTTCCGGCCCGGTCATGCCGATTACACCTATTTTAAGAAATACGGGTTCCGCGACTACCGTGGCGGCGGCCGCTCCTCCGCGCGCGAAACGGTGGCCCGGGTCGCTGCCGGCGCAATCGCCCGCAAGATATTATCCCAAAATGGAATAGAAATCATCGGCTACATCTGCCAGGTTGGACCCGTCAAGATCAAGACCCTGGACTACGCCCAGATTCGTGAGAATGCCCTTTTTTGCCCGGATGCCAAGGCTGCCGTAGAGATGGAACGGGTCATTCAACAAGCTCAATCTGGAAAAGACTCCATCGGGGCCCTGGTGGAGGTGGTGGCGAAGGGGGTCCCGGCAGGTCTGGGCGAGCCGGTCTTTGAAAAACTCGATGCCGCGCTGGCGTGCGCCATGATGTCGATCAATGCCGTCAAGGGGGTGGAAGTTGGCGCGGGATTCCGCGTGGTTGAAATGAGAGGAAGCGAGAACTGCGACCCAATCACCCCCACAGGATTTAAATCCAACCATGCCGGCGGCATTTTGGGCGGCATTTCGAACGGCGACGAAATCGTGGTTCGTCTGGCCCTCAAGCCGACCTCCTCCATCGCGATAGAGCAAGAGACCATCGACATTCACGGGCAGCCCGCCAGGATTGCCACCCGGGGAAGGCATGATCCCTGCGTGGGCCTCCGCGCGGTACCGATTGCCGAGGCGATGATGGCGCTGGTTCTCATTGATTTTTATCTGCGCAATAAACTCGCCCGTCTGATTTGACTTTTCATTGTCGAGTGGCATACCTTCGACCGCTAAGTTTCGTCCAGGAAAAGAAACAGGAGCTTGCCTCAATTGAAAGGCTCTCCGGAAAGGCTTTCCATGGTTCGCCGAGTCCTCCTGATTCTGATCGCGCTGTCGGCCTTTTCG
>CAYRGU010000119.1:0-4409 GCA_964423845.1 uncultured Nitrospirota bacterium
CCTCCCAACGGAATAAAGAGGAGAAAGACAAGGTAGGTTCCGCGCTTGTAAGGTTCCATTAACTCTAAATCAGGGTGAGTCCAACAGGGGGCCTGTCCAAAGCTCCCCCTGCGGGATAGTAGCAAGATTATGCCTCAAGGATCAATACGGCAAACCGCCGAGATGATTGACAAAAAAAGTAAAATATGCAAAATAGGGGGCTTTGAAATGGGGGATTTTCGGGTGGGGTCTGTCTTGATCAATTTTTGTCGCGAGTTGTAGAGGTTGTCGGTGGGATATTATTTCAGTGCAAGCCGTGATGTAAAGTGCCTTCCCGTTGTTTCGGCCGGTGTTTGAGCCGTCGTTTTATTTTTTTTGGGGGTGATGCCTTTTTTTGCGTTGGCCCAGGAGAGAGAGGATTCGACCCTCTTCTTCCGGGGCTACGATTTCATGGAAAAGGGTTCCCCACAGAAGGCCGTCCCGATTTTTGAGGAGATTATCGCCAAGTTTCCAGGGAGTAAAGTTCGTGATCTGACGTACTTCTGGTTGGGTCGGGCCTACCATGATACGAACCAGAAAGTAAAATATGCCGAGACGCTCGACAAGATTAAAGCAGAATTTCCAAGGAGTCCATTGATCCAGAAGTTGGCGGGTTTCTCGGGAGGAGCAGCAAAAGGCCCCGCACCGGTCGCGCCAGATCCAAAACCAAAGATAAAAGTAGTGCAACCTTTACCACCCGCTCCCCCCACGGTTCTCTCCCCCGTAATCGCTCATCCCCCTGTGGCATTGACTCCAAAGCCGACAAAAAAGCCTTACGTGGACGCCTCTTCCCCCTCGCCTTATTATTCGGAAGGGTTTTCCTTGGCTGTCCCGCCGCAGGCAGATTTTAACATTGAGCCGGCGCTTCTTGAGAAGAGCGGTGTGGGAGGGAGGGAGGTGATCCTTCCTTTTCTGGTGACCAATCAGGGGAACGCGGAAGATGCGTTCACCGTGCAATCGAGTTTTCCCCCAGAGTTTGGGGCAGCTTTTTTGAGCGGTGAGGGGAATAAATTTTCGGAAACGTCCCAGGGGCTTTCGCTTAAATCTGGACAGTCCAAGCAGATCCAGTTGAAGGTCCATCTCCCGGAATTTTTTATCTCCACACACGCTTACGAGGTTCGGGTGACTTCGAAATCGGACCCGAACCAATCTCGGGTTTCAACCGTGATGCTGTCCGGGGGATCCATTCGAGGGGAGCATCATCCGGATCGGGAGACGATCCGCCCCGGGGAGGAGGTCCGGTATTTCCTCCTGCTGGAAAATGCGGGGGGACAGGAGCAGGAGGTCCGGCTGGAATACAGCTATCCTCCTGAATTGGTCTTTCGTTTTGCCTCGTTGCCGGCCCAGCGGGTTGATTCCCGGACCTTATTTTGGAACGCGTTCCGACTTCCTCCGCAGCGGAGCGAAAAAATTGAGCTGGTGTTTCAAGTGAGCCCTCATGCGAAGATGGGAACGCAGATCCTCAATCAGGCGGTGATCCATCCTGCGACTGGCGAACCGATCCCGGTGATGGCGCCCACGGCCTGGGTGGCGCGGGCCTCTTCGGCCCGTCTTGACGGCTCGGATGGATTGCTTCGCGTGCCTGCAAAAGACCACTTTTTTTTGCCGTTCACCTTGACCAATCTGGGGAATGCTGAAGACCGCTTCCTCCTCACCGGGAGCGGCATTGCATCAGAGTTTGACTTTTACGTCGACAGGAACCGGGATGGGATCCATCAGATGGACGAGCCGACCCTTGTGGAGACCCCTCTCTTGAGGCCGGGAGAATCCCTCCCCTTTCTTATGGGGATGACGGCCCCGGCAGGGCATGATGGAGAAAAAGTGGAGGTGCGTGTATCGGCTCAATCCAAAGGGGAGGATAAGGTTCTGGCCCTCTCGTCCCGGTCCATTTTTTTAACCCGGCCGATGCTTGTTGTCGATACCAAAATGCAACCCAGAGATCATCTTCCCTCCGGGACGTTCTCTTATCGCGTGACGGTGACCAATACCGGCTCAATCCCTGCGAGAAATGTTGTGATGATGGAGCGTTTCCCATCAGAGCTCATCTTTGTTCATGGGGATCCGGATCCTGTGGAGGGAGAGGGTGACAAGTGGGTCTGGAAGATGAATGAGTTGGGCCCAAAACAGAAAGTGGACTACAATGTTCGGTTTCAAATTCAAAAGGAACTCCCAGCAGGATCCACGGTTCAGAAACAGACCGAAGTGCGATATCAGGATCCCCATGGAAACATTTACCCTTAACGGTTGAGTTGGGTCCATGTACCTTGAGTTTTTTCGTTTCAAAGAGCCCCCCTTTAAACTTTCTCCAGACCCGCGATTTTTCTTTTTCAGCGAAAAACATGAAGAGGCTTTTGCCCATGTCCTCTATGGGGTCAAGGAAGGGAATGGTTTTATCTCGATCACGGGAGAGGTTGGGACCGGGAAAACCACACTTTGCCGTCTGTTGCTTTCTAAATTGGAGCCCTCGGTTCGTGCCGCCCTTCTCTTTAACACCCAGCTTACAACGCTTGAGCTTCTGCAGGGGATTAACCAGGAATTTGGGTTGAAATGGCGAAGCCGATCAAAAAAGGTTCTTCTGGATGAGCTCAATCGATTCCTGATCGATCTGGCCTCGCGGGGAGGGCAGGCCTTACTCATCATTGATGAGGCCCAACTCTTGTCCGTGGAATGTCTTGAAGAGCTCTGTCTCCTCTCAAATCTGGAGACGGAGCGAAATAAACTCATTCAGATTTTATTAATTGGACAGCCGGAGCTTTCAGCGAAGCTTGATCTGCATGAACTACGGCAGCTCAAACAACGGATTTCGTTACACTGTGAGATTCAAGCGCTGGACCGTCGTGAGGTCTCCGCCTATATCAAGTCCCGGGTCCAGGTTGCCTCGGGTGAGGATCCTGTTCTGTTTGACCCGAAGGGAATTGACCTTATTTACCGGTATAGCAATGGGATTCCGAGGCTCATTAATATCGTGGCGGATCGCGCTCTTTTGGCCGCCTTTGTTGCCAGCAAGGAGTACGTTACGGCGACCCATGTGCAACAAGCCATCCATGACTTGGAGGGAGAACACGAACCGGTCCGTCCCCAGGGCTATGAAGCACGCATTCAAGAGATGAAGCAGTGGGTCATGGCCCATAAAAATCAGGTGACGTGGTGGGGCGGCGGGTTGGTTTTTTTTATTCTTATCCTTTCGGCCGTGTTGTCATGGCGTTCCCCGGAATCCGTTAAAGCCCGCCCGGTAGAAAAGGGCCCGTCATCGGTCGCAATGCTGCGTTTTGACGAGGCGGGTATTTTCCGTGTTCCTCATGTTTCGGAGACGACACGAGGCGCCTATCTGACCCTGCTGAATCTTTGGCTCCCCATTTCATCTGACCCGAGTTGGGGAAGCACGGGGATGGAGGAGATGTTTAACCGGATGGAAAAGGACCGTTTTCAGTCGCATTCCGTCTCTTTGGAAATACGCAAGGTACTCTCTTTGGATTACCCGATGCTTTTCTCGGTTCCGAAAGAGGGTGGCGCGCATTATCAGGTTTTGGCGAAGGTGATTGGCGAGGAGGCGGTTATTTTGGACCCGCTTGAAGGCAAGCGGCGAATTCCTCTTTCTGAAGTGACTCGGATGTGGCAGGGCAAAGGCGTTATCCTCTGGAAGGAAATGGAGGGGGTTCGACTCCCGTTGTCGATGACCGGGATGGATCCCTCCGTGAAGCGGATTCAGGAAGCCCTACAAAAAGAAGGTCTTTTTTTGAGTCCGATGAATGGGATCTGGACGCCTGCCTTAAGCCGTGCCGTTCGGTTTTATCAGCAGCGAGAAGGTCTGGAAGAAAATGGGCTCTTTGGTGCGGAGACCCATCTGAGTCTGTCTAAAAAGGTCAATAGGCGCCGCCCGAGCCTCCAATAGGGTTCCCCATGGTGGGGTCATTGCCCTCTCCCGTGACCTTTAGGTAGGGTATGATTCCCCTTAAGGATGATAATCCAACACGTTCCTTCGCCTGGGTCACACTCTTTTTTATTCTTGTGAATAGTGTGGTGTTTCTCTATGAGGTCTCTCTCGGTCCCCATGCCGAGAAGTTTATTGTTACCTATGGGGTGACGCCCTTCAGTTTAATGGGAGGGGGGACTGGGAAGGAGCAAGCGATTGCGATCGGGAATGTCCTGACGGCGATGTTCCTTCATGGGGGCTTTCTCCATCTGGGCGGGAACATGCTTTATCTTTGGATTTTCGGTAATAATATCGAAGATGTCCTGGGGCGCCGACGGTTTTTTTTGTTTTACCTGGTTTGCGGTGGGGTTGCCGCATACGCCCATGCCTTCATGGAGACGGTTTCCAGGGTCCCAATGATTGGGGCCAGCGGAGCGGTGTCTGGCGTTTTGGGGGCTTATCTGATCCTTTTTCCGGG
>CAYRGU010000120.1:0-9892 GCA_964423845.1 uncultured Nitrospirota bacterium
CATTAGAATAGACTTAGTCCTATCAACTTAGTCTATCGAGGTCAATATGGTCACCGTTAATATCCACGAAGCCAAAACCCAGCTCTCGAAGCTGATCAATCAAGCGATCAAGGGAGAAACGTTTCTGATTGCCAAGGCGGGAAAGCCCCTCGTTAAGGTTACGGCGCTTGATGCCCCCCGGACACCGCAACGACTGGGGTTCATGGAAGGAGAGATCGCCGTGCCTAAAGATTTCGATCGCATGGGCGAAGCCGAGATCAAGGCATTGTTCAGGATTGGAGCGTGAAACTCCTGCTGGACACCCATATTTTGCTGCAGGCGGCTGGACAACCCAAGCAACTCTCTGCGGAGGCGCGTAAGCTCCTGAATGACCCACGCAACGAACTGCTCTTTAGTGCCGCCAGCCTGTGGGAGATCGCTATCAAGAGCACCTTGGGGCGGGAAGATTTTCATGTCGAGCCTCGCCTGTTACGCCGGAGTCTGCTCGACAACGGCTACACCGAACTTCCTATTACCGGCCAGCACGCTGTAAGCATTGACGCCTTGCCCCCGCTTCACAAAGATCCCTTCGACCGCCTATTGCTGGCCCAGGCCCTCAGCGAGGGGATCACCCTCCTCACTGGCGACGCACAACTGGCCCGATACCATGGCCCTGTGCGTAAGGTGTAAATGGACGCAAAAAGCACTCCAATATATCTCGTCGAGAACGAGTCGTTCAAGCGGTTCGTGGGCGACAGGGTGTATGCGATCACGAACCCGTAACGAGCGATGGGCGACGCGGGCTAACCATGGCATGTAGCGGATGGCACTTCGCGCCGCCGCTGATGCTGAACGTTGAGGCAGCCGGAAGTTGAGAGCGATTTTCGTGTCAGGAAAATATCCTAAAACCCCAGGTCGTGCCGAAGGGCTTCTCCAGACGGGCGCGGCAATCACCGTCCAGCCCCCCCTCTCCCAGGTTCAATCGGTCTGACATGCAGACCTATCGCTGTATCGGCGCGATCTTAAACGGCGGAAAGAGTGTTCGAATGGGCACCCCCAAGGAGGCCATTCGGCTATCGGGTGGGCGAACGATGATTGAGCATGTCATTGCTCCCCTCAAAGGGGTTTGCGGTCAGGTCGTCACCGTGGGAAGAAATCCTGGAGAGGAGATCCAACGTCAATACAGCATCACACATCTTGCGGACAAAGAACCGGGTCTCGGGCCACTGGGGGGCATCGAGACCTTGCTTGCAAGCCAAATAGCAAGCGGCTACCTCGTCGTGGCCTCTGATCAACCCCTCCTGACGACAGAACTATTACATCTTCTCATCGAGGGGGATCCGTCCATTGCGCACTTTTTTCGTCCGAAAGAAGGGGAGATCATCGATCCCTTTCCAGGATATTTCCCTGCTTGCCTGCTCTCTGAAGTGGACGATGCCCGGACAAACGGGGTTCAATCGATGCATGGTTTCATAACGGGCATCGCTGTCTGCTGGGTTGCTCTGCCGGACGCCCTTCGTTCCCACATTAAAAGCATCAACACGCCGGCAGAGATGAAACGTATTTTGCCCTCTTAACGGGGGATCCGGCAAACGGTTCAGCCGCGCCACCCCCTCACTCAGCTGAACCCTCCCTCTTGACGATTATAACACATATCGTTATAATATATCCCGTGATAGGCTCCTTTCTCAACTGCGGGACCGAGGACCTCTACGACGGGCTGGAAACAGCAGCCGCCAGAAGGGTCTGTCCTTCTGTGCTCTGGCCGACAGCCCGCCGCAAGCTCGACCTGATCAACCGGGTGGGCAGCCTCAAAGAGCTGCGGATGCCCCCAGGCAACAGGCTGGAGAGGCTCAAAGGAGCCCGCACGGGAGAGTACAGCCTCCGGATCAACGACCAGTATAGAATAACTTTCAAATGGGAGGATGACCATGCCGACGAAGTTGGGATCGAAGATTATCACTAAGTGGCGCTTGCCCAGCCACAGGCCCCCCACTCACCCCGGCGAGGTGCTTCTTGAAGAGTTCATCAAGCCGCTGGGGCTAACGCAGTCCTCCCTTGCCATAAGGCTGGGCATATCTTTTCCCAGGCTGAACGAACTCATCCGTGGCAAGCGCAGCCTGAGCCCAGACACGGCACTCCGGCTCTCTCGGGTGCTCGGCATGTCCCCACTGTTCTGGCTGGGGCTCCAGCAGGACTGGGACCTCTGGCACACGATGCGGGGAGAGCAGGCTGAGCGGATCGCTCTCCTTGAGCCGTTGAGGGCGAGAGGATGAAGCGCTCTCTCCGACATAGGTGGCTCGCCTGCCTGCTGGCGATCAGGGCCGGAGGGGAAGGTGAACCAAGAGACCAAGAATCAGAATAGCCACCAAAATCAGATTTTTCATAACAACCCCCCTGCCCCCCTTTATTAAGGGGGAATGACTATGGGAATGTCATTGACCTTTCCCTTGTTTCCCACTTGAAACACGACGTCGATTAGGCGCCATTCCGTTTGACCTCCGCGAAGCAGTTGAGATATAACCGTCCGATGCTGGATCGACTCTTACGATTGCAATCCACCCCCATTGATGTGGCCATTATTGGCGGAGGAATTCAAGGGGCTGGCCTGGCGCGTGAGGCGGCCCTGCGCGGACTCACCGTGGCCCTGTTTGAAAAGGGAGATTTCGCAAGTGGGACATCCAGCCGCACCTCCGGCCTGATTCATGGCGGGATTCGCTACCTTGAACAGGGGGCCCTGGGCCTGGTCAGCGAAGCGGTCCACGAACGCTATTTGCTGACTCGTCTTGCCCCGCACCTCGTTCGGCCCATTCCCTTTCTCTTTCCCATCTACAAGGGAGAAGGCCGGGGAAAACTTAAGATCCGCCTCGGCATGTTGCTCTATGATCTTCTCGCCGGGGGAAAAACGGTGGGTCAACACACGATGCTTACCCCGAAAGAGGTCCTCGCAAAAGAGCCTGGTCTTCGTGCCACCGGGCTCTGCGGCGCGGCAGAGTTTTACGATTGCCAGATGGAGGATGCGCGTCTCTGTCTTGCCGTCATTTTATCGGCGCGTGAATCCGGAGCCGCCGTCTTTAATTATACCGAGGTGACCCGCCTCATCTTAAAACGGGAGAAGGTCTGCGGGGTCCGCGTGAAAGAGCGGTTCACGGGCGCGCAGTTTGACATCCACGCCAGTGTCGTCGTCAATGCCGCTGGACCCTGGGCGGATGAGGTCTGCCGGATGGAAGGTCGCGCGCCAAAGCGCCTTCGCCCCAGCAAGGGAATTCATATTGTCGTCCCCCCGCTCACCCAGAAACATGCCATCGTTGTTTCACCCGAACGAAGCCGGCGGATCTTTTTTGTGATTCCCTGGAAAGGCGCCACCCTGATCGGAACCACGGACACCTACTATACGGGAGATCTGAATGACCTTCGCGTGGAAGAAGATGAGGTCCAGTGGCTGCTTCGCGAGACCGGTCGCATCTTTCCGAATGTCCGTTTGACCCCGGAGGATGTTGTGGCCAGCTATGCCGGGGTTCGGCCCTTGCTTCATCGTGCCGACAGTCCTTCCAATGATGCGTCGCGAGAGGGAAAAATGGAATGGACTTCCGGGGGGATGTTGGCGTTACTGGGCGGGAAATATACCTTGTTTCGAAAGACCGCGCTGCAGGGCGTGGCGGAGATCTTAAAAAAACTGTCCGGCGTATCGACTCGTAAAAGACCCTCAAGGGATCCGGTCCTGTATGGCGGAGAGATGGGCGCTGTGGAGACGTATCAGTCTGGCGTGATCCCCGAGGCGAAGGCGCGTTATCCGGTGGGGGATGCCTTGCTGGTCCACTTGATTAACGCGTACGGAACAAAGTATGACGCGGTGCTGGCACTGGCCAAGGAAGATCCGCAACTGTTCTCCCCCTTAACCCCGGCAGGCTTTCCGATCCTGGCTGAAGTTCACTACGCTGTCCAGCATGAAATGGCCGTGCGACTGTCCGACTTCATGCAGCGGCGAACCTCCCTCGCCCGGGGGCCTTTTAAGAGTGATGCCGCTCTGCTGGGACAGGTCTCGCAACAGATGGGCAAGGCGTTGGGGTGGGAGCCCGAACGTATCGAACGCGAAATTTCAGAATATCTGGAGGAAGTCCATGGAAGAAGACGAGAAGGAAGCCGTTAAACGCGCCAATCAGGCCTTTTATTGCGCCTTTGAAAAATTAGACATTCAGGCGATGGATGCCATCTGGAGCCGGGAAGATCATATCAAGTGCATTCACCCTGGCTGGGACGCACGGGCTGGCTGGTGCGCCATTCGGGATAGCTGGGTGCTCATCTTCAATAACACCCAGGCCCTTCGATTCTCGGTGAGTCCCATTGATATTAAACTGTATGACCGCTCCGCGATCCTCCTCTGTCTGGAGTCTATCTCCACACAGACCTCGGAGGGATGGATTGAAGGCAAAGTGGTCTCCACAAATATCTTTGAGAAATATAACAACCAATGGCTGATGGTTCATCATCATGGTTCCCCCCTGGTCGCGGGCTGAACGTGTCGCGAATTCAGGAGATCGCATTTCTGGTGTTTGGACAACTGGCGGTCGGGGGAACCTTCTTGCTGTCGCTTCGTTCTCTGGAAGGGGTCGGCCTGGGCTTTTTCAGGACCAACGGCCTGATTTTCCTGATTGCCTTGCTGTCTGGTCTGGCCCTCTTCCCCCGGCCTTCTTCCATCTGGCATCCCCCCGTCATCGGTTATTTTCTTATTTTTTTCTCCCTCTTTGGTTTCGTCCTCCTCCTCTATAACCTCCGGCTCTGGTTTCGCCACCCCTATTCCAGTCGCCCCCTCCTTTTTGCTGCGTCGCTGCTTGGCGGCGTCGGCATGTTGATCAGCGTTACCTACTACCTCCCACCGGTCGCCTCGTCATTCAGGGTTCTCTCTCTCTCCGTTTATTTTCTTAACTCGGGGCTGCTTCTTGGGGCAGGGGTTCTCGCCATGATGCTGGGACACAGCTATTTAACACAGCCCTCGTTATCCATTGTCCCGCTTCAATATCTTGTCAAAATTTTCATGATCCTGATTTTTATCGCGGGGGGGCTGGCGCTTGCGAATCTGCTCGCGGTCTCCTCTCTCCCCCGATTCAGGGAGGCCCTTCTCCTCAACAGTTTTGAAGGCGTCTATCTTTGGATTCGCCTCCTCATTGGCATCATGGGTCCGATGATTCTGGCACCGATGATCCTTAAGACGGTGCAATTACGATCCACAATGGCCGCAACGGGTCTTTTGTACATTGCGATGCTGATGGTGCTGATTGGGGAACTATTTTCCCGCTTCTTTCTGCTGATGGATATGACCATTTTATAATCAGGAGGTAATCATGGTCACACGTATAAAAAACTACATTAATGGAATCTGGATCGATGCGACAGGGCGTAACCGCTTTAAGAGCATCAACCCGGCAGATCCCCGTGACGTGGTCGGGATTGCGCCAGACTCGGATGCAACCGATGTTGCGTTGGCCGTGACCGCAGCGCGGCGGGCCTATCCCGCCTGGGCGGCCCTGCCAGCCCCAAAACGGGGGGAGATTCTTTATCGGGCCGCAGAGCTTCTGGTCAAACGCAAAACTGAATTAGGAGAACTGGTGGCCCGGGAAATGGGAAAGGTCCTGCCAGAGGCGCTGGGAGATATTCAAGAAGCGATTGACATGACCTACTACATGGCCGGAGAAGGACGGCGTTTAAGCGGAGAGACCCGCCCCTCGGAGCTTCCCAATAAAGATGCAAAGTCCATCCGCGTCCCGGTAGGCGTTTTCGCCCTGATCACCCCCTGGAACTTTCCAGTGGCCATTCCTTCATGGAAGATCACGTCCGCCCTGATCGCCGGGAACACCGCCGTTTTCAAGCCGGCGGAAGAAACCCCGGTTTGCGCGACTCGTTTTGTCGAAGTCCTCCATGAGGCGGGCCTGCCGCCTGGGGTGCTGAACCTCGTCCATGGTTTTGGAGAAACAGTGGGAGAGCCGTTGGCGCGGCATCCAGACATTGACGCGATTTCATTCACGGGATCAAACGCCGTCGGGGTAAAACTTGCCGGTATCGCCGCTGCGGCGCAGAAGCATTACGCCATGGAGACGGGTGGAAAGAATCCGATCATTATCATGGAAGATGCCAATTTAGACCTGGCCATTGAGGGGGCAATCTGGGGCGGCTTTGGCACCAGTGGGCAACGTTGCACCGCAGCCAGCCGACTGATTGTCCATGAAAAGATCTTCGACCGTTTCGTCACGCGATTTGTCGCAAGGGCCGCCGCGCTAAGGCTTGGACCCGGCGTCAGTAAAAATGTGGATGTCGGTCCGGTGGTCAGTCAGGCACAGTATGAAAAGGTCTTAAATTATATTGAAATCGGCCAAAAGGAGGGGGCCCGGCTGGTGCTTGGGGGAAAGGCGTATAAAAAAGGAAAATGCGCCCGGGGCTATTTTATTCAACCGACTGTTTTTGTGGAGGTTACCCCTTCCATGCGGATTGCGAAGGAGGAAATTTTTGGCCCCGTGGTGGTTCTCCTTCGGACCAAAAATCTACACGAGGCGATTGCGCTGGCCAATGACACCCCGTTTGGGCTCTCCTCGGCCATCTATACACAGGATATCAACAATACGGCCATTGCCGAACGAGACCTGGATTCCGGTCTGGTCTATATCAACGCGGCAACCATTGGGGCAGAGATTCAACTCCCCTTTGGCGGGACCAAAAACACCGGTCTGGGTCCGCGCGAGGCGGGAGGCCGAGGGGGGGCACTTGATCTGTACACGAAGTGGAAGGTGATCTACCGGGATTACAGCGGGCAACTTCAAAAGGCCCAGATCAACTGAAAAAAAACGATGTAGGGACTTTTTCAACAACCTGAAAATACAAACGCATTGATTCAGTCTCTCTGGCGTTCCAAGTGGGAAACAAGGGAAAGACCCACGACAATCCCCACAGCCATTCCCCCTTAACACCGGGGGCCCGGGGGGTTGTAGGCGGGGGGGTTGTTAAAAATCCTGATTTTGGTCGCTATTCAGAATGAGATTGGGGAGATCGAGAACGACCAAGTTCAGCGGCGCGCGCTTTTTACGCGTCCGCTGAATAAGTCAATAAGGCATGCCTGACCCCGTCACTGACCCCGTCATTGCTCCTCGCCTGCTTTCGCGCCTACGCATCAAGCACCCGGTTACCCGCGCACCTGCAAGGCTCAATACCTGGCCCGTGGATAGCGGTTTCCAGGACGGGATCCCACCCGTTAGAATTTGCAGCATTGCCCAGCCGCAACCATGCCTGACCCATTTACACGATGACCTCGACCCGTACCGCGTCGTATTCATTTCACATCTGCTTCAAGTGTGTTATCAGGTCTTTGGCCGCCTGCAAGGCGGCCTCAGCCTCCATCTTATTCGACTGCCCACCCTTGTGGACTATCGAGTTCCGTTTCTTTGAAGCGTTCTCGAACTGGGGCCAGAACGACTGCTTCTCAAGCTCGGTTCCAGTGAGCGCGTTGTATAGCTTGCGGTGCTTCTCGTTCCAGAGGTTGTGCCCGTTCAGCAGGCCGTCTACGGCTTCGCCCAGCGGTTCCAGCTTCTTGGCCGCGTACGCAGCGTCAAACGCACGCTCCGCGGCAACCTCGCACGCCATGTGGGAGGTCACGATGGCAATGTTGAAGTGTCCCTGGTCGATCAGGCTCTGGGCGATGGTGAGCAGCGCCTTCGGGTAGGTGATCACGGCAGCGGTACAGCTTGCTGAAACGCTGATCGAAGCCGTCATCTCGACCGAGAAGTTCCGGCGGGTCGAACCGCATTTCGGGCAGGGCTGGCGATTCTCGACAGGAGTGCTATCCGGCTCGGTGAGCGGTTCACCACAGTTCCCACAGGCAGTCGATTCTGCCACGGCCTACCTCCTTCGAGAGAAGACACGACACAGCGCCTGCCAAACCCAATAGAACGGCATTTTTCAAGGCGTTGCCGCGAATCATCATTCACGCGTCTGTCTTGTGCCGAACGACCAAGTTCAGCGGCGCGCACACCGACACCGAATAAAAATGCCCCGATCTCTGCGCGTCTGCTGAAACGCATTGTTAGCCGTTTTATCCCTCAATAAAGTAATCACTGTCGATTTTCTTCGTTTCATACGATGTGACCGGAGCAACCCCAACATTATGGTCAATCATGAGTTGGGATAACTGCTCACCGTCTATGAGCACGATCTTGGAATCAATTTTTGCGACATAATCCTCGGCTTCGCGGCTGAAATCGGAAGTGGTGATAAAGATTCCTTTCTTCGCGCGGTGCCCTTGCAGGGCCCCCGCAAACTTTTGGATTTCAGGGCGCCCGATTGTAGCCTGCCAACGCTTGGCTTGAATGTAGATGACATCAAGACCAAGCCAGTCTTCGTTAATGATGCCGTCAATGCCTTCGTCGCCACTGCGGCCAATGGCCTTTCCGGCTTCTTTCCGGGAACCGCCATAGCCCATTTTTACGAGAACGTCTATAACGAGGCGCTCGAAAAAAGATGGGGAGCATTCCGTTACGGATTTCAGAAGCTCAACCGAGAGATCTTCGCGTAGTTTCTGATACGCAGTTTCCAGAAGCTCGAATGGCGTTTGGAGGGTTTCTATTTCGGTAGATTCTGTGGTTTCTTCCCGTTCTCTATGTTTTGCTCTGAACTCTATGAACTCGGGAAATTTCTCCAGAAATTTCACATTGATTTCGGTCGGATTCTTGGACAGGACTTCCAGACCCCGTTGGGTTATGCGGAAGTGCCCGCGCCGCGTTGACTCCAAGAGAGCCGCCTTACTCATATATGACCGTGCCCAAGCAACACGGTTGTCGAATCTTGGCTGTTGTCCGCTCGGCAATAGTTCATTCTTTTCTGCGTCCGTAAGCCCGAACTGTTTGGACAAGCCCTCGATTGCTCCCCGCGACGAATGTTCGCTTCCGTCTGTAGCGAAACGAAGCAAGGGAAGCATGATTGACTGATAATCAGGTATCGCCATGTATGGTTTTTCCGTTGTTGACAGCTAACGCCAGGTTTCAGCCGCTGCCAGAAGCCGCAGCGAGGAACGAGCGTAGGCTGGAGGCAGTCGGCTGCAAACCCTTGTTCGGCTAAGCTTCGAGGGGACTTGGGTCGTCTCCGCTAATGTCTTTTGACTGGCCAATAAGGGATGATATCTTTATACGCTTGGCTGCTTTGAATTTGTCGATATCGATCTCGTCAGATAAAAAGAACTTGAGGAGCGATTTGTCTTGGAACCTACAGGTTTGTGCGATCCCAAGCAACAGCAGGTATTGGGGGGCGACCTTTTTGAAAAACGTCCCGGAGATCTTCCTTTGCACCGCAAGATGCCTGATGGCATTTTCTGCTGTGTTGTTGTGCCAAGGGATGCCGTCTAACTCGAGAAAAGTGAACAGGCTGTCTCTATAGCGTTGAAAACGTTTTTGATATGTGGCGATCAACTCACAATTGCTGGGTGCCTTGTCAATATTCTCCCGATAGAATCGGTCGACAGACTTGCTGAATTTGCTGAGGTGCCATCTCTTTAACCCGTATTGCTCCTCCGCCTCAAAGATGGGTACCAGCAGCTTCTTCACCTCACTGACAAATGCTTCATATGCTCGGTTGTAGGGATCATTCCAAAGGTCACTGTTGAGATCTCGGATGAGGTGGACCAAACACTTTTGTTGTCTGCAGGTGACGGCATCGTAGCCCCCATAGAAATCGGAAATCAGCACGCCCTTATAGTCAGACAAAAACTCATGGACAATAGTCGCCTCTCGCGTCTCAGTCATTCTGAAGACGACGTGCTTTCCGTTGGTGAACACCCAGACATAATGATTAGTCCCCTGGATGTTGATGAGCGTCTCGTCAGCGTGGACAAAAGGACTCTCCAGGATGCGCTGCATCGACAATTTCTCGGTCGCAG
>CAYRGU010000121.1:0-3475 GCA_964423845.1 uncultured Nitrospirota bacterium
TGAAATGTTTCCAAAGCAATGCGGATTACCGTGCTCTTCTCGGCGGCCACTGCGTCTACTGGATACTCCTTTCGATCCATCGCAGGGAGACAACAGAATAGTTCCCCCGGCGTCATGACACAGGTCGTTACGACTTTTCCCTCTGCAAGAAACCGCATCAGATGGATGCGGTCCGTCTTAACCACCCAGACTGCATCGCACAACTCGCCTTCCCGAAAGAGCGTCTCTCCTTTGGCATATTGCATCTCTTCCGCAGCTTGGGCAAGACGCAGCGCACTGGCCATCGGGAGATGTTTAAATGGCTCTAGTGCGGCAAGAAATATTTGGATATTGTTGGTCATCTTTAACTACGCTACAGTATAGCCGAAAATAAGAAATCTATAAATGGGCAGGATAAGGTTTCTTCGAGCATCCTAAAGGATCCCGTGCTGTCTTAACTCCAGCAGAATCTCGATCAGGTACAAAATGGCCGCTAACAAGAACAAGGGCTGGGCCACAAAGACAAAGAAGGCCATCGGAAGCGGGGCCGGGTCCAGGATAAACCATCCGCTCACCAGATAGGCAATCAGAATCAAGAGCGTCTTACTGACTTTTATGTAACTCTTCATATCGTGCTGTCCCCGGCGTCCGCTCCAGCGAGGTGGGATGCGGAAAACCATGACAATGAGTGCAGTTGATCCGATTCTCTTCCAATCGCGCAAGGATTGTTTGGTGGCTTGTAACCCCCTTAAATAGGGAGGTCTCGCGGTGACACTGTAGACAGTTGTCGTTGTTGAATCGCCCCCTGAATCGGATCGGCTCTTCATACGTCCCCAGGGTATATTTAACGAGATGGCGAAAGCCGTCTATCTTGGCCTTGATGGCCCCGTTGAAGCCATAGTCCGCATGGCAGGTAAAACACTGCTTGGTTGCAATCCACCTGTTTTTATAGTGCCGTGCGGCAAGGGTCATGCTGTTGGGGTCTTTCATGTCGTTGGCCATCGGGAGCATCACATGGCAACGGAGGCAGCTTGACACCTCCTGTGTCCCCTCAAAGACATGGTAATTCCCCATCACCACGACGGCAAGGGGAACAACCAGAACGGTAATAGGGGCAAGCCACTTATAGGGTATCGAATGATACGCCATTCCAAAGCGCATCACCAGACAGAGTGCCACACCGAAAAGGATGAGGAGAGTCCCGAATATTTTAACAGCGGTTATAACGTCCATAGCTCTCTAACGCACCGATCTACTGCACCTTCTCTATCCCTACGGCCGTCACCTTGAACTCCGGCTGTTTGGAGAACGGATCGAAATAGGGGGAGACCACCCGGTTAATCAAAATCTTCGAATCAAAAAACGTCGCGAAACAAACACCAGCCTTGGGGGAGTTGGAAACCACCGCCTGTAGAACCAAACTCCCAAACTCCGAGGAGACCTTCACCCTGTCACCGGTGACAATACCGTGGCGGTGGGCATCCTGTAGGTTGATCGTAACCCTTCCCCGCCCACTCGCCTGTGAGAGCTCTTTGATCTTGTCGGTCATTGTCCCGGTGTGCCATTGTTCCAACACCCGCCCGGTGGTCAGAAGCAGTGGAAACGTTGCCGAAGGCCGCTGGGGAGAGGGAACATAGGGCCGAAGAAAGATAATCGCCTTCTTATCTGGATGCCCATAAAATTCAATCTTTTTTCCAGGGGTCACCATGGGATCATCGCCTCCAACGAACCGCCGTTTTGTCCCAGGGTGATCCTCCGATGGGCAGGGCCATTGCAACCCCCGTTCTTTTTTGAGCCGCGCATAGGTGATCCCTCTGAAATTGTACTTGCTCGTACCCGACATTGCACTCCACTCCTTCCATACCGTTTCCGGGGTATGGGCGGTGATGACTTTTTCTTTTCCTAATCGCTTTGCAAGGTCAACCAGGATTTCAAGATCGGAGCGGGCCTCTCCCGGGGGATCGGCCAGTTTCTCCAAAAGCTGGTAACGCCGCTCGGTTTGTCCATAGACCCCCTCCTTCTCCACCCAGAGCGCGGCTGGAAGAACGACATCGGCTATCTCAAGGGTTTGGGCATCTTCAAACGGCTCGGCCACAACAATAAAACACCTCTCCTTTCGGACGGTGTTTAGATTGGGAAGGGTCTGCATCGGATTGCTCCCCATGATGAGAACTGCCCGAACCCGGCCATCTCCCATTGCCTTAAACAGCTCTATCGTATGGAGTCCCGGATCAGGGGCAATCGTCCCAGGGGAAACTCCCCAGAGCCTTTCGACCTCTGCCCGATGATCTGGATTGGCAATTGACCGCCCTCCCGGCAACAGATGGGCAAGGGCCCCCGCATCCCGCACCCCCCCGCAGGCGTTCCCCTGGCCGGTGAGGGAAAGCGGGGTTGCTCCTGGCCGGCAAATCTGTCCTGTGATCAGATGGAGATTGTGAAGGGCATTGTTCAGAAAAACCCCCTGTGTCCGCTGGTTGATCCCCATTGTCCAGAGCGACATCGTTGCCTCTGATTTTGCAAAGAGATAGGCAATCTCCCGAATCTGGGAGGCCGCGATCCCCATCTCTATCGCCACCTTCTCCGGCGTATAGTCGGCAAGAAAGGCGCGATACCCTTCGATCTCCGTCGGCCCCTTTTCACCCACGAATTTGCAATGCTCGGCGACAAAGCCTTGATCCATCAGCCCATCCTCCATTATCACATGGGCCATGGCATTTAAAAGGAGGAGATCGGTTCCGGGGATCGGCTGGACAAAATGGTCGGCATAGGCTGCGGTCTGTGTGCGTCGAGGATCCACGACGATCAGTTTAACATTCCTGTTCTGCCGCTTGCGCAGGAGTATCCGCTCAAAAAGAACCGGATGGCACTCATAGGGATTGGCGCCGATAAGGAAGAAACAGGTGGCACGATCTATATCTTCATAACACCCCATCGGCTCATCCTTTCCGAAGGTCTGGACGTAGCCCATTGCGGCGCTTGCCATACAAAGCCGCGGATTTCCCTCCACGTTGTTCGACCGAAGGCCAACCTTGAAGAGCTTGTTTGCCGTATAGCTCTCTTCGGTTAAGAGCTGGCCGGAGCCGTAGAAGGCGACCGACTTAGGGCCATGGTCGCGAAGGGTCAAGGCGAATTCTTGAGCGACACGCGTCATCACCTCCTCCCAGGATGCCCTCTCCAACTGTCCATTTTTTCGGATCATCGGATAGAGCAGACGGCCCGGAAGTGTAGGAAGTTCGGACAGCAAAGAGCCTTTTACGCAGAGCATCCCTCGGTTATGGGCCAGTTCATCCCCCTTGATCTCGACTATCTTGCCATTACGAAGGCCCACCATAACTCCGCACCCCACGCCGCAAAACCGGCAGACCGATTTACGCCACTCTTGGGCTAAAAGATGTCCTTCTCCCAAGAGAGAGCAGCCGGGGAATGCCGTCATCATGACGGTGCCTACCCCCGCCATTTTCAGAAACAGGCGTCGGGTGACAGGAGGGGTCAGCCA
>CAYRGU010000122.1:0-24158 GCA_964423845.1 uncultured Nitrospirota bacterium
TGATGGGTGGCTTTTTTTTAACCTCCATGGCCTTGGCTGACTATGTGGAAGCACCAGTGGCCGATGGCGGATCGATTGTCGGAAAGGTCTCCTTCAAGGGGGCCCAGCCTGCCCCTGCGACCTTTGCCTTCTCTAAGTTTACCCAGGAGAATTTCTGCAGCCATGCCGACTCCGATGGAAAAGGGAACAGGATTCGTCAGGATGTCAAGGTTAAGGGAGGGGGATTGGCCGACGCAATCGTTTATATCGAGAAGATTGAAAAGGGGAAGGCCTTCAAGTTCGCGGGTACGGATGTGGTGACGGACACTTGCCGTTTTCTCGTACAGGGCGGGGCCTCCAAGGCCGTTGGCGTTGTGATGAAAAAGACGGAACTCCGGGTCACGAATAACGATGCGGATCCGAGCGATCCGAAAACGGCTGCGGGGGTGTTGCACAATCCCCATGCGTACGAAATCAAGGGGGTCCAAAGTGTGACGATCTTTAACAAGCCGCTTCCTGCAAAAGGGCAGGTGATCAAAGAGCTGATCAAGCCGATCTACTTCAAGAAGGAAGATAGCTTCATGAAGGTGGAGTGCGATCAGCACAACTACATGAATGCTTGGTTTCTGCCCATTTCCAATCCCTATTACGCCATTGTTGATGACGAGGGGAAATTTACCCTGGGTGACGTTCCCCCGGGAAAGTATGAGTTGAAGGCATGGCACCCGACGTTAGGCTTCCAAAAGAAAGAAATCGAGGTTGTAGCCAAGGGGACCGCTTCGGCGGCGTTTGAGTTTGCCGCGAAATAAACTTCAATGCCAGGGGGTGAACATGGGGGAGGGAGTCTCCCTCCCCCGCCCTTCTGTTTGAAGGGGGTGTGATGCGGATATTGATCTTGATCGCACGGATTCTTTTTGGCGTTGCCCTGTTGGGGTATGCGGTTTTTGTTTTCAAGAAACTCTTTACGTTACGGACGCCGACCCAAGGCGTTGATTTGGTGGAAGATCCGATTTGTCATACCTATCTGGCGCGGTCTAAGGCGACCGAATATCGGCATCAAGGAAAAACCTATTATTTTTGTGGTCGGGCGTGTGTTTCGGCCTTTGAAAAAAGAGAAGCGGGAGGGTAGCCATTCCCCCTCTGAAAGGAGTAGATCGTGCCATTTGAACCCCAGTATCCGAATCAGGGCCAGCTTGATTTAGAAGATCTTTTCTCCCAGTTACGTCTTTTTCTGAAGACGCTTCTGCCAAAAGCGGGGCTCATCGCGGGCTTGATTTTTGTCTTCTGGCTGATGACCGGGGTCTATATTGTCCAGCCCGACGAGGTGGGGGTGGTGAAGCGTTTTGGGGCGGTTTCTCGCGTGACTGAACCGGGCCCGCATTATCACTTTCCTGCCCCGATTGAAGAGGTCCTGCGTCCCAAGGTCACGAAGGTCCATCGGGCTGAAATCGGGTTTCGCACGATTGATATTGGCCCGCCGGCACAGTATCGTCCCATGACGGAAGAGGCCCTGATGCTCACGGGGGATGAGAATATCGTCTCGATTGAGTTCATCATTCAATACCGCATTAAAGATGCCATGGCGTATCTCTTTCACCTTGACCTGGTTGAGCCAACCGTTAAGGCCTCGGCGGAGGCTGCGATGCGTGAGGTGATCGGGAAGAACAAGATCGATGAAGTGCTGACGACAGGTAAGGCGATGATTCAGGAAGAAACGATGGTGCTGCTCCAGAAAACTCTGGATGATTACAAGGCGGGGGTCCAGATTGTGGCGGTTCAGCTCCAGGATGTTCGTCCACCGGAACCGGTTTCCGAGGCGTTCAAAGATGTCGCTTCCGCCCGAGAGGACAAGGAAAAACTGATCAATCAGTCCCAGAGCTATCAGAATGATATTATTCCCAAGGCCCAGGGAGAAGCGGCCCAAAATGTCAATCGTGCCCAAGGGTATGCCCAGGCGCGTATCAAGCGGGCAGAGGGGGAGGCGAGTCGCTTCTTGCAGTCTCTGGCTGAATATCGGAAGGGGCGGGAGGTGATCCGAAAACGAATCTATATCGAGACGATGGAAGAGGTTTTCTCCGGGGTGGATAAGGTGATCCTGGATGGAAAGGGGGGGGAACGGGTGCTCCCTTACCTGCCTCTCAAGGCGTTGAGATCAGGTGGAGGTGAAAAATGAGCAATAAAACTTTTGGCACGCTCCTGATTGCTTTTGTGACATTCCTGCTGGTGATGAGCGCATTTTTTGTTGTGGATCAGACGGCTGTCGCCATCGTGATTGAATTAGGCAAGCCGGTTCGAACCCTCACCGCGCCCGGGCTTCATATGAAAATCCCATTCATGCAGGATGTCATTATTTTTGACAACCGGGTTCGCCATTACGAAGCCTCGACGCGGGAAATCATTACCCGGGATAAAAAAACCTTGGTGGTGGATAATTTTGCCAAGTGGCGCATTATTGATCCGCTGAAGTTCTATCAGTCGGTTCGAGATGAATCTGGGGCGCAGTCCCGTCTTGATGACATTATCTATTCGGAGCTTCGGGTTGATCTCGGCACGAAAGACTTAACCGAGATTGTTTCCGGGGCACGGGCGGAGATCATGGAGATTGTCACCAAGGCAAGCACTGCCAAGGCTGCGGAATATGGCCTGGCGGTGCTTGATGTCCGAATCAAACGGGCGGAGCTTCCTGTGGAGAATGAGAAGGCGGTCTATGCGAGGATGCAGGCCGAACGGGAGCGTGAGGCGAAACGCTACCGTTCCGAAGGAGAGGAAGAGGCCCAGAAAATTCGGTCCAAGTCTGAAAAGGAGCGGGAGATTCTCCTCGCCGAGGCGTATAAAACGGCCCAGGAAACGATGGGAAAGGGGGATGCAACCGCTTTTCGAGTCTATGCGGAGGCGTACAGTCAGGACCCTGGTTTTTTTGAATTTACCCGCTCGATGGAGGCGTATAAAAAATCCATGCAGGGCACCAACACGACATTGATCACCAGCTCTGACACAGAGTTTCTAAAATACCTAAAGAAAGATTAGCAAAAGAGTAGCCAAAAGATTAGCCAAAAGATTAGCAATGGCTCGTTGTAGTTTCAAGCGGATCATTCCCCCTTAGAAAAGGGGGCGAGGGGGTTGTGTGTTCTCAATCTCCACAATCTCATTCTGAATAGCGACCAGAATCAGGTTTTTTTTAACAACCCCCTCTCCTCCGCCTACAACCCCCCTGCCCCCCTTTATTAAGGGGGAATTACTGAATTACTGGGGGAATTGTCATGGGTCTTTCCCTTGTTTGCCACTTGAAACGCCAAAGAGCCTTAGCAATCTGAATAAGGGGTGGCGCGGTCAGGTCTTTAGTTTACGTCCCAGGGTCTTCTCCACGCTTTGAACCTTACTTTCAAGCCGGCCCGTTTTCCCTTTTCGATAATCAATTTTGACAATCGTCGAGACACGGTCACAGTCTTGACTCATCCTCTCCCAACAGGCTTTGACCACGCCAAGCACCTCATCCCAGGGGCCTTCAATGACCGTTCCCATCGGGTTTAAGCGATAGGGGAGATTGCTTTTGTCGATGATTTCCAGGGAACGTGAGACATAATCTCCCACGCTCTCCCCTTTGCTTAGGGGGGACATTGAAAACTCCAATAAAATGACATCGTCTTTTGTTTTCGACACGAGATGACCTCCTTGTTAACGGGGGGGTTAGGGACGTTCGGACTGATAAAAAGGCAGGGGGGTTACGATGGCACGCTTAGCCCCCCCCTCGCTCTTTACCTCAACATGCTTTCCTGGAGTGGCCGCCTCCCGACGAAGATAACCGATTGCGATGCCCTGTTTCAGGTGGGGGGATTGTGTGGCACATGTAATCCATCCGACCTCTCGGTCATCCACAAAGATTTTATCCTTGCCGTGAGGGAGACCCTCCCCTTCGATTTTTAAGCCGACAAGGTGTTTATTGACATGGCCGTAGGTGCGAATGCGTGCCATGACCTCTTGACCGGGATAGCAGCCTTTATCATAGCTGATGGCGGCCTCAAGTCCTGCCTCAATGGGGAGCGTTTCTTCGTCCATGTCCACGCCATACTGCGGTCTTCCCTGTTCAATTCTTGCAATTTCCAGGGCGACTTGACCGATCGGTGTGGCCTGGAGTGGGGCTGCCGTATCCCATAGTTTGTCCCAGACGGCCAAAAGCCCATCGGGTGGAATCATAAGAAGGTAATCCGTCTCTCCGGTGAGCGAGCGTTGAATACAGAGAATGGCGTGACCTGCCACCTCTTTTCTTAAGAAGGTATTTTCCCCGCGTGGAGGCGAACTGTCCTGCAAGAGGGCTCCGACAACTTGACTCGCATGGGGACCGGCAATTAAGACCTTGCCCCACGGGGCGAGGTCGATACCGACCTTGGAGCGCAGCCGGTACCGCATTAGCGTTTGATGGAGGGCCTGCGGATCGATCCCCTCCATTTCGATGAAGATGGACGCCTCGAGCGCGTAGAGATGAATGTCCGCAAGCATCTTCCCCTTGGCGGTTAAGAGGAGGCTGTGTAAGCCACACGTGGGGGAGGACGCTGCGAGGTCGTTACTTAAAATCTTCTGAAGGAAAGGCACCCGTTCTTCGCCGTGAACCTGGAGGCTTCTCTGAAATGAGAGATCGGCAATGCCCACCCCTTCCCGAACGGCCTGATATTCCTTGAGGGGATTGCCGTAGTGCTCCGGGAGATCCCAGAGCGCCCATGATCCGTAAGCGGTCCAGTGTGCCCCCCGGGCCTGATGCCAAGGGCGTAAGACGAGCGGGAGGGGTCTGTTCTCGTTGGGTAAAGCGCTAAGCATCTCTCACGTTCGTCCTGAACTTGGGTGGATAGATGTAACATGCCTGGATGGATCTTGCAACTTCTTGCCTGGCGCTTTATCGGGGGTGTCAAAAACGGATTTTTGTCCTCCCCGATACCCTCCCAGATGCCATCCCAGATCGCACTGACCCAACGCTATTGACAGGTTTTTTTTAATATCTTATGATCCCGCCCGTTGTTTTCTCACGGGGCAGAGAGTGTCATGCCAACAGGTCTTTTGCCTGACCACTACCTTCCGATATTGGTCTTTATTTTTATTGCCTTGGGATTTGGCGTGGTCACGATTGTCGCCGGGTATGTCGTTCGGCCCAGGAAACCTTACCGTGAAAAACTCCTTCCCTATGAAAGCGGAATTGACCCGTTAACCGACGCCAGACAGAGCTTCCCCCTTCGGTACTATTTAATCGCCATGCTGTTTGTTGTTTTTGATATTGAAGTGGTTTTTCTTTATCCTTGGGCGGTTGTCTTTAACAAGCTTGGCGTGGGCGCGCTGATTTCCATGATGGTTTTTCTGGGGATCCTTTTTGTGGGTTATTTTTATGCGTGGAAACGGGGGGCACTTGAATGGGACTGATGGATCGGCAGTTCGAGGCGAATATCGTCACAACGTCGCTCGATTCTCTGGTGGGGTGGGCCAGAAAGTCGGCCCTCTGGCCGATGACCTTTGGATTGGCCTGCTGCGCCATTGAGATGATCGCCTCGGTTTCTTCCCGGTACGATATCGATCGGTTTGGCGCCGGGGTCTTTCGCGCGTCTCCCCGGCAGTCCGATCTGATGATTGTCGCCGGCACGGTCTGCCGGAAGATGGCGCCCGTCATCCGCCGGATTTATGATCAGATGCCAGAGCCCCGTTATGTTTTGTCGATGGGGTCCTGCGCGACGTCTGGAAATATCTATAACAGCTACAGCGTGGTTCAAGGGGTAGATCGATTTGTCCCGGTGGATGTTTATGTCCCGGGGTGCCCGCCTCGCCCAGAGGCGCTTTTTGCCGGGATATTGCAGCTCCAGGAAAAGATCATGCGCGAGAAGGTTTTTACGATCTGAATCGTCCCCGTCAAAATGGTGTGGTAAATTCCCTGTCGGTATGCAGGGGGGGTGGGTTGATGTATCCGGATCCAGAAAAAATTAGGGCCGAGTTTCCTCAAGCCGTTATCTCGGTGTCCGAGGCCTTTGGTGAGTTGACCCTGGTGGTTCGGCGGCAATTTATTGTCGATGTTTGCCGGGGGCTCCATGATGATCCGTATTTTAACTTCGATCATCTCACCGACGTCGCCTCGGTTGATTTTCCCAATGAAGTGCCCCGCTTTGAGGTGGTTTATCACTTCTATTCCATCAAGAAAAATCATCGGATTCGCGTGAAGGCCCGTGTTCCCGAAGAGGATTGCACCATTGATTCTGTCACCGGTATTTGGAAGGGGGCGAACTTTTTAGAACGCGAGGTGTACGACATGATGGGGATCCGGTTCAACAATCACCCCGATCTGCGGCGTATCCTCATGACGGAAGATTACGATGAAGGGTTCCCGCTTCGGAAAGATTTCCCGGTGGAGGGGAAGGGGTGGCGGGACCGGTTTGAATTTATCCAGGAGGGGAAATAGCCATGAAAGAGTTTGAGGAGCGCCTGGCTTCTCTGGGTCGAGACGATTACGATGATTTTGAGGAGGAGGTCTTAGCCGCTCCCCAAAAACGGGTGGAGGAAATGCTCCTCAACATGGGGCCGCAACATCCTGCAACCCATGGCGTCTTGCGGGTCGTGCTGGAGTTGGAGGGAGAGACCATCAAGAAGGCAACCCCCCATCTCGGCTATCTCCACCGCGGGGTCGAAAAACTCTCCGAGAACGCAACCTATCCACAGATTATTCCGTTGACCGATCGGCTGGACTATGTTTGTTCCATGACGAACAACTATGCCTTTGTCCGTACGGTGGAAAAGCTCCTGCAAGTGCAGGTGCCTGAACGGGCGGAGTATATTCGCACCCTTGTTGCGGAGATGATGCGCGTTTCCGGGCATCTCTTCTGGCTTGGAACGCAGGCATTAGACATTGGCGCGATGACCGTTTTTTTCTACACCTTCCGGGAACGAGAGGTTTTGCTTGATCTCTTTGAGCTGCTCTGCGGTGCCCGTTTGACGATGAGTTATTACCGCATTGGGGGCGTGGACCGGGACATTACGCCAGAGATTACCGAGCGGCTTTATCAATTTCTTGAGACCTTTCCCGACAAGGTGGATGAGTACAACACCCTTTTGGAAACCAACCGTATCTGGATGAGCCGGACGAAAAACGTCGCGGTCATCTCCGCTGAAGACGCGGTAAACTTTGGCCTGACCGGACCCACGCTCAGGGGTTCCGGGGTTAATTACGACGTGAGAAAGGCGGAGCCTTACGGGGTGTATGACAAGCTTTCGTGGGAGGTGCCGCTGGGGAGAAATGGCGACACCTACGACCGTTACTGGATTCGGATTGAAGAGATGCGTCAGAGCGCCAAAATGATCAAGCAGTGTCTTGATCAGATGCCGACGGGTCCCTACCTTGCTGATCTTCCGATGGTGACCTACCCGCCTCGCGATAAAATCATGACCGACATGGAGAGTCTGATCCATCACTTTATGATTGCAACGCGTGGTTTTGACGTGCCGGAAGGGGAGGTCTATTGCGGAACGGAGGTCCCAAAGGGAGAGTTGGGATTTTACATTGTGAGCTGCGGGGGGAATAAACCCCACCGGTTTCGGATTCGGCCCCCCTCGTTTATCCATATGGGGGCGTTTGATCATATGGCGAGAGGCTACATGATTGCCGATATTGTGACCATTTTCGGCAGCTACGACATTGTCATGGGGGAGTGCGACCGATAATGAGGTTAAAAGCGCTCTCGGAGCAGACGCGGGCCGATATTGAGGCTCAATTTGTGAAGTATCCGGACCGGCGTTCCGTCCTTTTGCCTGCGCTCTGGATGGCTCAAAGTGACATCGGGTACCTCTCGGAGCCCGCGATGATGGATGTGGCTGATATTTTAGGTTTAACCCCGGTTCAGGTTTATGATGTGGCCACCTTTTACACCATGTACAATCTCAAGCCGGTTGGGAAATTCCACATTCAGGTTTGCAAGACCCTCTCCTGCGCCCTGGCCGGGGCGGTGAACCTGGTTGAACACCTCAAGCTGCGATTGGGTGTTTCTATCGGGGAGGTGACGGTCGATGGCCTTTTCTCTCTCAAGCTGGTAGAGTGCCTTGCCTCCTGCGGCAGCGGGCCGATGATGCAGATTAACGAAGATTATTATGAGTACTTGACCCCCGCGAAGGTCGATCGAATCCTGGAAGATTTAAAAAAAGAGGGAAAGTCCTCCCTGGCCACCCGGAATTTTAAAATCCCAATGGTGAACTAACAGGGGCACGGACTTTAACCACTACCCAAAGCAGGGGCCTTTCATGCCAACGTACGAAAAGATTTTGTTTAAAAATATGGAACAGCCAGGCTATACGGGAAGCCTGGACGACTACCGTAAGGTGGGGGGATATACCGCCTTCGAGAAGGTGCTCAAGGGAATGATGCCCGCCGAGGTGATCGACGTGGTAAAAAAGTCGGGGCTGCGTGGGCGGGGTGGGGCGGGGTTTCCCACCGGGGTGAAATGGGGCTTTATTCCGAAAGATTATCCGGGGCCACGCTATCTTTGCTGCAATGCCGATGAGAGCGAGCCGGGGACGTTTAAAGATCGCCAGTTGATTGAAAATGACCCCCATCAGATGCTGGAGGGGATTGGGATCGCCTCTTATGCGATTGGCGCCAAACGGGCGTATATCTACATCCGGGGTGAGTTTATCTTCGGCGCGAAGGTGATCCAGAAGGCCATTGACGAGGCGTATGAAGCGGGCCTTTTTGGGGCGCGTATTTTTGGAAGTGCTTATGACCTTGACGTGGTTCTTCATCGTGGGGCGGGGGCCTATATCTGCGGGGAAGAGACGGCCCTGTTGGAGTCCATTGAAGGAAAGCGTGGAAAGCCAAGGAGTAAACCGCCCTTTCCCGCCATTCATGGTCTCTATCAGGAACCGACGGTGGTGAACAATGTTGAGACCCTCGCCAATGTTCCTTACATTATCAACCGGGGCCCGGAGTGGTACGCATCGTTCGGAACCCAAAAGAGTCCCGGGACCCGTATTTTCTCCGTGAGTGGGCATGTGAAGCGTCCCGGAAATTATGAGGTGCCTCTTGGAATTACCCTCCGGGAGATGATCTATGAGCACGCGGGCGGCGTTCGTGGTGACAAGCAGATTAAAGCGATTATTCCGGGAGGGGCCTCGGCGGCCTTCTTTACGCCGGCGCACCTTGATGTGAAGATGGATTTTGAGTCGATTGCCCAGGCGGGCTCGATGCTTGGGTCGGGGGGCGTGACCGTGATGGATGAGGACACCTGCATGGTCTGGGCTGCGATGAATCTCCTGGAATTTTTTCATCATGAGTCGTGCGGGAAGTGTACCCCCTGTCGGGAGGGAAGTTCCTGGATTTTGAAAATTTTGCAACGGATTGAGGCGGGACAGGGGCAGATGGAAGATCTGGAAATGTTGGTGACCCTCTCCCGTCGCATTGAGGGGATGACCGTCTGCGCCTTTGGCGATGCCGAGGTGGCTCCGGTTTTATCGACGCTCAAGTATTTCAAGGAAGAGTACGAGGCGCATATCAGGAATAAGCAATGCCCGTTTCGTTCCAACGTGGTCATGGCGATGTCCCATTGACCGATCAGAAAGGTTCAGCAGGGCGGTTTTTCTATCAGGTTTTTTGACCCGGTTTTTGAATCGGGTTCGAGACGTTGGCGAGAGAGGGGAGTCCCGTGGGAGATCATGTCAGGCTTAAGTTCAACGGCCAGGAGATCGAGGTCGAAAAGGGAACCTTTCTCATCGAAGCGGCGAAGAAGGCCTCTGTTGAGATCCCCCACTTCTGCTATCACCCCAAGTTAAAATATGACGCCAACTGCCGGATGTGCATCGTCGAGGTGGAGAAGGTCGCCAAGCTCCAGACCTCCTGCAGCACGCTGGCCGCAGAGGGGATGGTGGTCTGGTCGAACACCCCCCGGGTGAAGGCGGCCCAGGAAGGGGTCATGGCCTATCTCCTTGGAAATCACCCCTTGGATTGCCCGGAGTGTGACCAGGGGGGAGAGTGCCAGCTTCAGGACTTCGCCCACAAGAATTCTCCGACTTCGGGCCAGTTTGTCGAGGCGAAGCGTGTCTTTGCGAAGGAGTATTTTGGGCCGCTGATTGAGAAAGAGATGAACCGGTGTGTCTCCTGCTTGCGCTGCGTTCGCTATTGCGATGAGGTTTTGGATGTCAATGCCCTCGGTTCTATTGACCGGGGCTCGGCCACCCAGGTCGGGGGGTTTGCCCATCATGCGCTGGATTGTGAGTTCTGTGGGGGCTGTATCCAGATCTGCCCGGTGGGGGCGCTGACCTCACGGCTCTCCATGTATACCTACCGGCCCTGGCAAGTGAAAAAGACCGAAACGATCTGTTCCTATTGTGGAGATGGATGTCAGTTGACCCTGGAGACGATTGACCAGCAGGTGATCCGGGTCAGCTCCGAGATGGGGACCGGAAGAAATGAGGGGGACCTCTGCGCCCGGGGCCACTTTGGGTACGGGTTCATCAACAGTCCGGAGCGTTTGACCCGTCCGATCCTGCGTCATCCGACGAATGGGAAATTTCAGGTGACCTGGGAGATGGCGATCAATAAGGCGGCTTCCGGGCTGGCGGCTGTGAAATCAAAATATGGGGCCCAGGCGATTGCAGGCCTCATTTCCGCACGCGTGACCAATGAAGAGGTCTATCTCTTTCAGAAGCTGATGCGCCAGGGGATCGGAACGCCCCATATTGACAGTTCGGCCCGTTACGGCCATATCAATGCGGTTTCGGCGTTGCATCGCGCCTTTGGCACCACCCGTCTGGCACGGTATGAGGGGGTTGTTTGCGCCGATGTGGTTCTGGTTTTTGCGGGGGATATGACCGAGACAAATCCGATTGCGGCGATTAAAGTCAAAGAGGCGGTGCGCCGCTTTGGAGCGAAGCTCATCTGTGTCGATTCTTACGGCGATCAGAGCGATCCCTATCGGAGTCATCTCCCTCGATTGGCCGCACACCATCTTCAGATCAAGCCGGCCACGGAAGGGGTGGCGATTGCGGGGTTATTGAAGGCCGTTAGCGAGTTGCCCAGTCTGAAAGATTCGGTCGCCGCGTTTTCCGAAAAGATCAAAGTCGCCTTGTCCGGGATTTCTTTCTCGCAGATTGAATCGGCCACGGGTGTCTCGGAGTTGGCCTATCGAAAAGTGGCGGCCCTCTACGCCGGGGCCGAGCGGGGGATGTTGATCCTGGGTCGTGCGATTACGGGGGGCCAGAATGGCCATGCGAATGTGATGGCGCTCTCTGACCTCGCGATCCTGGCGGGTCAGGTGGGCAAGGCCGGATCCGGAATTCTCTCCCTGACCGAGGAAAACAACGAGCAGGGCGCGGTGGAGATGGGTGGGGTGCCGGAGTTTCTTCCAGGTCTCAAATCGTCAGCGGCGCGAGGGAATACCCTTTTGGAGATGATTGATGCCGCTCAAGCGGGTGAGATCAAGGCCCTTTACCTGGTGGGGGAGAATCCCCTTCGCTCTCTCCCGCAAAAAGAGGTCAGGGCGGCCCTTTCCAAGTTGGATCTTCTCATCTGTCAGGATCTCTTTGATTCAGAGACGGCCGAGTTGGCGCATGTTATTCTTCCCTCCTGTAGTTTTGCCGAAAAAGACGGAACATTTACCAATGAAGAGGGGATGGTCCTCACCGTGCGCAAGGCAATCGATCCCATCGGATCGACAAAGCCTGACTGGCAAATCTTTGCGGCGATTGCCGAAAAAATGGGTCTGTCGGGTTTTCACTACAAGAACGCCGGTGAAATTTATCGGGAGATTGCCTCCTCGATGCCCGTGGGCTGGCCTGAACGCCCCGCCGATCTTCAGGAGAAGATGACCTCCTACATGGAAAGCTGTCAGCCGTCCTATGCCGAATTCCCCGTGTTGCCGGCCCATGACGAGGGCGGGTTTGACCTGCGGGTGGGACAGCTTCTTTTCCATTCTGGGCGGATGTCCACCCATGCCCCGGGGCTTCAGATGCTCTCCTCAAAGGAGTCGCTGATGATCCATCCGGATGATGCGGAGCGGTTGGGGGTGAAGGACGGGGACCAGGTTTCAGTCTCGGCCAATGGATCAGGGTCCGCAGGGCCGATTGAGGTCAGATTGAGTAAAAAATTGTTGCCGGGCGGGCTCTTTTTGCCAGAGCATTTTGGGTTGGAGGTCAAGGGGCTTCTTCCCCTTTTTGTGGACCCCACCACACATGTCCCGTATGGAAATCAGGGAAGGGTTCACCTCACCAAGGTTGAGCCGACCCAAGTAGGATAAAGACGATGGATTTCGCGTTACAGATACTGGTGATATTGCTTCAGATTGGGCTGGTGATGGGCGTGGTGCTTTTGCATGTGGCCTATCTGACCTATGCGGAGCGAAAAATATTGGGGGATATGCAGGATCGGATGGGGCCGATGGAGGTCGGGCCGCATGGACTGCTCCAGCCGATTGCCGATGGCTTGAAGCTCTTTTTTAAGGAAGA
Organism: uncultured Nitrospirota bacterium; assembly: GCA_964423845.1. Lineage (GTDB taxonomy): Bacteria > Nitrospirota > Nitrospiria > SBBL01 > SBBT01 > CAYRGU01. The sequence goes on from CAYRGU010000122.1 coordinate 12,433, forward strand.
TATTATTCCGGCGGGAGCGAACAAGCTGATCTTTACGGCGGCCCCGATTTTGGTGCTCGTTCCCGCACTGATCGGTTTTGCAGTGGTCCCTTTTGGTCGAGACACCCTTCAGATCGGCCCCCTGGAACTTAAGCCATTTATCACGGACATCAACATCGGCGTCCTGTATATCCTGGCCTTTTCCTCGCTGGGGGCCTATGGCGTTCTGTTAGGGGGATGGGCGTCCAACAGTAAGTATTCTCTGTTGGGAGGGCTTCGCTCTGCGGCGCAGGTGATCAGCTATGAGCTGCCCCTGGGACTGGCGCTGGTTGGTCCCATTCTTCTGTCCGAATCGCTTTCGATGACCCAGATGACGAAGGCGCAGTCTGGCGGGATGTTGCACTGGTTTATTTTGGTTCAACCGGTGGCCTTTGTCATTTACCTCATCTGCGCGATTGCGGAGACCAATCGTATCCCATTCGATCTGCCCGAGGCGGAAAGTGAGCTGGTCGCTGGCTTCTTCACCGAATACTCCGGGATGCGGTTCTCCTTTTTCTTCCTCGCCGAATATGCCAACATGATTCTTGTCTCCTGCGTTGCCACGGTGGCCTTCCTGGGCGGCTGGCATGCGCCGTTTCCGGCATTGGAGTTTATCCCGCCAATCGTCTGGTTCCTGCTGAAGGTCTATTCCTTTCTTTTCTTTTATATCTGGATCCGGGCGACCCTTCCGCGACTTCGCTTCGATCAGTTGATGGCGTTTAGCTGGAAGATCATGTTGCCTCTGGCGTTGGCCAATGTGCTCATTACCGCTACGGTTTATTATTTCATCAATCATTGATGAGGGCAGATATGCAGCATGGTTTGCGTTTATTAAAGACCCTCCTCTTCTTCGAGATTCTAAAGGGGTTGGCGCTGACCTTTCGGCACCTCTTTGCGAAGACCATCACCCATCAATATCCCCATGAGAAGCGGGTCTTGCCACAAGGCTATCGGGGCGTGATCGTCCATCTTCGATATGACGATGGGAGTGAAAAGTGTGTGGGGTGCGCCTTGTGCGAGGCGGCCTGTCCTTCCCACTGTATTACCGTGGTGTCGGATGAAGACCCCGCTCTGCCGCAGCGGCGTGTTGCGCGGGAATATATTCTGGATATGACCAAATGTGTCTTTTGCGGATTTTGTGTTCAGGCCTGTCCCGTGGATGCCTTGGCCTGCAGCCCGGAATACGAACTTGCCACCACCAATAAGCGAAGCCTGATGATGGACAAAGGGTATATGTTGGCCCTGGGAGATAAGTATTTCCCCAATCGGGCCCCACGGCCCCAGGCGCATCTGGAGAACAGACTTGCCTTCTTCCACAAGATGAAGAAATCGGCCTTTCCTACGGTTCACGAGGAATCGGTTCGATAATGGCCCAGATCCTCTTCTTCTACTTTGCCGGGATGATTGTTGCCAGCGCGGCGTCGGCAGTCATTGCCCGGAACATGATTTACAGTGCCCTTGCCCTTTTAATTACGTTTATTCATATCGCCGGCATCTACATCCTTCTGAACGCAGAGTTCATCGCGGCGGTTCAGATTATCGTCTATGCTGGGGCTATTCTGGTTCTTTATCTCTTTGTCCTCATGCTCTTTAACCCGAAAGAAGAAACCCTGATTTGGCATCGGCAGCTTCCGGCCGGTTTGTTCATTGGCGTCACGCTCCTGGGTTTGATGCTCCTGTCGGCCTTTCGCTCCGAATTGCTGGGACAGCCGGGTACGTTTACCGTGGCCACCGTCAGGGCGACGGGACATACGCAGGCGATTGGCCAGGCACTTTACACTGATTTTATCTTTCCATTTGAGTTGGCCTCGCTGATTTTACTTGTGGCGATGTTGGGGGCCATTCTCCTGACCCACCGTAAACGGAGAAAGACAAGACCCACTCTGGGGGGAAGGCCGGCCATGACCTCCGCAGAAACGTCCGACAAGGTGGGGGTGGGGGAGCGGTGATTCCATTAGAGTGGTACCTGGCGCTCGGTTTTTCCCTTTTCGCCATTGGCGTGATGGGGGTGTTGATCCGGAGGAACATCATCATGATGTTGCTCTCCGTCGAACTGGTTTTGAATTCGGCAAATATCACCTTCGTGGCCTATGCCTACCACCTGCAGTCGATCACGGGTCAGGTGATTGTCTTTTTTATTTTGACCATGGCAGCGGCGGAGGTGGCATTGGGGCTTGCGTTGGTCATCGCGCTCTACCGCGTTCGAAATACGCTGAATGTGGATGAGATTAATTTATTGAAATGGTAGCCCGTCATGCCGGTTGAATCGATACAACCTTTTCTATCCATTGCCGTCTCGATCCTCGGCGCGGCGATTATTTGTCTCCTCCGGGATCACCGCAACCTGCGAGAGGGATGCTCCATCACGACAGCCGTTCTGAAGTTTCTTCTGGTTCTTTCAATGCTCCCGGCGGTTTCTTCAGGCAACACCCTCCATTTTACGCTTTTAACATTTTTGCCAGAGGTCGCCATCGCCTTCCGCGTGGATGCCTTGGGGATGTTATTTGCCTTAGTGGCTTCCTTCCTGTGGATTGTCACGACCTTTTACTCCATCGGCTACATGCGTCCGGAGTTATCCGGATTATTACAAAAAAAACCGGAAGGGATCCCACTTTCTCCCCTCAAAGAGCATGCCCAGACCCGCTATTACGCCTGTTTTGCGATCACCCTTTCGGCGACCCTGGGGGTGGCGTTTGCGGCAAACCTGGTGACGCTTTACCTTTTCTACGAAATCATGACCTTTGCCACCTATCCCCTGGTGGCCCACAAAGAAATGGCGGACGATCATGCCGGCGCCAAGAAATATCTGGTCTATCTCATTTGGACCTCAAAGGGATTTTTCCTGGCGGCCATTGTGATGACCTATGTGCTCTCCGGCACCCTGACCTTCAGGACAGGAGGTCTCTTCCCGCCGGGGGTCAGCGAGAAGGCCCTGGTGGCTGTTTATTTCCTCTTTTTGTTTGGCATTGGCAAGGCCGCCATCATGCCATTTCACGCCTGGCTCCCGGCGGCGATGGTGGCCCCAACACCCGTCTCCGCGCTGCTTCATGCCGTCGCCATTGTCAATGTGGGGGCATTCAGCGTTCTCCGGGTGATCTTTCACGTCTTTGGCGGTGACCTCATGAGGGCGCTGAATCTGGGCATCGTGACCGCCTTTCTGGTTTCTTTCACCATTGTGATGGCGTCGATCTATGCGTTAACCCGGGACAACTTGAAGGCGCGGCTGGCCTATTCAACGATCAGCCAGCTTTCCTATATTATTCTGGGCGGAGCGCTTTTAAGCCCCAGCAGCGTTCTTGGGGGGATGGTCCACATTGCCAATCATGCCTTCTCGAAAATTACCCTGTTTTTTTGCGCCGGCTCGATTTATGTGGCGACCCATAAGACGTTGATCTCCCAGATGAGTGGGATGGGCCGGAGGATGCCGATCACGATGGCGGCCTTTTCGATTGGCGCTTTGTCGATGATCGGGGTTCCACCCCTTTCCGGATTTGTCACAAAGTGGTATCTGGCGATCGGCTCGTTCGAGGCGGGTGAGTTCGCGTTTTTAGGGGTCCTGGCGGTCAGTACCCTTTTGAATGCGGCCTATTTTATTCCTATTCTTTACAAGGCCTATTTTGAGGCGCTTCCTCCCGAGGAGGAAGTCTTTGTCGGGCATGTCGATAAGGGGATCTTTCAAAAAAGACATGAAGTCTCCTATTTTATATCGATTCCCCTGTTGATGACCGCAGGGATTTCGCTTATTCTGGGAATTTTCCCGAATCTTGTTTTGGATCTTGTTCGAAGGGTTGTTTAGTGGAAGCGGCGCCTCCTGAAAGATTAAAGCGTTTCAGGCAAATGGGCCTTGTCCTGTTGGGGTTTTTGGTGCTTGTGGACGTGGTCATTCCGCGGGATCATCTTTTCTTCCCTTGGGATGCAGTCCCCGGGTTTTATGCCCTCTTTGGTTTTCTGGCCACGGTTTTGATTATCGTGTTTTCTAAAGCGGTGGGACATCTCTTTCTGATGAAGAGAGAGGACTACTATGATCACTGACAGGCGGTTTGAAAACGTATTTCTATTTCATAGGCAGGCACAGCCTGGGAGGATCTCTTCATGATTTATCTTGCGGCGCTCATCCCCCTGTTTCCTGCCCTGGGCGCGGTGGTCAATGGCCTCTGGGGAAAGACGGTGACCCGGGATCGGGCGCACTGGGTTGCGGTGGGAGCGGTGGCCGCTTCGTTTTTTATTTCCTGTCTCGTTTTTATTTCCATGGTGACTGGGACCCCCGCAACGACGATTCCATTATTTGAATGGATTCATGTCGGGCGTTTTCATGCGGATGTTGCCTTTCTGGTTGATCCGTTGACCTCGGTGATGTTGCTGGTTGTGACCGGGGTCGGCCTGTTGGTTCACATCTATTCCTCCGGATATATGCATGGGGATGAAGGCTATCCACGCTTCTTCTGTTACCTCAATCTTTTTATGTTCTCCATGCTTATTCTGGTTTTGGCAAACAACTATCTTTTAATGTTTGTCGGCTGGGAAGGGGTGGGGCTCTGCTCCTACCTGCTGATTGGATTCTGGTACAAGAAAAAGTCGGCCACCACGGCAGGGAACAAGGCTTTTATTGTCAACCGGATTGGGGATGCCGGGTTTCTTCTGGCAGTCTTTACTATCTTTATGACCTATGGAACGCTGAATTACACCGAAATCTTCCCAAGGGCCGATCTCGCGTCCGAGGCGGTGGCCACGGCGATTACCCTTTTCCTTTTTGTGGGGGCGATGGGCAAGTCGGCGCAGATTCCGCTTTATGTCTGGCTCCCGGATGCAATGGAAGGCCCCACGCCCGTTTCCGCCCTGATCCACGCGGCGACGATGGTGACCGCAGGGGTTTACATGATTGCCCGCTCGACGGCCCTGTACGCCCTGGCGCCATTTTCGATGGAGGTGGTCGCGACGGTGGGTGGGATCACGGCGATTTTTGCCGCCTCGATTGGCCTGGTGCAAAACGATATCAAGCGGGTGCTTGCCTACTCCACGGTGAGCCAGCTGGGCTATATGGTGATGGCCTGTGGCGTGGGGGCGCCGATCTCCGGGGTCTTCCACCTTTTTACCCACGCCTTTTTCAAGGGGCTTCTCTTTTTAGGGGCTGGGAGTGTCATCCATGCCCTCTCCGGAGAGCAGGACATGAGAAAGATGGGGGGGCTTTCCCGTTCTATTCCGGTCACCTATCAGACCATGGCGATTGGCACGGTGGCGATTGCCGGGATTCCCCCTCTGTCCGGCTTTTGGAGCAAGGATGAAATCTTGGCCGCAGCCTTCGCGGGGGGGCATTATCTCCTTTTTGGCGTGGGTCTCATCACGGCATTCATGACCTCGTTTTATATGTTTCGTCTTTTATTTCTTACCTTCCATGGGGAATCCCGTGTGGATCATGACGTGGCGCACCACATCCATGAATCCCCTTGGGCGATGACCTTTCCGTTAAAGGTGCTGGCAGGTTTTTCGCTTTTGATCGGATTGATCGTTGGGTTCCCGCCTGAATCAGGACTCCTGCACCACTTTCTCTCTCCGGTTTTGGCCACGCCTTCCGCAGAAGCGGCGCATCACTTGAGCCTTGGCCTTGAGCTTTCTTTAATGAGTCTTTCTGTCTTTGTGGCGTTATTGGGCCTGGGGCTTGCCTATCTTCTCTACCTGAAATCTCCCGGGCTGCCTCAAAAAATCGCCGGGGTGCTGTCCGGCTGGCACCAGATACTTTTGAACAAATACTGGATTGATGAAATCTATGATGCCGTCCTGATTCGTCCGCTCCTGTCGCTCTGCGCGCTGCTCTGGAAGTTTGATCAATGGGTCGTGGATGGATTGGTGAATGGGGCCGGGTGGCTCACCCTTTTAGAGAGCAAAGTTTCAGATATTTTTGATCACTACGTGGTGGATGGTGCGGTGAATAGTGTTGGCACTGGCCTGAATTTCTGGTCGCGCTTGTTGCGGCGGCTCCAGACGGGGGCGATCCAAAACTATCTTCTGGGGGTGACCGTCGGCGTGGTGGTGATGGTGGTGGTCTTTATCTTTTAAGCCGGGGGAGTTTATGTCGAATGTCTACGGATTTCCGCTGTTGTCCTTGATTGCCTATCTGCCGCTTCTTGGGGCAATCCTGCTTTTGTTCATGAAGAAGGAGGCCCCTCGGGCGATCATGCAGACGGCCTTCGGGGTGTCCATCGTCACGATGGGGGTTTCTTTCGTTCTGCTCCTTGGATTTCATGAAAAAACGGCCGAGATGCAGTTTATCGAAAAGGCGTCCTGGATCCCCTCGCTGGGGGTTGAATACTTTTTCGGGATTGACGGGATCAGCCTGCTTCTTATTTTGATGACGACGATCCTCTCGGCCATCGCGATCTTAAGTTCGTTCACCGCCATTCATGAACGCGTCAAAGAGTACTATATTTCGCTCCTTTTACTGGAGACCGGGATGCTGGGGGTCTTCATGGCGATGGACCTTTTTCTGTTCTACATCTTTTGGGAGGTGATGCTGGTCCCGATGTATTTTCTCATTGGCATCTGGGGCGGGGGGCGGCGACTCTATTCAGCGATCAAGTTTTTTCTGTATACCCTCTTTGGAAGCCTCTTTATGCTTCTGGCCATTCTGGCCCTCTATTTCTTGAATTCCAATCCGGACTATGGAACCGGCCAGTACACCTTTAACCTGCTTGATCTGTATCAAATCAGGCTGCCCCTGTCGTACCAGATCTGGCTTTTTCTCGCCTTTTTTCTGGGATTTGCGATTAAGGTGCCGATGTTCCCCTTTCACACCTGGCTTCCCGATGCCCATACCGATGCCCCGACGGCAGGCAGCGTGCTTCTGGCCGGCGTTCTGTTGAAGATGGGAACGTATGGGTTTGTTCGATTTTGTCTTCCCCTTTTTCCGGCGGCCAGCCACGAGTTTGTGCCGTTGATTGCGGGGCTGTCTCTGGTCGGGATCATTTACGGGGCGCTGGTTTCTTTGGCGCAGCAGGATGTCAAACGGCTCATCGCCTATTCCTCGGTGAGCCATTTGGGCTTTGTGATGCTGGGGATGTTCGCGCTCAACACGCAGGGGATTACGGGGAGCATCCTGCAGATGGTCAATCATGGCATTTCAACGGGGGCGCTCTTTCTCATTGTTGGGATCATTTATGAGCGTCGCCACACCCGGATGATTTCCGAGTTTGGCGGGCTTTCTTCCCAGATGCCGATCTACGCGGCATTTTTCGCGGTCACGATGTTCTCCTCCATCGGGCTGCCTGGCTTAAATGGTTTTGTCGGTGAGTTTTTGATCCTGGTGGGGGTCTTCCAGGCGAATAAGACCTATGCCGCGCTGGCCGTGATTGGCATCGTTCTGGGGGCGGCGTATATGTTGTGGCTTTTTCAGCGGATGATGTTCGGGCCGCTTGAGAATCCTAAAAACCAGGGCCTTCCCGATTTAAACTTTAGAGAGATTGCCTACCTCACGCCGCTCGTGGTTTTTATGTTCTGGATCGGTCTCTACCCGAAACCTTTTATCAGCATGATCGAGCCGGCGGTGATGAATATTGTTGAAAAGGTAAACCCCGGATCGAATCAGAGGGAGAGGATCACCCAGGCGTCTCCGGGCACTGAAAAAAAATCTCTTTCTAAAGTCAACCCGGTCTCATTTTAACGGGAGGAGATCCTTTGGACGGTACGTCATTGATTGCGATTCTTCCTGAAATTATTCTGACTGTTTTTGCTTGTCTCGTTTTTGTGCTGGATCCCTTTGTCCCCAGAGAGAACAAAGAAGAGATTGGTCTTTTTTGTCTCATGGGGATTTTTCTTGCGGCCCTTTCCTTCCCGCTCCTGATAGACAAGGAAATCTCCGCGTTTTCCGGGATGATCATGTTAGACCCGTACGCCCTGTTTTTTAAGGGGGTCTTTTTGGGGGTCTGTGCGCTGACGATTTTTTCCTCGGTTCGTTATCTCCAGGTGGAGGGAATTTATCGGGGGGAATATTACGGCCTGATTCTCTTCGCCACGGTTGGAATGATGTTGATGCCGGCTTCCACCGACATGCTTTCTCTCTATCTTTCGCTGGAGTTGATGTCGATGTCGTTTTATGTCCTGACGGCGTTTATGCGCAAAGATCCGCGATCCATCGAGGCAGGCGTGAAGTATTTTCTCACGGGTGTTTTAACGTCGGGATTGTTTCTGTATGGGGTTGCCTTGCTCTATGGCGCGACGGGGACAACGCATCTGGGGACGATGAAGGCCTACCTTGCGGGGCAGGGGATCACGTCAAGTCCCGCTTTAACGATGGGGATCGTTCTGATCATTGCCGGTTTTGGATTTAAGATCGCCGCCGTGCCGTTTCATATGTGGGCGCCGGATGTCTATGAAGGGGCTCCGACCACCGTCACCGCCTATCTTTCCACCGGATCTAAAGTGGCTGCATTTGCCGCAATGCCTGCCGTTTTCATGACGGGCCTTGATTTTGGCCAACCAATTTGGACTGATCTGCTTTGGGTCGTTGCGGCCCTCACGATGACGCTGGGGAATGTCGCGGCGCTGATGCAGACCAATATCAAAAGGATGCTGGCCTATTCTTCTGTGGCCCAGTCGGGCTATCTCCTGATCGGTCTGATTACGGCATCGGGCACGGGGATTGCGGCCATGGTCATTTATTCCCTCGCGTATGCCTTGATGACGCTGGGGGCGTTTACCATTGTGATTTTAATGTGCTCGGAGAAGAGCCGTGGAGAGCAGATCACTGATTTCAAGGGACTGGCCAAAACCCATCCTGGGGTGGCTGCGGCTTTTGTTCTTTTTGCCCTGTCGCTGGTTGGCATCCCTCCCACGGCGGGGTTTGTGGGGAAGCTCTTTCTTTTCAATGCCGCGATCCAGGGGAGCTTCTACTGGTTGGCCGTGATTGCGATCTTAAATAGTGCCACCTCACTCTATTACTACTTTAAAGTGGTGATGATGATGTACATGCAGGAACCGGAGGGGCCTTTTTCCCTTTCTTCCTCAAGTGCCCTGACCATTGCCCTGGTGGTCACCTCTCTTGGAACATTGCTCATCGGGCTCTATCCCGAACCGCTGATTCGTGTGGCGGTTGAATCGGTCAAGGTCTTTCTCTAAATTCTTCTTGCTGCCGAGCCCAGGAAGCAAAGCAAAAGCAGATACCATCAAACAAGGCATGATACAGGAACTGCTGACGGGGAAATTCGTCTCCAGCTTGACGCGAGTTCAGGCATTAGAATAGACTTAGTCCTATCAACTTAGTCTATCGAGGTCGATATGGTTACCGTCAACATCCACGAGGCCAAAACCCAACTCTCAAAGCTGATCGATCAGGTGGTTAAGGGAGAAACGTTTCTGATTGCCAAGGCAGGCAAGCCCCTGGTGAAGGTTACGGCGCTTGATGCCCCCCGGACCCCGCAACGACTGGGGTTTCTGTCTGGCCAGATCGCCGTACCCGAAGATTTCGATCGCATGGGCGAAGCCGAGATTGCGGCACTGTTCGGGATTGGGGCGTGAATCTCCTGCTGGACACGCATCTCTTGCTCTGGGCAGCGGGCCAGCCCAAGCGACTCTCTGCGGTGGCGCGCAAGCTCCTGAACGACCCACGCAACGAACTGCTCTTTAGTGCCGCCAGTCTATGGGAGATCGCTATCAAGAACACCTTGGGGCGGGAAGATTTCCATGCCGAGCCTCGCCTGTTGCGCCGGAGTCTACTCGACAACGGCTATACCGAACTTCCTGTTACTGGCCAGCACGCCGTGAGCCTCGACGCCTTGCCCCCGCTTCACAAAGATCCCTTCGACCGCCTGCTGTTGGCCCAGGCCCTCAGCGAGGGGATCACTCTCCTCACCGGCGACGCGCAATTGGCCCTGTATCCCGGGTCCGTCCGCAAGGTATAGGCGACCGTGGCGCATCCCCTCTGGTAGGTAAACGACGAGCAATAAGATGAATAAGGCAACATCCAAGGATTTACAATCTGGCATTCGGGATAACCACCGCCGCGGGAGTGTCGGAGATTTTTTGAAACAAAAGATCAAAGAAGGTTCACATCTCTCGGTCGTCTCCGCTTACTTTACCATCTACGCATTTGAAGCCCTCAAGGACAAGCTTTGTGGCATTGACCGGCTTGACTTTCTCTTCGGCGAGCCCCGGTTTATCCAATCTCTTGATCCCGTCAAAACAGAAAAAAAAGCTTTTATCATTGACGCTGATGGATTAAAGCTGGCCAACCATCTGCAACAAAAATCCATCGCCAAGGAATGCGCCGACTGGATTTCCGCCAAGGTCGCCATTAAATCGGTCAAGCAATCCAACTTGCTGCACGGGAAGATGTATCATATCTCCAGCAATGGGGTCGAAGTGGCGATCATGGTGAGTTCAAACTTCACGGTCCGTGGACTCGGCCTTGGCGCGTCCGGCAACAACATCGAATTAAACATGGAGGTTGATAGTAATCGGGATCGGCAGGACCTCAAGACATGGTTCAATGAAATCTGGAACGACCCGCAGTTGGCCCAAGATGTAAAGCAGGACGTCTTGCTTTATCTGCAGCAACTCTACCAAAATCATGATCCCGAATTTATCTATTTCAAAACACTCTTTCATATCTTTGAAAAATTCCTTGCCGATCAGGAAAGAGGGGGGCTCCTTGATGAAAAGATCAAGCTCGTGGACACCCATATCTGGAAGATGCTTTTCGAATTTCAAAAAGATGGCGTCAAAGGCGCGATCAATAAGATACTGAAACATAACGGCTGCATCATTGCTGACAGCGTCGGCCTCGGCAAGACATTTGAAGCACTTGCAATCATCAAATATTTCGAGCTCAAAAATGAACGGGTCTTGGTCCTCTGTCCGAAAAAACTGCGGGAAAATTGGACGATCTATCAAGCGCAAAATAACAGCGAGCTGAATCCGTTTGTCAATGACCGTTTCGGCTATACCGTTTTATCTCATACCGATTTAAGCCGCAACGAAGGCAAATCGGGCGACATCGACTTATCGACACTGAACTGGGGGAACTTCGACTTGGTGGTGATCGACGAGTCTCATCATTTCCGCAACAATACAAAAGGCCGCCGAGACGAAGAAGGAAACCTCATCAGGAAGAGCCGGTACGAGCGCGTGATGGAGGATATTATCAGGTCAGGGGTGAAAACGAAGACCCTATTACTTTCAGCCACACCGATTAACAACGATCTTAAAGACCTGCGAAATCAGCTTTATTTTCTAACGGAGGGGCAAGATGCGGCCTTCAAAGAGTCTATCGGAATCGCAAGTCTGCAAGAACTGCTAAAATCTGCCCAGCAACAATTTTCGCATTGGGCCAAAACGCAGACATCCGAACGAAAAACCAGCGACCTCATAGAAAGGCTTAGCTCCGCCTTCTTTAAGCTCTTAGATGAGCTGACGATTGCTCGCTCCCGAAAACATATCCAAAGGTATTACAAAGAAACTATTGCGCATCTTGGCGGGTTCCCAAAACGACTGAAGCCGATTTCGATTTATCGCGAAATAGACCTCCAAAATAAATTCATGTCGTACGACAAATTAAACGACGAAATCTCAAATTACAAACTGTCGCTATTTAACCCATCGGAATATATTTTGCCCCAGTTTATGGACCAATATAAAACGCAATATGAGATTGATTTCGGCCCAAATTTTACACAAAAAAAACGGGAATACTATTTGATCGGGATGATGAAGGTCAATTT
>CAYRGU010000123.1:0-3837 GCA_964423845.1 uncultured Nitrospirota bacterium
AATATTGGGCATTCCCATCATAGCAGGTGGCGGGGGAAGCGATATTAACCTGATTGCCCAGAATCGATGGAAGCGGTTTCAGATTGTTCAAACACTCAACTCGGTTCAGCGGATCACTGCGGTCAGTCAGGCGCTTCGGAGTGCCATGATCAAACTCGGCCTTCCTGCGGAAAAAATCAGGGTCGTCCCCGGGGGAATTGACCTGGATCGGTTTCACCCTTTGAATCAGGGGGAGGCCAGACAGAAATTAGGATTGCAAGTTGATCCTCATGAAAAGGTCATGCTGTTTATCGGACATTTGTATGAAGTGAAGGGCGTGAAATACCTTCTTGAAGCGGTCGCGCGCCTCAGTCAGTCCGGTGAGGTGAACTACAAACTTTATCTTGTCGGGGAAGGAGCGCAGCGTGCCCATCTGGAGGCGTTGGCCTCCCGTTTTCATTTGTCGGGAAAGGTTTTTTTTGTAGGACCACGGCCCCATGGTGAGATCTCCCTCTGGCTTGGGGCCTGTGATCTTCTTGTGCTTCCCAGTCTTCACGAGGGGATGCCCAATGTCGTTATTGAGGCGCTGGCCTCCGGCCGGCCCGTGGTTGCCTCGGCGGTCGGGGGGATCCCTGAAGTGGTCTCCGAGGAGAAGGACAACGGGCTTCTTTGCCAGCCGAAAGATGTATCCGGACTTGCGGCGGCAATTCGAAGGGTGCTTCAAAGAAACTATTCCCCCGAAGCGCTCGCGAAGACCGTTGATGGCCTATCCTGGAATGCCAATGTGGAGGCGTGTTTCCATGGAATGGAACACATCATGAAGAAGGACAGGTTAGCAGGCGGTTGAAAAACTCATAGGGAGTGGTCTCATGCGTGTTGTCATCACAGGCGTGGCGGGATTTATTGGAAGTAATCTTGCCGAGCGATTATTAGGTCAGGGGATGACCGTGATCGGGATAGACAATCTGGCGTATGGGGTCAAAGAGCAAATTCCATCGGGGGTGGCGTTTCATCAAGTGGATATCCGGGGGAAGGAGATCTATCCCTTGTTGATGGGGGTCGATACGGTCTTCCATCTTGCGGCAAAGAACTGTATCAGTGACTGCCAGCTGGACCCGGTTGAAACCGCTGATATTAACGTTCGCGGGACGGTGAATGTCTTTGAGGCCGCGCGCCGGGGCGGCGTTCGAAAAGTCATCTACGCGGAATCGTCGGCCATGTATGAAGGGAGCCGTCTTTTCCCAACGCCGGAGTCGGAAGTGAGCCCGGAGAGTTTCTACGCCGTGAGCAAATGGTCCACCATGTCTTTTGCCAAGGCGTATGAAACCTACCACGGCCTGGCCTCGACCGCGCTTCGTTACTTCTGTGTCTACGGCCCTCGTCAGGATTATCGCAGAACCATTCCGCCGGTGATGAGCGCCTTTATTATTAAATTCTTCAGAAATGAGCGGCCGATTATTTACGGGCGGGGTGACAAGAAACGGGATTTCATCCACGTGGATGATATCAATGACTTTCATCTTCTGGCGATGAAAGAGGACCGAACCAACGGCCATGTCTATAATCTGGGCTATGGAAAAAGCTATTCGGTTCAAGATATTTATGAGATGGTTCGCGAGATTTTCAAAAAAGACCTGCCCCCGGAATATCGGGACAATCAGCCTGGCGAGGCGCAGGTGACCCTCGCGGACATTCAGGCGGCAAGGCAATTGGGATGGGCGCCGCGCGTTGATATTCGGAACGGCTTAAGGGGGATGGTCGATTGGATTCGAGTAAACGTCATTGAGAAGGGATAGTCCGTAATGCGAGACATGAGAGGGATTATTCTTGCGGCGGGTAAAGGGGAACGGTTAAAGGGAATCGTGGATGATATCCCGAAACCGATGGTAAAGATCAAAGGCCGGCCGATCCTGGAGCATAATATCGCCTTTCTAAGGCGCTTTGGCATCACGGATCTCTATATCAATCTCCATCATCACCCCGCAGTCATTCAGAATTATTTCGGGGATGGAAGTCAGCATGGGGTCCATCTCTCCTATTCTTACGAAGAAGCCTTGTTGGGAACGGCGGGGGGAGTCCGGCGGATTGCGGAGTCTTATTGGCAGACAGATTTGCAGACAGAGGCCCCTTTTGTCGTGGTCTATGGAGACAACCTGCTCGATTACGACCTGGACGCCATTCTCCGTTATCATCAGACAAAAAAGGGGATTGGCACCATTGCCGTTTACGAGAAAGAGGAGGTGAGCCAAAGCGGTATCGTGGTCCTGAATGATGCGGGACAGATCACCCGTTTTATTGAGAAGCCAAAGCAGGAAGAGTGTATCAGTAATCTTGTTAATACAGGTCTTTACATCTTTGAATCAAAAGTAATTAATTATATTGATCCGCACTGTGTCCTGGATTTTGGAAAAGAGGTCCTCCCCCGGATCATTCAAGCCGGCGAGAGGCTGTTCGGCGTGGTGGTGAAGGGATCTTTAATCGCGATTGATACCCCACAGCTTTTGAAGACGGCAATTCAGATGAACCCCTGTTAAAGGAGAAGAGATGATTATTACCAGAACCCCTTTCAGAGTGACCTTGGGAGGCGGAGGGACCGACCTTCCCGCATATTACTCAAAATATGGTGGTTTTATCTTCGCTGCGGGCCTGAACAAGTATATGTTCATCAATATTAACCGGCCTGTGGTGGATGATCTGGTTCGTGTTAAATATTCCAAGTCGGAGACCGTGAGTCATTGCAGTGAACTCCAGCATGATATCGCAAAAGAGGCGCTTCGAATGATGGGGATTGAGACGGCGGTGGAGATCGTCTCGATGGCCGATGTCCCCGCAGGAACGGGCCTTGGGTCTTCCAGTTGTTACGCGGTGGGGCTTCTAAATGCCCTGCATGCCATGAAGCGTGAGGCGATTTCGCTTGAGGCGGTGGCGGAGAAGGCCTGCCAATTAGAGATCGATCTGCTCAAAAAACCGATTGGCAAGCAAGATCAGTATATGGCCGCATTTGGTGGGTTGACGGTGCTTGAGATTGCCCAGGATGGACAGGTAAAAGTGAGGAAGGCCAGGGTTTCGGAGACCACTCGGGATGATTTAAACAGGAATCTCTTATCGTTTTACACCAATACCTCACGAAGCGCGGATGGAATCCTGGCGGAACAGAGTCAGGGGGCGAAGGAAGAGAAACGGGATGTCGTGGAAAGCCTTCATTACATCAAGGAACTGGGGTTCAAGATTTTAGATGCGGTTGAACAGGGCAATATCACGGAGATTGGATTGCTGTTTGATGAGCATTGGAAATATAAGAAAAAGATGTCTCAAAAGATATCGAATCCTCATTTTGATGAGATCTACCGCATCGCAAAGCAAAGCGGGGCGCTGGGGGGCAAGATTTCAGGTGCAGGGGGGGGCGGCTTCTTCCTGTTTTATGTTGAAGAAAACCATAAAAAATTTCGGGAAGCCATGAATAAACTGGGTCTTCGTGAAATGCGCTACCGGTTTGATTTTGAAGGGACGAAGGTCCTGATTAATTTTATGAATGAGACGATATGAGTGGCCGTAGCGGGGCATCTTCTGCGTCGCCCCTCGTAGGACACGCTGTCCTCGCAGGGGTCGCACCCCTCGCAGGGGTGGCACCCCTTGCCAAGGGGAGGATTTAAAAAAAGAGCCAGCTTTTACTTATGTCTCTTTGGGTTTTCGGGCCCTTGGTTTCGCAGGCGTTTTAAATTCACGAGAGAGGAAATGACCTTCTTGCATCAGACGGGTGAGTGTCCGCTCTGGAAGGGGCTGGCAATAGAGATTGCCCTGGAAGTAGTCGCAGTGCTGGGACTCAAGGAAAGAGAGCTGTGTTTCTGTTTCCACCCC
>CAYRGU010000124.1:0-3555 GCA_964423845.1 uncultured Nitrospirota bacterium
TGCGACGATAAGATTTTTGCCGGGGAGGGTCACTGGATCGGTGGGCCTTAATCTGCTTCATCTGGTGGAGCTGAGGGGGATCGAACCCCTGACCCCAAGACTGCCAGCCTTGTGCTCTCCCAGCTGAGCTACAGCCCCATATCAGAATAAAGTCGCCGCAATCCTATCATTCAAATTTTTAGCCTGTCAAGCCGGGACGCTGGTGGGTTGGAAATGAGTTGTCACAAAAGCAATGCGTTGGTTTTCCAGCTTTTTGATTTTCAATTTTAGAATTGATACGATCGGTTTTCGTTTTCAGTGGGGGCGGGGAGTCTCTTCGCCAAAGAGGGGATGAGTCTGGAAAGTGAGCCGTAAAAATGTCTGAAGCAGTCGATTACGATCTGGTCATTTTAGGGGGCGGGCCGGGCGGTTATGTGGCGGCCATTCGGGCCGGGCAACTTGGCCTGAAAGTCGCCCTGATTGAACGGGAGGGGGTCGGAGGCACCTGTCTTCATCATGGGTGCATTCCCTCGAAGACCCTGATTCGCAATGCTGAGGTCTTATCCCTCATCCAGCGGGCCTCTGATTTTGGCATTTCGGTTGAAAACATTCGGCCTGATTTTGGCCAGACGATTGACCGCAGCCAGAAGGTGATTCAAAAGCTCTATGGGGGTCTGCAATCCCTGATGAAAAAACATAAAGTGACGGTTTATCCGGGAACAGGACGATTTACGTCAGCCAATACCTTGGTGGTTGAAGGAGGACAGCCCCCTCATTCTGTTACGGGGCGTTCGGTGATTATTGCAACTGGAAGCCATGTTCAGGGACTGCCCCATTTAAGCGTTGATGGGCGGCGCGTTTTTACGAGTGACGAGGCATTGAAACTCCGGACACTCCCGAAGTCCGTTGCCATCATCGGGGGGGGCGCGGTGGGGGTCGAGTTGGCCTATGTCTATTCGGTTTATGGGGCTCACGTCTCCCTGATTGAAATGGCGCCGGCCCTGTTGCCGAATGAGGATCACGAGGTTTCCTCCCTCTTGGAGAAGAGCTTTAAGAAGCGGGGTATTGACGTGATGACGGGTGCACAGATCCATGCGATTCACGATAAAACCGATCACTTTTCCATTCAGGTCGAGGGTCGGGATCAACCCTGTCTGACCGAGACGATCCTGGTCGCGATTGGCCGCGCCCCAAATGTAGAGGGAATGGGCGTCGAGGCGATCGGTCTTCGTCTGCATGAGAAAAGTCGGCATATCCTTGTGGATGATCAGATGCGTACCAACGTCGATCATCTCTATGCCATTGGCGATGTGACCACGCGGCCCGCCCTGGCGCATGGGGCAATGGCCCAGGGAATCTTTATTGTGGAATTAATGACGGGGCAGTGTCCGCCTCCGATCGCGTTGTCGTCCGTACCGAATGCGGTCTATTGTCAGCCACAAGTGGCCTCGGTGGGTTTAACACAAGAGGGGGCTCGGCGTGCGGGCTATAACGTCAAAATAGGTAAATTTCCTTACGCGGCGAATGGCAAGGCGGTTGCGATGGATGAGACCGAGGGCTTCGTCAAAGTGGTTTGTGATGCCACCAGCCATAAGATTCTTGGCGCTCACATTGTTGGCGCGGAGGCCACGGAGCTGATCGGCGAATTTGTGTTGGCCAGGACGATGCAGGCAAGCCTTGAGGATCTTTATCAGTCGATCCATCCGCACCCCACCCTCTCCGAGATCATTATGGAGGTGGGAAGGGGCGTCTCGGGGACCGCCATTCATTTCTAACAGGGGGCTGTTTTCCCCACGGACGGAGTGCGGGTGCACTGGAGCGTTACCCGCCAAAACGAACATTCATAGGATCAAGTGAAAATGCCCGAACGACATTATTTGACGTTGCCTCAAGTGCGCGCCGAGCGGCTTCCTCCCTGGTTTCGGGTTCAGGCCCACACGGGCGAGAATTATCTGAAGATCCGCCGGCTGGTGAAAGGACTTAATCTTCATACCGTCTGCGAAGAGGCGCAATGCCCCAACATCTGGGAGTGCTGGAATGTGGGAACGGCGACCTTCATGATTTTGGGGGAGACCTGTACGAGAAGCTGTGGGTTTTGCTCGGTTTCCTTTGGGCGTCCGGAGGAAGTGGATCGAGAGGAGCCGTCTCGTCTGGCGGAGGCGGTGGCGGCGTTGAATCTGTCGCATGTGGTGGTGACCTCGGTCAACCGGGACGAGCTTGAAAATGGCGGGGCCGAAATCTTCGCGGAATCGATTCTGCGGATTCGGGAGAGATCTCCGCGTTGCACTGTGGAGGTCTTGATTCCCGATTTTCAGGGAAAAAGAGAGGCGCTTGCGCTGGTCCTTTCAGAGCGGCCCGACATCCTGGCCCATAATACCGAAACGGTCCCAAGGCTCTATCCCCATGTGCGCCCGCAGGCGAAATATGAGCGCTCGCTTCAAGTGCTGGCCGGGTCGAAGGCGGCGGGGCTTCGTACGAAGACCGGCCTGATGCTGGGGCTGGGGGAATCCCATGACGAGGTGATTGATGTGATCTCGGATCTGGTGGCCGTCGGCTGCGATATCCTGACGCTGGGGCAATATCTTCAGCCAACATCAAAGCACCTGCCTGTCGTGCGGTTTGTCCATCCCGATGAATTTACGGAGTTCAAAAAAGAGGGTGAGGCGATGGGTCTCTCCCACGTTGAGTCCGGTCCGCTCGTGAGGAGCTCTTATCATGCCGAGCAGCAGGTTGCCGCATGCGGGGCTCGCCCTGTTTCGACCCCAGGGTGCGCTGTCCCTGCACGCATATTTCAGGCGCACACACCTGAAGCGTGAAGTCTAACTCCGGCTGTTAGGTTAGTCCGACGAGAGAGATGCGGTTGCGCTCACCGGGCTTGCCGCAGTTGCCAATTCCACCTATACAGAAAATCCATTGGCTATCACACCGGAACCGGAAGACGCATGGCGAGAGCAACCGAATCCGTCGTCGAAGACGCCGCGCGTGGACTTGAATCTGGAACTCAAACGCGCCCAAGCGGCTCAAGCCGCCGCCCGCGCCAAATTGTGAAAAGGAAGAGACAATGAAAAAACTAACAGCCAACGACCCCGAAACCAAATCTCCCGATATCGTCGCCGAGAATCTCGCCGCGCTCCGGGCGCTCTTCCCCGAACTCGTCACCGAGGGCAAGGACGGCGTGGCCGTGAATCTGGACGTGCTCAAGCAACTCGTGGGCGACCAGACCGTCACCGATGCCGAGGAGAAATACGGCCTCAACTGGCATGGCAAACGCCGCGCCCGCCAACTTGCCCTTACACCCAGCACCGGCACCCTGCGGCCCTGCCCGGAAGACAGTGTGGACTGGGACACCAGCCAGAACCTCATGATCGAGGGCGACAACCTCGAAGTCCTCAAGCTCCTCCAGAAATCCTACGCCGGGAAGGTGAAGCTCATCTACATAGACCCGCCCTACAACACTGGCAAGGACTTCGTCTATCCCGACAACTTCCAGGACAACATTAAAAACTACCTCGAACTCACCGGACAGACCGGCGAGGGCGGCAAGAAACTCTCCTCCAACACTGAAGCCTCCGGCCG
>CAYRGU010000125.1:0-8813 GCA_964423845.1 uncultured Nitrospirota bacterium
CAAGGCTCGTGGCCACATCGGGATGATTGGGGCCGAGGGCCTTCTCCCGGATCGCCAGCGAGCGTTTGTAGAGCGGCTCGGCCTGCGCGTACTGGCCTTGGGTTTTGTACAGCAACGCAAGGTCGTTCAGGCTTGAGGCTACATCGGTATGATCTGTCCCCACAGCCTTCTCAGCGATATCAAGCGTTTTTTTCGCCAAGATCACGGCACGGGCATATTCCCCTTTCTCGTAGAGCGACCTTACCTCATCATTATATATCTTCCATTCAATTCCTGAGGTATGAGTTAGAGGAACTGGTTTTGGTTTTTCGTTGGCTTCTAGCTTTGGTGGGTCTATCGGTGGGGGATTAACATTTTCCTTGTTATATAGAAACAGCGTCCATGCGGCTAAGCAAATAGCAGCAATTATCCCACCGACAATCTTTAGCGCCCCCTGATTGCCAGCGTCTTTAAGCCAATTCCATAAAAACATCAACACCTCGACTCAATCAATATGTGCGGCAGGTCACGAAGTGCTCCGCCAGTGAGCAGTGTACTAGGTTGTGAATTTGATTTCAACGCGAGCAACGGGTATTGCATTTTAAAGCCTCCCCTTGCAGGGGTCGCACCCCTTGGCAAGGGGAGGTTAGGAGGGGTTTATCGCCGAGGTATTCAATAGAACAGATCAAAAGAACAGATCAAAAAGAACAGATCAAAAGAACAGATCAAAAATAAAGAGCAAAGCTCGGAGAAACAATATGCCTCCGGCAAAGGATAGCAGAACAAATAAAACTGATACCTCCCCTGCCCCT
This sequence comes from uncultured Nitrospirota bacterium, assembly GCA_964423845.1. Taxonomy (GTDB): domain Bacteria; phylum Nitrospirota; class Nitrospiria; order SBBL01; family SBBT01; genus CAYRGU01. Next base: position 792 of record CAYRGU010000125.1, read on the forward strand.
CCTTCGAAAGGCGGGGATTTACCGACTTGAAACGCAAAGGAACCATAATGTTTCTATGAAGATAAAAGAGTCTGTCGTCTTGATTACGGGTTCGGCGCGTCGTCTTGGCGCTGCCATGGCCCGGGCTGTGGCGGATCGGGGTGGGCGGGTCATCGTCCATTATCATCGCTCCAGAGGAGAGGCCAAGGCGACCCTGCGACGGATTGAGAAGAGGGGCGGAATCGCCCATCTCGTGCAAGGGGACCTCTCTGTGGCGGGGGACTGCCAGCGGATTGTCGAGGAGGCCTATTCAACCTTCGGGCAATTGGATGTTTTAATCAACAATGCCGCAGTATTCTTTAAGACCCCGCTGCTTCAGGTGACCGAGGCTGATTGGGACACCACCCTTAATACAAATCTGAAGGGGAGTTTCTTCTGCGCACAGGCTGCTGCCCGGGTGATGAAGCGGGGTAAAATTATCAACATTGCCGATTGGTCGGGGCTACGCCCGTACAGCGATTATCTCCCCTACTGTGTCTCCAAGGCCGGGGTCATTGCCCTGACCCGTGGACTCGCGCGAACGCTTGCGCCTCACATTGAGGTGAATGCCATTGCGCCGGGCCCCCTCCTGCTACCCGAAGACTTTGATCAAGCAGAAAGGGCCACGATTATTCGGAATACCCCGCTTCAGAAAATTGGACGACCGGAGGATATTGTTAACGCCGTGCTGTTTCTCATTGAAGGGACGGATTTTATGACCGGGGAAACAATTGTGATAGACGGAGGACGGCTGATATCCTGACAGGTGTTGAAAGGGTTGCGAACCCTGCCTGGATTTTTCAACAATCTGTTCACTGAAGGGGGCGATAGAACGTATGTATAAAGTTACGCGGGAGATTCACTTTTGTTATGGTCACCGGCTTTTAAACTATAGCGGTAAATGCCGTCATCTTCACGGGCACAATGGACGGGTGGAGATTGAGTTATTCTCGGAAGTGCTCAACGATCTTGGAATGGTGCGCGATTTTGAAGAGATCAAGAATGTTGTTCAGGCCTGGATTGATGAAAATCTTGACCACAAAATGATTCTTTGTAAAAAAGATCCGCTAATCCCCTTTTTGAACACGCTTAACGAAACCTACTATCTGATCGACGAGAATCCTACCGCAGAGACCCTCTCCAAGCTGATCTATGACTATTCCGCATCACAACATCTTCCCATTTCTCAAGTGCGTCTTTGGGAAACGCCAAAATCATTTGCCAGTTACGGATAAACGATTTAGGCCGCCTGTCAGACCCTGGGGAGGGTAATCCCCACCTGGGATTGATACTTCCCCTTTTTGTCGGCGTAGGAGATTTCGCAGGGCTCGTCAGACTCAAAGAAGAGGACCTGGGCGATCCCCTCGTTGGCGTAGATCTTCGCGGGGAGCGGCGTGGTGTTGGAGATCTCAAGCGTCACAAACCCTTCCCATTCCGGCTCAAACGGGGTGACATTGGTAATAATCCCGCAACGGGCATACGTCGATTTCCCCACGCAGATGGTCATGACATTTCGTGGGATCTTGAAAAACTCCACGCTCTTCCCAAGGGCGAAGGAGTTCGGCGGGATGATGCAGACCTCTCCCCTGAAGTCCACGAATGATTTTAAATCAAAGGACTTCGGATCGACGATGGTGCTGTTAATGTTGGTAAAAATCTTAAACTCATCAGCAATCCGTATGTCATAGCCATAAGAGGAAACGCCGTAAGAAATCCCGCCGGCACGCACCTGCTTCTCCTCGAAGGGAGAGATGATCCCAAACTCTTTCGCCATTTTACGAATCCATCGGTCACTTTTGATCATTAGGGTCTACTCCATTTCAAAGTGGGAAAGCGCTGGCAGCGACAGGGCGCTCCCCTCGGTGGGTTGCGGATAACTAATCACCTTGTCGTCATAGTTTTTCACAACCACCTCGTTCTCATCCATGTAGAGGAGGGTGTCATGGGGGAGGATCGCCACCTTCCCCCCTCCCCCCGGTGCGTCAATGACGTAATGCGGGACCGCCATGCCGGAGGTATGGCCCCGAAGGGCCTTAATAATCGCCAGGCCCTTCTCCACGCGGGTTCGGAAGTGATGCGTGCCCATGACCAGATCGGCCTGGTAAATATAGTAGGGCTTCACCCGAATGGCCAGGAGTTTCTGCATCAGTCGTTTCATCACCTCTGGATCGTCGTTGATGCCGTCCAGAAGGACGGTCTGGCTCCCCAGCGGAATGCCGGCATCAGCAAGCCTCCCGCAGGCCTCCGCGACTTCAGACGTGATTTCATCCGGATGATTAAAATGAAGGTTCATGTAGAGGGGGTGATATTTTTTGAGCATGGCACAAAGGTTTTCGGTAATCCGGGATGGCAGGGTTCCGGGCACACGCGTGCCAATCCGAATAATCTCAAGATGGGGAATGGCGCGAAGGGCCTTCAAAACACGTTCTAAAAGCATGTCCACAACCATCAGGGGGTCTCCCCCCGAAAGGATGATGTCACGGATTTCAGGGTGAGCAGAAATGTAATCCACGACCTGCCTCAAATTATCTGGGGTCAGCGTTCCGGGAGATCCCACGAAGCGTTTTCGCGTGCAAAATCGGCAATAAATGGGACACTGATTGGTCACACAGAGCAGCACCCGGTCCGGATAGCGATGCACCAGGTTTGGCACCGGGCTGTCGGCCTCTTCATGGAGCGGGTCTTCCATGGCACAGGCGGCATCCGCATGACCTTCTTCGGCCGTTGGGACGACCTGCTTCCAGATGGCATCCCCCTTCTCTTTGATGGTTTTCAGCACATGGGGCGTGATCCGCATCGGGTATTTCTTAACCACCTCACGGATTTCCTCTGCGGAAACACCCAAGACCGCCTCTAACGTCTCGACGTCATCAATGCTTTCTTTAATCTCTTTTTGCCACAGCTCCAAGGGAACGACTCCTTATTTTTTTCCGTAGGTTTTATCGAGATAGGCAATAATCTTTTCTTCATCATCCAGGACCAGCGCGCCTTCGACCAGGACGGGGACAAAAGGCTGCCCCGAGATGGACTGAACCTCCATCCGATCCCTGGGATTGGCCGGAACGGAAATTTTTTCGTATTCAAGATCGAGTTCATCTAATTTGTCCCGAACCATTCTGCAGTAGGGACAGGCGTCTAAATCATAAAGTTTTCTCATATCCTTCCCGGTTCCTTTGAGTTTCAAGTGGGTCAATCCCCTCCTTTACAAGGAGGGGTCGGGGAGGTTATCTGAAAAAGCCCTGAACGGGGATTTTTTCAGCCTCCTGCCAGCACGACACAGGGGGCCATGACAGCGTCCACCATGCCGTGAATTAACTTTTTTTCGAGAGAGCAGATCGTGGCCAAAATGCCGCCCAGCGCAACCGTGTCCCCCTGTACAAAATAGTAAGGACAAAGGCGGACACGCCCTTCCATGTTGACCCGCTCTGTTTTCTCGAAATCAAAATAGGAGACGACCTCTTTTCTCCCCTTGTGAAACGCCTGAATCAGGTGAGGGGTGGTGCTGAACCTTGCCAGGGCATTCGTCAGGGCTGCCTCCCAGCCTTCCTGCGAGAGGTCATGACCGATCGCAACGCCCCGACTGCCCCAGGCCAGTGGCGAAAAACCCGAAGGCTTGATGGCAAACTGCCGCCCTTTCTGGGTGGCGGATCGGAGCGTATCAAAATGGGCCACCGGCTCCCCGTCCATGAAAAGATCTGGAATGACCCCGTGCGGTGGAATTTCCCTCGGATCCAGCAGCCATGTCTTTGGAAAAAGAGACCGTAAAATGGAAAAGATCTCCTCACCAAGCTCGTTCATCCAGAAACGGCACAACAACGGATGGTGAAACAGGGCGTAAAGGCTTTTCTCCTCCAGGTGTGCCTTGGGCGGCGGGGTGAGGATCACCCGTTTTTTCTTGGCCGCATAAAGCATGAGTTCTGATTTTGGGATATTGGGAAGGTCAAACAGTTCAAAAAACCGATAAAGAATATCAATCCGTTTTCCTTCCAGGAACAGCCCTTCTTCAGTAAACGTGATCGCCTCGGGACGGACGGTTGCGGCGCGAAGCCCCCGTTGGCAAAGGGCCTGCGCCAGCCAGTCCATTTCAGGCCAGTAGTCATTGGACTCTTCCGAAACCACGATGGCAAGAAGCGGGTCCCGCGCTGACGTTAACGAGCGGACCCCTTGTTCAAAGGCTGCAACCATCTTCCCCGCAGCGCCGATCGGCGTGCCATGGCCCGCTATGGCATAGGCCTCGGCAAGGGCTGCGGTCAGCCCGATTCCGCCCGGAACGGAGTCAAGCTCCGTGGCAATCATTCCCTCCGGGGTGAGGATCAGGTCGGGCCGAATCACCATGGGACAGGCCTGTTTGAAGCGGTTCATCCGGCCTGTGGCGATCACCACTTCGGGTTTCCCCTGATCCAGATAGGCCGCGACCCATGCCGGGGCTTTCCCCTGGACGCTGTCAAGATAAAGCTGATGGGCGGCCCGGTAGAAAGCAAGCAGTGGTTCCCCAAGCCCCTCTATAAAATTGAATTCCGCTTGTGTCAGCGCAAACGGCTCCGTGGCGATTCGCCAGAGGTTGTTCCGAGGTCCCGTAGAATCGGAGGCCCGTAAGTAGAGCCCGGCATGGATCAGCCGCTCCCGAACGAGGACAGCCGTCTCCTGCGTCAAGACGGAGACGAAGTTTTCGGTGGCAGGAAAAGGATTAGCAGCCTGGGACAACAGAGGCTCCATTGAACTTAAGTCTGGGAAGGATAGCATGGGGGAGAAAATCTCTTCAAGCGGAAATTACCCCGTTAATAAAAGATCTGCCAGCCGGTCAGGATAGTTTGTAAAAAGGCCATCCACACCCATCTGGATCAGGCGCGTCATCTCACTGGGGTCGTTCACCGTGTAAACATGCAGCTCAAACCCGTTGTTGTGGGCCCGCCGAATGACCGGATGACTGACCCGATGCACGGGGACGTTTAAGGAAACTGCCCATAAAATGGAGGCCTCCCGAAAGACCTCATCCCAAGGCTCTCGATCCACCAGGTAGCCAAGAGAAATGTTGGGGTCAAGTGCCCTGATCTCAAACAGCACGGGGTGGTTAAACGCGGAGAGGACCACGCGATTTGAAATGTAATTCGCGCGGACAAACTCGACCATCTTTTGTGCCGACGCCGCCTTGATTTCAAGATTTATTCGGATGGGCGCGGGCAGGAGAGGAAGGGTCTCGGCCAGAGAGGGAATCCTCTCCCCTGAAAAGGCGCCTGGGCCCTGAACCGCAAGGGTTTTTATTTTAGATAACGGAAGCTGATCAATCTGCCCCCGCCGGCCGGTGAGCCGCCGGATCCCGGAATCATGGAAGACAATCAGTTCGCCTTCTTGAGATTCACGGATGTCGCACTCAATGCCATCGCAGCCCATCTCGATTGCCATCTTGAAGGCGGCCAGGGTGTTTTCGGGGGCATACCCTGATGCGCCACGGTGCGCCCAGTTCACGATTTTACGCATCTGACGTTGAATCCCAGAGGGGCTTACCCTATAATTTCGCACGATGACAAGGAGACTTTTATACCATGTTTAATGCGGAAGATCGACGCTTTATGAACAGGGTCCTCTCTTTGGCGAAGCGGGGGAGGCCTTCTCCCAATCCCCGTGTCGGTGCGGTGATTGTCAAGCGGGGGGAAATAATGGGAGAGGGGTGGCATCGGGGGCCGGGCCAGCCTCACGCGGAGGCGATGGCCCTGCAGGACGCAGGCAATCGGTCGGAGGGTGCCACGCTTTATGTTAATTTGGAGCCCTGTTGCCCCTTCCCAAAACGAATGCCCCCCTGCACGGAAGCGATTATTCAAAGTGGGATAAAACGGGTGGTGGCCGCGATGACGGACCCAAATCCTAACGTCTCCGGAAAGGGATTTGCCCTCCTGCGTGACGCCGGGATCGACGTGGTGGAACCTGTTCTACGCGCGAAAGCTGCGCGGCTCAACGAGGCCCATATCAAGTTGATGACGACGGGGAAGCCCTGGGTGATCCTGAAGGCCGCCATGACGCTGGATGGCCGGATTGCCACTGCGGCAGGGGAATCAAAATGGATTTCTTCGGAAATAGCACGGCGGGAGGTTCACCGGCTGCGCGCTTCTGTGGATGCCGTGATGGTGGGCATTGGGACCGTGCTTTCCGACGATCCACTGCTGATCCCTCGTCATCCCCCTCTCGATGACACAGCAGGGGTGCCGGTGCGGGTCATCATCGATCCCAGGTTAAAGATCCCGCTGACCGCGCGTGTGGTGACGACCTGTGCGGAGGCCCCCACAGTGATTGTGACCACCTCTTCCTCCCCATCCGAAAAACGCGTTGCCCTGGAGGAGATGGGAATTTCTGTCTATCTCTTCCCGGAAACGGAGGGAGGGATGGCCTTCGACCCCATTTTGAAGAAGCTTGGGGAGACCCACATCGCCCGCGTACTGGTTGAGGGAGGCGGGAGGCTGAACGGGAAACTGCTTCGCTCCGGCGAGGTGGACAAAGTCCTGTTTTATATGGCTCCGATGCTTCTTGGCGGCGACGATGCCAAGGGACTTTTCTCTGGAATCGGTATCCAGGCCCTGGCAGATGCCATTCGCATCGACTCCCTTCAGGTTCGCAGGGTTGGACCGGACATTCGGGTGGAGGGTTATATTCGTAAAAATAAGGACGCATAAAATGTTTACAGGCATGATTGAGGAGGCGGGAACCATCAAAACCATTAAGAAAACCGCTCGCTCCAGACGGTTTTCCATTAGCGCAGAACGGCTTATGGGAGACTTGACGATCGGGGAAAGCATCTCGGTCAATGGGGCCTGTCTGACGGTTGCGGCCCGAAATGAGACGGATTTTTCCGTCGATCTCTCCCCGGAGACCTGCAACGTGACGACACTGGGGACGCTTCACGCGGGCGACCGGGTTAATCTCGAACGGGCCATGCGACTCTCTGACCGGATGGGCGGCCATCTGGTTTCAGGCCATGTGGACGGCATTGGGAGGATACGGGGGAGAAAGCGGGTCGGCAATGCCGTTGTCCTCTCGATTGAAATCCCCCCGCTCCTGCTACGATACTGTCCCCAGAAGGGATCGATCACCCTGGACGGCGTGAGCCTCACAATCAATCGGGTGACCGAACAAGGGATTGTCGTTTCGATGATTCCCCACACTGCTTTGGTCACCACCCTGGGGGGGAAGGAAGTCGGCGACCGGGTGAACATCGAGAGTGACTTGATTGCCCGATATCTGGAGCGGTTGATGCAGGGCACGGCGAGTCAGCCCTCTTAAGATCGGCCGCGTGCCAATGCGCTGAACGCAGATGCGCAACGGACATACGCCGATTATCAGGCTGTTGAAAAAGACCCATCTGCCGGTTCTCACTCGATCGCAATCCAGCGACGAGTGCCATGCGACCCGCTGAAGGAGATGACGTGATGCTAAAGAGAGATAACGAAGAGCAAAGCAAAGCGATAACCGGACCCGTCAAGGGTGATTTCATCTCGCCCCCCGAAGTGACAGAAGTGGACGAGCGAGCGGATGCGTTGCCACAGGAAGAAGAGTTCTGGCGACCACCCACGCGCTTCGGCAGCGTGCCGGTTGAGAAGGAGCCTCTGGGTTGGGATCGGCGCAAAGGCTTCCGCAAGTTGTTCCCCCAGGTTATGCTACCGTTCCAAGTGGTCGAGCGCGTCCAGTTTGGCCATCCCGCACTCGAACCCAACCGCCTCTTCTGGGGCGACAACCTGCACGTCATGCGCCAATTGCCCAGCGAGAGCATTGACCTGATCTATCTCGACCCGCCGTTCTTCTCCGGCAGAAACTACAACGTCATCTTTGGTGACCAGAACGAACTGCGCTCCTTCTCCGTCATCTGGGAAGGTGGGATGCCCGGCTACCTCATCTGGCTTAACGCCCGCCTCTACGAAATGAAACGCCTGCTCAAGAAGACCGGCAGCATCTACGTTCACCTCGATTGGCATGCGAGTCACTACGTCAAGGTTGAGATGGACAAGATTTTTGGAT
>CAYRGU010000126.1:0-7650 GCA_964423845.1 uncultured Nitrospirota bacterium
AACACTTATCGGATCAGGGCAATGCGTAGTGAGGCGAGAAGCACTTTACAGGTTATCTTTACGGGGATGTTGGCGCGACAGGCAGAGACCGCAACATTTGTGGGGGCTACGTTGGATAATCCTACCGCCACTCCGCCCACTGTAGACAATATCGGAGTATCCCTCCCTATCGGTGGAAGCTATAGATATACGCTCGACAATCTTGGCATCGCGACTTTTACGGCACAGGCTACAGGAATAAGTGGAAGGCCTGTTGACGGTGAGACATGGAGGCTTACCCAAGACCGCATCTTAACTTGCACAGCAACTGGTACTGCCACATGTCCAACTCCACCAGCACCGTGACGACTGCTACGACTGCCTTACCCTAAGTAAGGGGATCTCTATACTGTCAAACCGGCCTAATTCTTGAACTGGTCCCGCCGGGAGTAGAGATAGCCGATCAAAAGAAGGGTGGCGACGATAAAGATCGTGCGGATCCGGTGGGGGGGCGGTAGAAGCAAGCGGTTTACCACGGCGTTCGTGAGGCCATAGATGGAATAGCCCATCATCAGGGGATAGGCCCACCGTTTCCCCAGAATGGCCCCGGCGCCTGCGAGAAAGTGAATGGGCGGGGCAGTCAGTTTCACGAACCAGCCCAAGGCCCCTTCCGGCCGCGTCCCGAACATCGGCAGCCGATATTCCGGATTGGCCACGATAATATAAATATCCATCATCCCCGACACAATCATCAATCCCCCGAAAAAGACAACATCCCAGGTGACAGGCGCGCACTTCTCCGGATGTAGCGTGGCGTGAGTCATGGTGGATTTATTTTGAGAGGGTGAAATTATGGCTCTTTGGCGTTTCAAGTGGTTAATTCCCCCTTTTCTAAGGGGGAATATATTTAAGCTTCTATTCTATGCGGCAATGTACTCTCGCACAGCTACCTGTACCCCCGCACGGGCCGCCTCCTCTGCGCTCTTTAAGAATTGCGCCGTAACCTCCTCACTTAGGTATTCCTCCCCACAGTTATCGCAAATATTAGCGGGAACGCCCTTGACGACTAGCGTGGTACTATCACGCTCTAAAGTGATAGTAGCCTTTCCGTCTCGCGTCTCTCCATGTTTACAGACGACACACTTCATGACTGTTTCCTCCTTCTAAAATCGGGATCCCATTGATCTCGATCCGGTTCATACACCGTGACCACAATCGTCTCCATGTCTTCATCGTTATCTGCCACCACCACATGGATTGGTCGTGTTCCCAACCATCCCAAAATCAATCGGCTGGGATATGGTTTGTCATCGGAATATTTCTCAATGACATCGCCAGATTCCAGGCCATCACGAATGTTTTGCTTGCTGAAGTGGCGCTGAAACATCCGATTGATCGCATGAACCCTGAAGACCAGCCGATTATAGATCATTCGTTTTCCACAGAGACAAATGCATCAATAATTCCGGTGTTTTGCTTGCTGAAAGGGTGCCGGAGACCGGAATCGAACCGGTACGCCCGTGAGGACGAGGGATTTTAAGTCCCTTGCGTCTACCTGTTCCGCCACTCCGGCAGGGCTATCAGGCTGTTGAAAGGGTCGCGAACCCTGCGAGGCCTCGCATCTCAAGCTTTTTGAACAGCCTGTCTCTTAAGCGGCTTCTATCATGATTTTACAAATGCCGTCAAGACTGGGGGCCCTTGGATAAATTGAGCGGGGAGGTGATAGAAAAGCTGTTCCGCGAGGGCTGCGACCTCTGCGAGAGGTACGACCCCTGCGGGGGGGGCAAGAGGTGCGACCCTTGCGAGAGATGCAACCCCAGCGAGATCGGCGGAGGGAATCTCCCCCGGGGGCTTTCGTCCATGAATGAACAGGTGGAAAAGATTTTGCGCCTCCCAAAGGTTCAATGGGAGGCGCGCCTGCTCCGCGATGTCGAGCAGACGGTGAATCATATCGAGGGTTTTCCCGTCCGCAGACTTCATCAGGCGGGTCATCTGACCCGCAAGATGACATTCCAGATAATCTTTAATCAGGCGGGGATCGAGGTGAATCCCCCATCTTTTTGCCTCTTCAATAATTTTGACAATCTGGTCGAGCGTGAAGAGGTCTGGCAGGATCGCGACCCTTTTCTTGATCTCGTCGCAGAGCACCTGTTCGATGGTGGCCAGAAAAAATCGGGGCATCGGGGACCCTCTTTCCTGAAGGGCTTGCAGGAGGGATTGGATGTCCCGGTAGCTTTGCCGGAGCACTCCCTCCTGTTTCCGCATCGCCTGATCGGCAACTTGAACGAGGAGACTGTTCTGGACATCTCCGAAGAAATCATGACGCGTAAAGAGTGCCCCCCCGAAGTGATGACGCAGGGTCTGAACAGCCATTTCATGCGAGGCATGAAGCAGTTTTTCGAGGGTCTCCTCTTTGATTTTCTCTGCCCATTGCCCTTCGTCCTGATCGCGAACAACGCAATAAAAATAAGGTCCCCCCAGGTGGAGCGCGAGATAGTCTGCTTCAGAGGACTCAAAGGTTGTGCTGTGGGTGAGGCGGAGCGTTCCGACCTTCAGGGTGGCGGTGGCCTCTTTCATCTTTTTACAACGGATTGACTCAATCTGATAGCCATAGAGAGCGGCGGAAATGGGGCTGGGCCCGATCAACGAAAGAATCGCGTAGTGCGCGGCAATGCCATGGGCCGTAACGATCGCCTTCTTTGCGAACTGCCGATAGACTTTTGCGCCATTGCCCTGCGTGTGAAGGTTGCTCTGCGCGACGCCCAACGTCTCGATGAAGGTTTCTTCCGCTTTCTCTGCGGTCCCGGTTGGATCGAGCTTTTTTGCAAGCTCAATGGCGTGGGCCGCGTATTTTAACACCTGGGTGGTTTCAAGCCCCGAGATCTCGTCAAAAAACCATGCGCAACTGGTGAACATCATCAGCGCAAATTTCTGCATCTCAAGAAGCTGAATCACCGCCCCTTCCTGTTTCTGGGTGAGTTCCTCTTTTTGATGACGATGCAGAAAGGCATGAATTTCCTCTGGCGTAAGCTGCCCCGCCTCCCATTTTCGAATCAGTTGAATATACTGATTTCTGGTCTCCCAGGGATCGAAGAGCAGTTTCCCCCCGATTTCTTCAAAGAGTTGATCCAGGGTCTCCTTGAGGCGGTCCAATCCTTCCCGTAAGGGGAGACGCCATCGCTGATTCCATCCGGAATGCCCCTCCGCACAACCGCAATGGTTTTTCCATCGCGCCACGCCATGAGAACAGCTCCAGGAACTCATCTCATGAATTTCCACTTCATGGGTGGGGGGGTGAAGGGAGAGATATTCCCCATAGTTGGTCAGCGTGGCGATCTTTTTTCGTTCGATCTCGGATGTCGCAAAGGCGAGGGCCATGTCGCCATGGGTAAAATGATGTCCGTACGATTCCCCATCGGTGGCAATGTGCAAAAGTTGGGGCCAGTCCCGTTCCTCTGAAAATCCGCCGGCAAGACGGTTGACGAACCCTTCCCCGCTCTTCAAGAGCTTTTCGAAGGCGACGGCGCGGGAGATCGGACTGTCATAGAAAAAAAGATCGATGAAAAGACCGTTGGCGAGAGGGCATCGGTAGGGCCGGGTCGGATCGATTTGAGACCCGCTGACCTCTTCCCAAAGGGGCATCTCCACTTCCTCTTCCCCGGAAGGGGCTGATCCAATTTCTTTGGGTGGCGCTGTCGCATGCATTTTTCGAATTCGCCTGGCCTGATGGGGCGACAGAATGGTAAATCGAATCCCCGCTTCGGCAAGCACCTGGAGCGTGGCCAGATCAACCGCCGTTTCAGGCAGCCAGATCCCCTCCGGTTTGCGGTTAAAACGGGATTCAAAGTCAAAAATTCCCCAGCGCACCTCGGTGATCTGGTCCCGAGGCGAGGCAAGCGGCAGGATCAGGTGATGGTAGCCTTGCGCCAGGGCGTTTCCATGCCCCCCCCGCTCGATGAGGCTGATCTGATCGGCCTCGAGAATCAAACGATAGGTCGCCGGTTTTTCCCGTTCTAACCAGGAGAGAAGCGTGGGGCCGAAGTTAAAGCTGATTCTTGCGTAGTTGTTGACGATATCCAGAATGGTCCCGTTGTGATCCACAATCCGGGCGGCCCCGTTTGACATGTAACATTCGGTGGTAATTCGTTCGTTCCAATCGTGATAAGGGGCCGCAGAGTCTTGAAGCTCAATCTCCCCAATCCAGGGATTCTCTCGGGGAGGTTGGTAAAAATGGCCGTGGATGCAAAGATACCGTTTCATTCAGTTCCGCAGGCTGCCGGGAGAGTCCATAAAAGGGGCCCCCGGTCGTTGCCTCTCGGAAGGCGCTATGATATAAACCCACAACACAGCAGATGGCTCCTATAATATATGAATAAAAAGACAAATTTCTGGATTCAGGAAGGGGACCGCGTCCTGATGACCACTTACGCCCGTTTCCCGCTGGTGATCCAGAGCGGGTTGGGGGCCCGGGTGATGGATGCGGACGGAAAGGCGTACCTCGACTTTGTCAGCGGTATCGCGGTGAATGCCTTGGGGCATTGTTCCCCACCTCTTGTCAAAGCGGTCTGTCATCAGGCCCAAACGCTCCTCCATGTTTCTAATCTTTATTATAACGCACCGCAGATTCAGCTTGCCAAACTATTAGTTTCACGTTCATTTGCCGACCGCGTTTTCTTTTGCAACAGTGGGGCCGAGGCGAATGAAGCGGCCATCAAGCTGGCCCGACGATACGCCAAGGAGAAAAAAGGGGCCGATTGTTTCGAGATCATCACCGTCGACGGGGCATTCCACGGCAGGACAATGGCCACCTTGACGGCGACTGGCCAGGAGAAATATCAAAAGGGATTCGATCCGCTGCTTCCCGGTTTTTCGCAGGTTCCTTTTGATGACGCCGAGGCCCTCTCGCGGCGGGTGACCTCTAAAACGGCCGCAGTGATGATCGAGCCGATTCAGGGGGAAGGGGGCGTGAGAATTCCTCGAAAGGGGTACCTTGCCGAGGTCAGAAAAATTTGTGACGCAGAGGGGGCCCTCCTCATTCTGGATGAGGTTCAGACGGGAATCGGGCGAACCGGTCGGCTTTTTTGCTATGAACATGAAGGGGTGGCCCCGGATATCCTGACCCTGGCCAAAGGGCTGGGGGGGGGGCTGCCCATTGGCGCCATGCTGGCCAAAGAGTCGGTGGCCCGATCCTTTGTGCCGGGAAGCCATGCCTCCACGTTTGGGGGGAACCCCCTGGTCTGCGCGGCGGCGCTTTCCGTGATGCGACAGGTGACGCCGGCATTCCTGAAGCGGGTGTCCCTCCGGGGGAAGGATCTGCTTCATCGCCTCACCGGTCTTAAAAAACGCTTTCCGGTGATTCAGGAAATCCGGGGGCGGGGACTGATGGTGGCGATGGATCTTGCCCTCCCCACGCTGGGGCTCATTCAGGCCGGCCATCAAAAGGGGCTTTTGCTCAATCGGACCTCTGATAGAACCCTCCGGTTCGTTCCCCCTCTGAACATCAGGAAATCAGAAATTGACGAAATGATTGGTATTTTAACCGATATTCTTCTGGAGCAAGGGGATGCAAAGGCGTGATCTTTTAGATTTAATGTCACTGACCCCGGAGCAGGTGGCGTGGTTGATCGCCCGCGCGGCCCGTTATAAAAAGGGGGAGGTTTCCCGCTGTCTTGCCGGGAAGTCGGTGGGTCTCTTTTTTGAGAAGGTTTCCACCCGGACGCGCGTCGCCTTTGAAGTGGCCATTGCCCGTCTGGGGGGGCATCCCCTTTTTCTCTCCTTGGGTGATATTCAAATTAAACGGGGAGAGACGATTGCTGACACGGCGCGCGTGTTGTCGGGTTATCTTGACGCGTTGGTGATTCGCACCCACGGCCACGACAAATTAGAGCAATGGGCGCGTTATGCCACCGTGCCAATCATCAACGGGCTGACCGATTTGCATCACCCGTGTCAGGGGCTTTGCGATCTCTTGACGATTTATGAACGGCGGGGAAATCTTAAAGGATTAAAGCTGGCCTATATCGGGGATGGAAACAACGTGGTCCACTCGTTGATTGAAGGGGGAATCCTGATGGGGATGGCGGTGGTTGTGGCCTCACCCAAGGGGTTTGGGCCTTCTGAAAAAATTGTCCAAAGGGCCAGAGAACTGGCGAAACAAACGGGGGGTACCCTTGAGGTGATTGATGACCCCAAGGCGGCGGCGTCTCAAGCGGATGTGCTTTATACCGATGTCTGGGTCTCCATGGGCCAGGAGGATGAGGAGAAGAAACGGAAGAAAATCTTCAAGGATTATCGGGTGGACGCCCGACTGCTTCATCTGGCGAGACAGGACTGCATGGTCATGCACTGCCTTCCCGCGCATCGGGGAGAGGAGATTACTGACGAGGTGATGGAAGGCCCCCACTCGGTGATTTTTGAGCAGGCGAGTAATCGGTTGCCGATGCATCAGGCCATTTTGGAGCTGTGCGTCCAGGGGGGGAGTTAAATCAAGGGAATCGATATGAAGAAGACGGTCAAGAAAGTGGTTCTGGCTTATTCGGGGGGGCTCGACACCTCCGTGATTATCCGTTGGTTGAAAGAGACCTACCCGTGCGAGGTGATTGCCTTCTGCGCCGATGTGGGACAGAACGAGGACCTTGCGGCGGTGGCAGAAAAGGCGAAAAAGACGGGGGCCAGCCGTGTGGTCATCTCCGATTTGAAAGAGGTTTTTGCCAGGGACTATCTTTTCCCGATGCTGCGCGCCAATGCCGTTTATGAGGGGAGCTACCTGCTTGGAACGGCGATTGCCCGGCCGCTTATCGCCAAACGGCAGATGGAGATTGCCAAACAGGAAAAGGCCGATGCTGTGGCTCACGGCGCCACGGGGAAGGGGAATGATCAGGTTCGTTTTGAATTAACCTGTCTTTCGATTGATCCTGCCGTGCGGGTGATTGCCCCCTGGCGGGAGTGGGAGTTTAAGTCTCGCTCCGAATTGATTGACTACGCCCATCGCTATGGCATTCCCGTGACGGCGACCGTGGCAAAACCGTACAGCGTCGATCGGAATCTCTTCCATGTGAGCTATGAAGGGGGGATCCTTGAAGACCCCTGGTTTGAGCCGCCGCAGGAGATGTTTACCGCGACGGTTTCTCCGGAAGCGGCACCAGCGACCCCACAGGTGATTGAGGTGGCGTATAAAAATGGCGATCCGGTGGCCGTGGATGGGAAACGGTATTCTCCAGCCAGGCTGATTGCCGAACTGAATGCCTTGGGCGGCGCCCATGGGATTGGCCGGGTCGATCTGGTGGAAAACCGATATGTGGGGATGAAATCCCGAGGGGTCTATGAGACGCCGGGGGGGACCCTCCTGCATGCCGCCCATCGGGCGGTGGAGTCCCTGACGATGGACAGGGAAGTGCTTCACCTTCGGGACAGTCTCATTTCACAGTATGCCGCGATGGTCTACTATGGCTATTGGTTTTCTCCGGAGCGAAGGCTGCTGCAGGCCCTTTTTGACGAGGCGCAATCGGGGGTGAGTGGGGTGGCCCGCTTAAAACTGTACAAGGGGAATGTCACGGTCGTGGGGCGTCAATCTCCGAATTCGCTTTATCGGAAGGAGATCGCCACCTTCGAGAAAGATGTGGGGTTCGTCCAGAAAGAATCGGAAGGATTTATCCGGATTAATGCCCTCCG
>CAYRGU010000127.1:0-4410 GCA_964423845.1 uncultured Nitrospirota bacterium
CACCCCCTGATACCTCTCTCTCATCCTCTGAATCAATGTTTGTAGCCGATGTTGGTAGGTATGCTCCCGCAAGACTCGCACGCGTCCCCTTTCGGCCACGGCCTCTCTTGCCTTCTCATTGCGAAGATAAAAGCGCACCCGCTCCGGGATCTCATCCGGGTGGTCATAAGCAATGACCTCCGTCCCCACCTCAAACAGTTCATCCAGAACCGGCTGATGATCGGTCAAAAGGAAAGCGCCACTTGCCGGGGCGTCAAAAACCCTCTGATTGACCGCTTCAGACATTTGAAAATTGGTTGCGTTGAGATGAATCGAACAGGCATTGTAAAACAAGGGGAGTTGTTGATAGTAATGCAGCTCTGGCTTCAGGATAAATGGACGCCCCAATAACTTCCCCCAATCACTGTCCCCATGAACTGTTGTCTTAAACGCCTCCAGCTTCTTCACGCAGGACAGACGATACAATAGCGTCGCCTTCCAGAGGGTCGCGGCCTCCAGGGCCATCTTTTCTTCACTGGACAAACCACAAATCCTGATCTGCTCGTCACCCTCCAAGGTCTTGAGGGCTTCGTCAAAAGTCATCCGGGTCGTGAAGCGACTTGCCATTTTTTCCACCAGGGGATGATAGGCCGGGGCAACCTTGTCGAAGTGTCTTTTCATGGCACCAATCATGGAATTCCCCACGAAGGCAACTTCCGCCGTGTACAGTTTTCTCTCCGATTTACTTAACTTGATCGGCTTAAACAGAGATTCATCCACCCCCAGGGGAAGATAGCTGACATCCTCGAATCCCATGGCACGAATCTCCGGAACATACGAGCGATCCCACATAAAGAGAGAGACATAGGGCGAGACATTCTTGTCGTAAGCTTTCAGAATAAGATTGGGGCTATCCACATACCACGACGCAACCGGCATCTTGATCGTCTTAAAAAACGCCGTTAGCTCACCCTGTTTATCAAAGCCGATATGATTAATCGTCAGGATGAAATCTGGTTTAAATTCAAGAACGGCTTCCATCATTCGGCCCACAACAGCGTCCGCTTCCTCCCCTTTTCTCATACGAATTTTCCCAATCGTATGTCCAAGGTCCCTCAAGCCTTTCTCCACCTCTCGACCGAGAAAATAGCTCAAATCTGCAATGCATATTCGGAGAGTCTCCCCCACAAATTTTGGGTAGAGAAGCTTCTCCTGTGATCTTGTGGCCCGACTCTTCAGTGTAGAGAGGGCAATATGGTCATAATATTGCTTAAAGGCCAATACGGCAGGGGTAAATTTAAACACAGAAATAGGAGACATCCCCGGCCGCCCTTGAATCTCCATAATTTCTTTTAAGAGATCCTGGATGGAACGCCCCACCAGAAAAACAACCTGACTCGAAAGTTCAGATATTTTTCCATACTGCTTGGCCGCTTCATACACCTCCGGACTCATTTCAACCGCAACAATAGGTGTCTCTGGGAATCGCTGACAAAGCTCCCATAAATGGTAACCGAGCCCAAGACCCAACACAACCAAAAGACCCTTCCCCTCAAAATGGGAGGCATCCACCATCATACGGGCCTCCGACTCTGGGTCGTAAAGGCTATGCAGCGTCTTAAAAGATCCGTCCTCCCCCTTGATACGCAGGGACAGCTGACCATTTTTTGCCTTGATCAAATCGAGCGGGCAAATATTTTCATCCATCGGATTAAAATCCAGTGACAATTGGGCACGAATATACAGGAATTTCAGCCAGGAAGGAAGGATCATCGGTGCGCACACCGGAGGCTTTATCCGTCAAGAATTTTATGGAAAGGGGAACCCGATAGAAGAGAACAGGGCCGTACAGTTTTTTACGCGGTGTTATCGTAGCTGATGGAGGGATTGTTCTCTTTCGTGGAACGATAATAGGCAGACAGGGCATCGCGCCCCTGCCGAAGATGGGAGAGCTCACTGGTAACAGACTCTCTCTCCCCCTGAATCGATTTTTCCAAGGCCTTATCTCGCTCGAGAATCTCGGTAATGAGCGTACGAAAGGTATCCCGCTGTATCGCCAGCACAGACTGCTGGTCTAAAAGATCATCCACTTCTTTAACCTTGGCGATGTACTTTTGTCGTTCAACCTGCAATCGCTCAACCTTTTCCAGGTCTCCCTGGTCCCAGGCCTGCCGCTGCTGATCTGCGATCGACAGGATATGGCGCAACGCCTCCTCTTTCACTTTACCGATTGTTTTCTGTCGTTCGTTCTGAAGGCGCTCATTCTTCTCGAGGTCATCTATCTCCATGGAAAGATGTTCCTGTCCTGACCGCTGTAAGATATGGCGCAACACCTCTTCTTTTCCCTTCAGATTGAGCAAACGATTCTCCTCCCAGAAGCTCATATCTCACCTAACCACCACATGGAAACGGTTCTGCTTAGGGGCGACGGGCTGCTCCTGGGCAGAACGATGGACCTTGACAACATGATCCCAACCCTCTTTCATGTCTGTCAGAATCTTGACAACCACTCTTAGCGGCTTCAGATCGTTGTTCCGATTGATCTGGATGAGCTGTTGAAACATAAACCGGTAAAGCTCGTTATAGTTGATCGAGATCTGTCCCCCCTTCTCGAAATCAAGAGAATCCATCAGCTCCGAGATAATGGCCAAAAGTTTAGAGATTGATTCCGCTTTCCCAGACATGTTTTTTGTGACAATCTGATCCCCGGTATTCTTGGCAAGCATAAGGGCCCGTTCATACAGCATTGAGACAAGCAATACCTTATCCGCCGTTCCCACATTGGCCGAGTGATATTGCTCGTAATACCGCTGCCCCGTCATGTTATCTCCGCAACCCCGAGAGGGAGGCCCCCTGCCTGTTAATCTCTGCGACAAGCTGATCCAGACGGCCAAACCGAGTCCGCAAGGCGTTCTCTTTTACAACCAACGCAGCCTGCTTGGTAGAGACCTGCCTGGAGAGATCCTCTATATTAATGTTCAGCGTTTTGATCCTCTGCGTCGTCGCACCATCCACAGAATTCGTGATCAACCCAACCTTCTTCCTGATCTCTTCCGCTACGCCTGACGACGTGGTCACCCCTGCGGCATCGACCGCCTTCACGAACAGCTTGACCACCGCATCAGAATCCGTTGCCATCGCCGACGCAAAGACTGTCTCATCCAGCGTTAGCGTCCCATTCGACAGGGTCTTCACGCCAATATGAGAAAGCGCAGTAATATTACCCGACAGACCGGAGACAGAGGTCGTGACAGTTGTTGAGAGGTCCGCCATAATGCCGCGCGAGACTGAATCTCCCACAAAAGCACCACTCGCTGTCGTCGGCGTCGTCCCTCGCCTGGAATTGTCGGAAATCGTAGTGGCCACGGCATTGTAAGCCGCGATAAAGGCCTTGACCTTGACTTTAACGGCCTCGGTGTCATCCACCACGGACACCGTGCCACTTTCTGGCACGGCAGACGTCCCTTTTTTTAAGGTCAGGGTAACACCAGAGATTACATCCGTAATCACATTGGCGTTGCGGGTGATAGAGATCCCCCCGACAGTCAGGCTGGCGCTCTGGGCCGCAATCACCTGGGACATATTTGTCGTGGTCGGGGAGTCATAAACAAGCGTGGAGAGACCGGCATTGTCCGTGTCGTTTCCGTCTGAATCCCCGGATACGGTGGTTTTAATCGTGTTGGCCGCGCCGCCATTCTTCGCGGTGAGCGTGAGCTGGTAATTGGTGCCATCAAAAACAACCGCAGCCGTAACGTCGGCATTGGCCGCGTTGATCGCATCACGAATACCATTGACCGTATTGTTGGAGGAGTCAATCGTGACCACCTTGGCACTCCCAGTCCCCACCGTAATCGAAAGAGTCCCGGTCCCCACCACCGTTGTATCACTTGTGTAAGACTTGGACAGGACCTGTGCCTGGGCCAGTTGGTTCACCGTAATGGAATAGTTTGAGACGCTCGCGCTTCCCGTCGCAGCCGCCGAAAAAGCGGCATCGTTCGTAGAGGTGGCTTTCTTCGCAGACAACTTCGTCACGGCATCCATTGACTCCGCCGAAGACTTTAAGGCTTGAAGTTGCGAAATCAGGCTTTGGTAAGTTGTAACCAAGCCCTGTTGAGCGGTTTTCTTCGTCTCAAGCCCTCTAATTGGAAGGCGCTCGACGGCGATCATCTGGCTAATAATTTGGGCGGTGTCAAGACCTGACCCCAACCCCCCGAGAAAAATTTCAGGCATGGCCTACCCCTTTCTATCGAAAATCAATCCAACGATCCGGTCCATTTTAGCGGCCAAGTCCACCACTTCCTGTGTTGGAATCTGACGGATCAGCTCCCCCGTCCTGTTGTCCATCACCCTCACAACGAGAATATCGGTATCGCGATCAACGCTGACAGAAACTTCGGGCGCCAACTTGGAGACTTGAGCCTGGATCATCTC
>CAYRGU010000128.1:0-6794 GCA_964423845.1 uncultured Nitrospirota bacterium
AACCTTTTGAAGCTCTGGCAAAGCGGGAAAGGGATTGCCGCTCCGGCGGCAAGGTAAAGACGGAACCGCAGCTCTCTCGACATCAACAGGGTGATTCAACCCCGGAGGAAGCCCGACGATCCTTTGGATTCAGACCTTTAATCAACAACGATACTGTCCGTTCAACCGGCTTTTGACCCACTTGAAATTCAGAAGAACCCTCTTTAGGGCACCTCTAAAAACCTACTGCGCCGCCCGATTGCTGCGTTGCGCGGTACTCGTAATCCTCATGGACAAACACGTACACTGCGGTTCCTGCGTTCCGTGCGCCTTGCAATCAGACCGCTCGCTACGGTTTTTAGAGGTACCCTTTACTGGCAGGCCTCGCAGGATTCTGGTTTTTCGAGCGAACAGGCCATCATCTCTTCGGGGGAGGAAACCGTGGCCTTGGCGATGCGCGTGGCCGGACGAGACCGAAGATAGTAGGTCGTTTTTAAGCCTTTCTTCCAGGCGTACATGTACATGGAAGAGAGCTTCCCGATAGTAGGGCTCTCAATAAAAAGGTTCAGCGATTGGCCCTGATCGATAAAAGGGCCCCGTTCAGCGGCCATGTCAATCAATGCGCGCATCGGAATTTCCCAAGCCGTTCTGTAAACTTGCCGAACGGCCTCCGGGATTTCGGGGATCCCTTGAATCGATCCCTCGGCGAGCTTGATTTGGCTCCGGACCTCCTCACTCCATAAGCCAAGCGCCTTCAACACCTCGACAAGGTAGCGGTTGACCTGGAGGAAGTCCCCGGAGAGGGTTTCCCGTTTAAAAAGATTGGAAAGCTGTGGCTCAATGCACTCATAGGCGCCGACGATGGAGGCGATCGTCGCCGTGGGGGCGATGGCAAGCAGCAGGGAGTTGCGAAGACCGGTTTTTAAAATCTGTGAGCGGAGTGCGTCCCAGCGGACGGAATCGTCGGGGCGAATGCCCCAGGCGTCAAACTGGAGCTCTCCCTGGGCGGCACGGGTTTCTTGAAATGCGGGACAGGGGCCCTGCTCCCTGGATAGCTCGGAAGAAACGGAAAGGGCGTGATAATAGATTTCTTCCTGAATCTTTCTGGAAAGCTCCCTCGCCTCGGGGGCATCAAAGGGAAGAGAAAGTTGAAAGAAGACATCCTGAAGGCCCATGATCCCCAGTCCCACCGGACGCCAGTGTTTATTAGAATGAGCCGCAGCGGTTGTGGGATAGAAGTTAATGTCAATCACACGATCTAAATAGATCATGGCGATACGGACCGTGGCGGCCAGTTTTTCAAAATCGAAGGTGCCATTTTTAAGGTGTCGTCCCAAGTGGATCGAACCCAGGTTGCAGACCGCAGTCTGCTCTGCGGAGGTGACCTCCACAATCTCGGTGCAGAGATTTGAGGAGTGAACGACATTGCCATTCTGGCCTGTCTGATTCGATTTCATGTTGCAGCTATCCTTAAATGTCATCCATCCGTTGCCCGTTTCCGCGATATTTTTCATCATTCGCGCGTAAAGATCCCGCGCTTTGACCTGGCGAACAGCGACCCCCTTGGCCTCGGCCTCGCCATAGGCGGCTTCAAAATCTTTTCCATACAGATCGGTCAAATGGGGAACGATCTTCGGGTCAAAGAGCGACCAGAGACTATCCTCTTCAACCCGTTTCATAAAGAGATCGGGGACCCAGTTGGCGGTATTCAAGTTGTGAGTCCGCCGGGCGGGATCTCCCGTGTTGTTGCGAAGCTCTAAGAACTCTTCCACATCGGCATGCCACGACTCCAGATAAACGCAGCAGGCCCCCTTTCTCTTTCCACCCTGATTGACCGCCGCGACGGAGGAGTCCAACGTCTTCAGCCAGGGGACAATGCCGTTGGAATGGCCGTTAGTGGCCTGAATGTGTGATCCACGGGAGCGCACACGGTGATAGGCGACACCAATCCCCCCGGCGTACTTGGAGAGCAAGGCAATATCGGTATATTTTTTATAGATCCCCTCCAGATGGTCCGGAGGCGAGTCGAGAAGATAGCAGGAAGACATCTGCGGGTGTTTCGTCCCGGAATTAAAAAGGGTGGGAGAGCTTGGCATATATTCAAACGAGGAGATAAGTTGATAAAAGGAGACCGCTTCGGAGACCGTTTGGGCCAGGCCACAGGCAACCCGCATGAAAAAATATTGGGGTGTTTCGATCACGTTCCGGGTCTGGGGATCCCGCAAGAGGTAACGGTCATAAACCGTTCGGAGACCAAAATATTCAAAGCGGTCCGCGCGTTTTTCATCGATGGCGTTATTCAGCTTTCTTGCGTTGGTGTGCACGAAGTGGGCGACGTTATCCGCGATCAGCCCAAACTTGACCCCCACCGAGATCGATTGGGAGAAAGAATGAATGTCTTGATTGGCCACCTCTTTGACAATGTAAAAATCCAAAAGCCTGGCGGCGAGATGGGAGTATTCCGGTTCTTCGGCGATGAGGATCGAAGCGGTCTGAATGGAGAGGTTGTCAAGCTCCTTGGTGGTGGCCCCATCGTAAAGACCGCCGATTGTTTTGGTGGCAATTTTCAGGACATCGACATGAGGCAGACCTGCGGCACAGCGTTCGACCGCACGAACGATTTTATTGACATTGACCGGTTCAAATGAGCCGTCTCGTTTTCTGACCCGCATGGTGCTACTTAAGATTTCCTGCTGGGTTGTATCGGGGTTGGTTTGGGTCAGCGGCGTCATCGCTCCTCCTTGATCAAGAGATAATTGGTTTTAAATAAAAGCGCTATCAGGCTATTGAAAAAGGCCCATCTGCTACGTTCTCACTCGTTCGGGCCTTGCATTTGGTACCTTTTTGAACAGCCTAAGTTTTTCAACAGCCTGTTAGGGGGTTAAGCCCTTTTTCTGATTTCTTTTGTGGCCTCCACCATGGCACGAAGCGCCGCCTTAACCTCTGGCCATTGACGGGTCTTGAGTCCGCAGTCGGGGTTGACCCAAACCTGTTGGGGAACGAGGACCTTCAGCGCCGACTCCAGGAGGGAAAGCATCTCTTCCTTGCTGGGAACGCGTGGAGAATGAATATCGTAGACCCCTGGACCAATTTCGTTGGGATACCGGTAACGGATAAAAACGTCCAGAAGCTCCATCTGGGAACGGGAGGTTTCCATAGAAATCACATCGGCGTCCATGTTTCCAATCGCCTCAATGATGTCGTTAAACTCCGCGTAACACATGTGGGTATGGATCTGGGTGGCGTCCGCGACGCTACTGGTGGACAGCTTGAAGGCATCCACGGCCCAGGCCAAATAGTCAGGCCAGTCACACTTTCGAAGCGGCAAGCCTTCGCGAATGGCCGGTTCGTCAATCTGAATGACCCGTATCCCGGCGGCTTCAAGGTCGTGGACCTCATCGCGAATGGCAAGCGCGATCTGGCGGCAGGTGGCTGAAAGCGGTTGATCATCCCGGACGAAAGACCATTTCAGAATCGTGACCGGTCCCGTGAGCATCCCCTTCATCGGTTTCTGGGTGAGGGATTGGGCATATGAGGACCAGAAGACCGTCATCGGTTTTGGCCGGCTGACATCTCCAAAAATGACGGGCGGTTTAACACAGCGACTCCCATAGCTCTGCACCCACCCGTTTTGGGTGAAGACAAACCCTTCAAGCTGCTCGCCAAAGTACTCGACCATGTCATTTCGCTCAAACTCCCCATGAACCAAGACATCAATCCCGATCTCTTCCTGGATACGGACCGCCTTTTCCGTTTCGGCACGAAGGAAGGCATCGTAGGCCTCCTGCGTCCGTTTCCCCGATTTAAACTCCGCACGGGCGGTACGAACCTCGGAGGTCTGGGGAAAGGACCCGATCGTCGTGGTCGGGAAGAGGGGAAGATTGAGCGCCTTTTCCTGAATCGGCCTGCGCGCAGGGTAGGGATGGGTCCGATGGAGCATCGCTTCGGTCAGGGCCGCCTCGCGGGCCTTCACCGCCTTATTGTGGATTCTGGGGGAGGTGCTTCTCCGGGCAAAAGCCGCTTGATTTGCCACCATCGCCTCCTGCAGGTCTTTCCTCTCCGGGTGATTGACCAGGTTTGCGAGCAGGGCAATTTCATCCACCTTCTGGCGTGCAAAGGCGAGCCATTCGACCAGCTCCCGGTCCATGGCAGTTTCGAGGGTTAAATCAACCGGGACATGAAGCAACGAGCAGGAGGGGGCGACCATCAGACGCGCTGACCCCAAGTGAGATACGGCGCGAGCCAGAAGCGACTGGGCCTGGTGAAGATTCCCCTTCCAGATATTGCGGCCATCGACAAGACCCAGGGAAAGACTCATGGTGGCGGGAACTGTTTTCAGGGCCGGATCAAGCTGTTCAGGCGCCCGAACCAGATCGAGATGAACGGCATCCACCGGAAGACTTAAGGCCAGGGGGAGATTTTCGCCCAATCCGCCAAAATAGGGGGTGAGGAGGAGTTTGATCTGTGGCGCGGCATCCCGGAGTCGCCGGTAGGCCAGCCGACAGGCATTTTTAGCCTCAACCGGCAGGTCTAAAACCAGATGCGGCTCATCGAGCTGAACCCACTCTGCCCCTGCGGCGGACAACCTCTGAAGGATTGTTTCATAGACCGGCAACAGGCTTTCGAGAAGGGAAAGGGGGGACACCATCAAGCCCTTCATTTTGCCAAGCAGTAGAAAAGAGAGGGGACCGAGAAGAACGGGACGGGTGATGACGCCGATTGCCTTGGCCTCCAGGAAGGCGTCCACCGGCTTTGTCGAAGCCAGGGAAAAGCGCTGGCCGCGCTCAAATTCGGGAACGATGTAGTGATAGTTGGTGTCAAACCACTTGGTCATCTCCATGGCGGGGAGATCTACCGGGGACTGGGCCTTGTCTTTCGCCTCGGATTGCGCCCCCCGAGCCATGGCAAAATAGGTTGAAAGATCAATGCGATCCCCGGACCATCCATAGCGGGACGGGACAGCCCCGACCATGACACTGGTGTCCAAGACGTGATCATAAAATGAAAAGTCATTGGAGGGGATGTGCGACAATCCGGCTTCCTGCTGGAGCTTCCAGTGGTTGATCCGAAGCATATGCCCTGTCGCCAAGAGATCGGCCTCCGACAATTTGCCGGACCAATAGTCTTCCAAGGCCTTTTTAAGCTCTCTTTTGGCGCCGATACGGGGAAATCCAAGATTTGACGAAAGTGCCATGGGGTCTCTCCTTCACAAGGTAATTTGTGTCATCTGTGGGGGTATTTTAATTGGGTCGTCCTTAAAAAATTCAGGGAGATCCCTTATATCAAAATTGACAGGAAAAGAGCAATACAGATACGATTTGGCCACTTTATGCGGGCCGCGCGTCCACAGTCCGAGCCAATTCCCCACGATGGGGCGCGAGACCTGCGAGGTCTATGCCCCCTGCGAGATAAATCGTTATGCCACAACGGAATCCTGAAGCGCTGATTGGTTGCAGCGCGGCGATCAAGGAGATCGAGAACGAGATCTTGCGTGTCAGCCGCAGCCGGGCGACCGTCCTCTTAAGGGGGGAAAGTGGAACCGGAAAAGAGCTGGTGGCCAAGCTGATTCATCAGAGGAGTCCGTGCGCCTCTGGCCCCTTTATCCGGGTGAGTTGCGCGGCCCTCTCTGAAACGTTGCTGGAGAGCGAGCTGTTTGGTCATGAGAAGGGGGCCTTTACGGGGGCCCACCAGAGGCGCAAGGGCCGTTTTGAACTGGCAAACGGAGGCACCCTCTTCCTCGATGAAATTGGGGACATTCCGCTATCGGTTCAGGTCAAGCTCCTTCGTGTGTTACAGGAGATGTCGTTTGAACGTGTGGGAGGCAATGAGACCCTTTCCGTGAAGGTTCGTATCCTCTCGGCAACACACCGAAACCTGGAGAACGCCGTCGTTGCGGAAACGTTTCGCCAGGATTTTTACTATCGGATTAACGTGATTCCCCTTCAAATTCCCCCCCTTCGGGAACGGCAGGAGGATATCCCCCTGCTGGTTGACCATTTTCTGGAGAAGTTCAATCAAGAGAACGAAAAATCGGTTCGCCTGTCGCCGCAAATCATGCATCTGTTCAGTCAATATGATTGGCCAGGAAATGTTCGGGAGCTGGAAAACTGTCTGGAGCGGCTGGTGGTGCTTGCCGAAGAAGAAGCGGTAACCCTCAAAACCATTCCCCCAGCCATCGCCACCTATTTTAACGATATCCGGCAGGTCACGCCGTTGAGTCATAGGTCAAATCCCCCCGCGTTAAATCTGAATGGCGCGTCGCTTTCCGAGTCAGTTGAGGCGATGGAGCGAGCGGTTTTAAAAAAAACGTTAGGCCAATATGGATGGGTTCAGGCGAAGGCCGCGCGTCAGCTTAAGATGACGCCGAGACAGATGGCCTATAAGATCAAGAAATACCGGTTAACCTCGGAAGACCCAAACGACAATTGACAAGCCCAATGGACAAGTCCAATTGACAAGTCATAGCGGACCTCCCTACAATGCCCCCCCGTTTATTTGTATTTGAATGAGAATCGGTTTTCAAGGAGGCGTACGTTGAAGATTATTTTGAAAGAAGATGTGGAGCGGTTGGGCGTTATGGGGGATCTTGTCGACGTGGCGGATGGTTATGCCCGAAACTATCTTCTGCCAAAAGATTTATGTGCCAAGGCCACCGCCAAAAATGTCAAGACCCTGGAACATGAAAAAATGCTCATCGCAACCCGGATAAAAAAACAACGGTCTGCTGCTGAAGAGACGGCCCGAAAGATTGGCACCCTCTCTGTCGTGATTCCGGTTCAGGTTGGCGCGGAGGGGAAACTGTTCGGATCGGTGAC
>CAYRGU010000129.1:0-10629 GCA_964423845.1 uncultured Nitrospirota bacterium
CGGCCAACAAAGTTGTTCACTGCACATGCCAGCCTGATGAATAAACGAGTCGCCGTCCTGAAGAACGAAGTGTTCAAGGAAATCATGGGCACAACCATAAACGCCTTGCAAAAGAATATGCCTCAATGAGCAAGAGGTGAATGTCTCCTCCCAGCCAATATGGTGTAGGGGCGGGGCGATGCCGCAGGGGAATCGCGCAGTATTTGAAACAGAGAAAATGAGGTATTGTGCCTCGTAAAAAAAGGTGTATTTTTTAGGGACCACGATAGTCTTGTAGATATGGGAACACGGATTTGATCTCTCCTGAGCAATAAAGTTTTTGATCTTGGATCACTGCCGTTAGTATTTGACCGCCGTTCAACAAATCGTCCATAGTTGTTTGTGGAACCGCTGACTATTTCCTGAAATTCTTGACAAATTATTCCGAAACCACGTAAGTGAGGGGAATGGTTTCACCTCAATCCAACCGACTTTTAGCGCTTCTTTTTCAGAAGGCTTTCCGTTACAGCGAAACACCCATCTTTCAGTTGACCTCCGGGCAGATGAGTTCCATTTATATTGATTGCAAGAAGGTTTCGCTTGATCCAGAGGGCGCCTTTCTTATCGGGGAGCAGATCTTTGCGCGGATTTGTGATCTTCCGGTTGAGGGGGTGGGAGGCATGACGCTCGGAGCTGACCCGATTGCCACGGCGGTTTCCCTGACCAGCTTTCTGAAGAATCAGCCGATCCGCGCCTTTATCGTTCGGAAGGCCCCCAAGGGGCATGGCAGCCGGCAACAGGTGGAGGGGGACCTGACGCCGGGGGCCCACCTGGTGGTGGTGGAAGACGTGGTGACCACGGGCGGATCGACCTTACAAACCCTGGAGGTTTTGCGAGGCGAGGGTTATTCAGTCTTGAAGGTCATCGCCTTAATCGACCGCCAGGAAGGGGGCGCGGAGCGAATCGAAAAGCAGGGCGTTCTCTTTGAGTCGCTCTATACCCTGGACGACCTCATGCGCCTGACTGCGGCGCCGCAGTCATAAAGACTTTAAATATCCCTCGATGAAGATGTCGATTTCCCCATCCATCACTGCGGTCACATTTCCCCGCTCAACGCCCGTGCGGTGATCTTTGACCATTTGGTAGGGCTGAAAAATATACGAGCGGATCTGATGGCCCCAGCCGATCTGTTTTTTCTCTCCGGTTATCTTCGCCAAATTCTCCTGTTTCTTCTGCTGTTCCAATTCATACAGACGCGATTTTAAAACCCGCATGGCCACGTCCTTGTTCTGGTGTTGCGACCGTTCGTTCTGGCACTGGACGACCGTCCCTGTCGGCAGGTGGGTGATTCGAATGGCCGATGAGGTTTTGTTGACATGCTGGCCGCCGGCGCTGCTCGCACGATAGGTGTCGATACGAATCTCCTTGTCGTTGATGACAATCGCGGGATCATCTCCAATTTCTGGGGAGACGAAAATCGAGGCAAAGGAGGTGTGGCGGCGCTTGTTGGCATCAAATGGGGAGATCCGAACCAGACGATGGATCCCCGATTCTCCCTTGAGATAGCCATAGGCGTACTCTCCTTTTACCGAGAAAAGAATGCTTTTAATCCCGGCCTCATCTCCGGATTGCAGATCAAGCGTCTCGATCTCGTAGCCTTTCCGCTCTGCCCAGCGAAAATAAAGGCGGGTCAGCATCTGGGCCCAGTCCTGCGACTCGGTCCCTCCTGCCCCCGGATGAATGGCCAGGATGGCACTGTTGATGTCCTTCGCTCCGGAGAGATGGGTCTCGATATAAATCTGATCCAGATCGACGCGAACCTTCTGAATATGAGATTTGATTTCTCCCTCCAGCGAGGGGTCGTTCTCGGTCTCTGATAGCTCGGCTAAAAGGGCGGCCTCTTCCCAGGCCCGTTCAATCTCAAGAAAGCGTTTTATCTTTTTTTCGAGCGTGACTTTTTCGGAGAGCTTCTTCTGAGCCGCAACCGGATCACTCCAGAAATTTGCGGCAGAGGTTTCTATCGTCAGTTGGTCAATCTGGTGTTGCAGGGTTGGGAGGTCAAAGATACCCCCGAAGTTGTGCAAGTTCCTGGCGCAGGGTTTCAATTTGCTGTTTAAGTTCCAGAATCATGCCTGTTTCTCCTTCGAATCAGTCCAATAAAAGTGATCGCGAGTATAACACAGGCGATGGCGAAGAGGTCGCCATAGGCCGTGTAGAAGGTGGTCCGCATCCCTTCGTATAAAGACGCGGTCAGCGCGGCCTCGACGAAAAGCGGGCTGCTTTGAAGAATATGGCCATGGGCGTCAATAAAACCGGAGATCCCCGTGTTGGCGGCTCGCGCAAAAGGAACCCGGTTCTCAATGGCGCGAAAGACCACCATCGAAAAATGTTGATCCGGCGCGGCGGAATCCCCAAACCAGGCGTCATTGGTGAGGGTGGTCATGACACGAGCGCCATGGGCCACGAACCGGCGAACCAATTCCGGGAAGATGACCTCAAAACAGATGACGGCGCCAACTTTGACACCATTTGCTTCCATGAGGGTGATCTCCTCGCCAGGGATAAAATTTCCAATCCCCTCGACCATCTTGTTGACGAAAAAAAGGACGGAGGAAAGCGGGACATATTCTCCGAAGGGAACCAGGTGCATTTTGTCATACCGGGAAATCAGGTGAGTTTCCGGGGAAAGAAAATAGGCGCTGTTTCGGAGGGTGATCCTCCCATACGGGGCAGGTTCGAAGGCCGGACTTCCAAAGAGCAGATGAAATTTTCCTTCCCGGGCCATGCGAGACAGTTCAATCTGGTAGTAGGTCTCGGTTTGAAAGAAGAAGGGGGCGGCTGATTCAGGCCAGAGCACGAGGTCCAAAGGTTTTGTTTGAAGTGCCCTTTGGGAGAGGCGGTCATAAATGACCATGGTCTGGTCCTTGAACGTTTCATCCCACTTTTGATCCTGGGGGATGTTGCCCTGAATGACTGCGGTTGCGAGGGCCTTTGGCCCCTGCATCGTCTGATTGAGTCTGAAAGCGCCATAGGTGAAGGCGCCGATCACCATGAACAGGGCGAGACCGCCCTCTTTCCACGCGAGGCGTTTCTCATGCCATCCCATCTGGAGGATTTGATACAGCGCGGCATTGACCCCCATCAGGAGAAAGCTGATGGCATAGACGCTTCCGATATCAGCGATCTGAATGAAGGGCAGGAGTCGGTATTGGGAGTAGCCGAGGCTGCCCCAGGGAAAACCGGAGAGAAGCTGTCCCCGTGTAAACTCGAGCGCCACCCAGAAGACCGGGGCGGTGAGCATTGGGGAAAAATGGCGACCTCCCCATTGGCACAGGGCGCAGAAGGTCCCGACATAGAGGGCGAGGTAAGCGGTAAGCAGCAGCATGATGGCGAAACTGGTCGGCCCTGAAAGCCCCCCATACTGCTGCATGCTGATCGTGACCCAGGAGAGGGTTCCGCCGAAGTAAGCCAACCCAGCCAGCCATCCCATCAAAAAGGCTCGGGAAATCGGTTGGTTTCGAATGGCAAAAAAGAGTGGCACAAACGCGATCCAGGCCAATGGATAGAGCTCCCAGCTGGGAAAAGACAAGGCGATCGCGCCCCCGGAGAGTAGCGAGAGGAGAAGATAGAACAGGGTCATGGGTGGGCATCATAGAGGGGGAATCATTGACTTTTCAAGGAGATTTCCTATACTGAAATTTTCGCGGCCCTTTTAACAACCGGTTGAATTTAAATGAAAACGCAACTGATTCAGCTTCTTTCCGAGGCGGTGACTGCCGCCCAGGCGCAAGGGAAGATCAAGGAAGGGGTGCCCGTGACGCTGGAGACGCCTCGGCAGTCTCACCAGGGGGATTTTTCAACCCCCCTCGCCATGTCCCTGGCAAAGGAGAACAGGACTTCCCCGAGGGAGCTGGCGCTGCTGCTTGTGTCACTCATGCAGGAAAGTGGCGCGGCCACTGCGAGTGGGGCGACCCATGTGAGTGGTGCGACCCCTGCGGGTGGGGCGATGAATCCGGCCTGGCCATCGATCGAGAAGGTGGAGGTGGCTGGCCCGGGATATATCAACTTTTTCCTTAAAAAAGGGTATTGGGATCAAACCGTTCTGACGGTTCATCGGGAAAAGGAATTATATGGCCATTCGGGGTTGGGGGCGGGGCGACGGGTCCTGATTGAGTTTGTCAGCGCGAATCCCACCGGGCCGCTGCATGTCGCGCATGGCCGGTCTGCGGCGCTGGGCGATGCCTTGGTTCGGCTGCTTCGAGCGGCTGGATTTTGCGTGGAGACCGAATATTACATCAACGATATGGGCGGCCAGATGAACCTCTTGGGTCTCTCCACTTATCTTCGTTATCGTGAGCTTTTTGGGGAGACCATCACGCTTCCCGAAGAAGGCTACCGGGGAGACTACCTCATCGAGATTGCCGAGGCGATCAAGGAATCAGAGGGGGATCGGTATCTGATGGGGGCGAAGGAGGGCTATCTCCCGTATTTCAGACAGGTCAGCTATGACACCCTGCTCGCTTGGCTGCGACGCGATTTATTGTCGTTTGGGATTCATTACGATCATTGGATTTCTGAAGAGGGGTTGCAGGGTGAGGTGGCCTCATCCCTGGAGTTTCTAAAGGCAAACGGGACGGTTTATGAGAACGAAGGGGCCTTATGGGTTGCCACCTCGCGATATGGGGATGACAAGGATCGGGTGGTGGTCCGGAATAATGGGCAGAAGACCTATTTTGCCTCGGATATTGCCTACCATAAAAATAAATATGAACGGGGGTATGACCGACTGATTAACATCTGGGGGGCGGATCATCATGGCTATATCCAGCGGGTCAAGGCCGCGATGGCGGCGATAGGGTATGACCCAGAGCGGTTGACCATCCTGACTCACCAGTTGGTCAACCTGTTACGGGAGGGGAAGCCGGTCCCCATGTCGAAGCGTTCCGGGGAGTTTGTGACCCTGAAGGAGGTGATGGAAGAGGTGGGGGTGGATGCCACACGGTTCTTTTTCTTGATGCGCAGGGCGGATACCGCAGTGGACTTTGATCTGGAGCTGGCAAAAAAGGCCTCGAACGAAAATCCGGTCTATTATGTCCAATATGCCTGCGCGCGTCTTTCCAGCATTGTGCGCACGGCCCTGGCGCAGGGTGTCGATGTTGAGGCGATGATTCAGGGGGCGACCCCCGAGGCGCTTCATCCGCTTTCCCTGCCCATAGAAAAGGAGCTGATGAAGCAACTTGCGTTCTTTCCCGATCTTATCGTTTTGTCCGCAGAAATGCTTGAGCCGCATCGGTTGACGGCCTATCTTCAGGAATTGTCCGGGATGTTTCACCGATATTATTATGATCACCGGGTGGTGACGGACGATCCACCGCTGACCCGCGCCAGGTTGATCTTGATCACGGCCATCCACATTGTTTTAAAGAATGCCCTTTCTTTGCTGGGAATTCGCGCGATCGAGAAGATGTAGGCCCCGACCGATCCCCCTATGGCGACCCCTCATTTCACCCTGTTGAAGACGGCCTCAAAGTGCGCGGCCCGCCGTGGTGTCGTCCACACCGCGCATGGCGATATCCAGACGCCCGCGTTCATGCCGGTGGGAACCCGCGCCAGCGTGAAGGGGATGGACCCCCGTGATTTACGCGATTTGAGCGCCGAGATCATTCTCGCGAATGCCTATCACCTTTCCCTTCGCCCGGGGCATGAGTTCATCGCGAAGCGGGGGGGGCTCCATCGTTTTATGTCCTGGGAGAAACCGATTTTAACCGACAGCGGCGGCTATCAAATTTTCAGCCTCAACCTTCTTTCCAAGGTCGATGATGAGGGGGTGGTATTTCAGTCCCATCTGGACGGATCCCGACATTTCGTTTCTCCGGAGAGGGCCATCACCATTCAGGAGGGATTGGGCGCGGATATCATCATGCCGTTGGATGAGTGCCTGCCGTATCCTTCTGATTATCAAAAGACGACTGCGTCTCTTGCGCGGACCCGTCTTTGGGCGCAGCGGTCAAAACAGGCGCATCACCGGGAGGACCAATTTTTATATGGGATTATTCAGGGCGGATTTTACCCGGATCTCCGCGAGCGTGGATTGGAAGGGCTTCTTGAAATCGGTTTTGAGGGTTACGCCATCGGCGGGGTTTCGGTGGGAGAGCCAAACGAAGCACGGCTTTCGGTTTTGGAGGGAATTGCCCCACGGATGCCCCGTGAGCAGCCACGTTACCTGATGGGGGTGGGAACGCCCGGGGATATCATGGCGGCGGTTTGTCGGGGGGTGGATCTTTTCGATTGTGTCCTGCCGACGCGCCATGCCCGAACGGGGATTCTCTTTACCCGTCAGGGGGAGGTCCATATCCGACAGGCCCGATATGCCGACGAGGATCTCCCACTCGACCCGAACTGTGGCTGCTATACCTGCAAGAACTTCTCCCGTGCCTACTTGAGGCATCTGTTTATGTTAAGGGAGCTCCTGGCGTATCGCTTGAATACCATTCATAATTTGTACTACTATCTCGCGCTCATGAGTGAGCTGCGTGTCGCGATTGAGTCCGATACCATTCAGGAATTGGACAGGCCCTAACGGAGGTGAGTTGTGGAAGGATTAATTTCTCATGCAATGGCACAGGTTCCAGGCAACGCGGGTGGCGAGGCCCCGGGTCCTGCTGGTCTCCTGGTCTCGTTCGTCCCGTTTATCCTTATTTTTGTTCTCTTTTATTTTCTCTTGATTATGCCGCAACAGAAACGTGCCAAGGCGAAGAAGGCGATGGTTGACGGCTTAAAGAAGGGGGATCGTGTTTTGACGAATGGGGGCCTGCTCGGAACGATCACCAACCTTTCGCCACAGGTGATTACCCTCCAGGTGGCGGAGGGGACGCGAATCAAAGTGATGAGAAGTTATATTGAAGAAGTCCGGGCCGATGACCCTGAAGGGATGGAGGCGAAGTGAAACAAGGGGTTCGTGGCCGACTGATTTTTATCGTGACCCTGGTTGTCGCCTCGGTGATTGCTTTCCTCCCCTCCTCTTCCGTTTATTCGTCGCTTCCTCCCTGGTGGGGGAAGGTATTTCCGAACAAAGGGGTGGTGATGGGATTGGACCTTCAGGGGGGGATGCACCTGATTCTCGAAGTGGATGAGGAGAAGGCGGTTGAAAATGCCGTGGAGCGAATCCTTTCGACGATCAAAGGGGAACTGGCGGAGAAAAAGGTGTCCCGTTTGGTCCGGGTTGGGAGTCAAATCCATATCGGTATTTCTCCCGAGGAGAAGGAGGCCATTAAGAAAATACTGGATCCCGCTTATCCCGATTTCAGCCTGATCGATCAGGGCGAATCGGGGCTGGTCTTGTCTCCGAAGGCGTCGGAGAAGCGCCGGATTATCGAGGCGTCTATTTCACAGGTCCTGGAGACCCTTCGCAATCGAATTGATCAGTTTGGCGTGACCGAACCGATTATCCAGAGGCAGGCGAAAAATCAGATTCTGATTCAACTTCCAGGGGTGAAGGATCCGCAGCGGGCGATTGACTTAATCGGCAAAACGGCCCTCCTTGAGTTTAAACTTCTGGATGAAGGCCATCCGCTTTTAAGACTCTTGCCGGGGCAGATTGAAGAGGGTCAGGAGGCGAAGGTGACCGCCGACTTCACGGACAAGCTTCCTGCTGAAGATCAGATTCTCTTTGAGCGGATTGTGGACAAGGAGACGGGTCGTGTCATTAAGGTTCCGTATATCGTCAAGAAACAGGCTGTTTTGAGCGGGGATGTTTTAAGTGATGCCCGTGTGTCGATGGGGGAGTTTAGTGATCCCTATGTGGCGATTACGTTTGATGCGATAGGGGCCCGGCTTTTTGAGAAGATTACGGAAGAAAATAAAAAGAAACGCCTGGCCATTATTCTGGACAATACGATCTATTCCGCGCCGGTCATTCAGGAGAAGATCAGCGGCGGTCGTGCCCAGGTTTCGGGATCTTATACGACGGAGACGGCCAATGATCTGGCGATTGTCCTGCGTGCGGGGGCGTTGCCGGCGCCGGTGAAGATTATTCAAAACGTAACCGTGGGCCCATCGCTTGGAAAAGATTCGATTGAAAAGGGACTGACCGCTGGCCTCATCGGAACGCTGCTGGTGGTCATCTTTATGATTTTCTACTACCGTCTCTCCGGCCTGCTTGCCGATTGTACCATGGTATTGAACGTCGTATTGTTGATTGGGGCCTTGGCCGCGCTGAACGCCACGCTGACGCTTCCGGGCATCGCAGGCATTATTTTAACCATCGGGATGTCGGTGGACTCGAATGTTTTGATCTTCGAGCGAATTCGGGATGAAATCAGGTCCGGAAGGCCGATTCGTCTGGCGATTGATGCGGGCTATGATAAAGCCTTTTCTTCGATCTTTGATTCTCATGTGACCACGCTGATCACCGCTTTTGTGCTCTTTCTTTTTGGAACAGGTCCGATCAAGGGTTTCGCGGTCGCGCTTTCTCTGGGGGTTCTGATTAATCTCTTTACCTCACTGGTTGGGACCAAGGTGGTTTTTGACATGGTGAATGCCCGTTGGAAACTGATGCGGCTTTCCATTTAGCAACCGGGGATCGTTTAACAACATCGCGTGGGACGGGTCTGAACAATGCTCGAATTTCTCAAGAAAACAAACATTGATTTTATTGGCAAGCGATCTCTTTTTTTCATGATATCGGGTTTCCTGGTTTTACTTGGACTGGTCGCGTTGATTCAAATCGCGCGGGGGAAGGCCCATCTTGGAATTGATTTTTCCGGAGGGGTGGTGTTGCAATTTAAATTCGCAAGCCCGATTCGGATCGATCAGGCCCGGTATGCCCTCACGCAGCTCGGACGGACTGATGCGGAGCTTCAGGAAGTTGCCGATGGGAACAGACTGCTCATTCGCTTAAAACATCAAGATGGGGCTGAAAAGAATGTTCGAAAACAGATTGAAGAACTCTTCGCGGGGGTTTATACGGGAAATAGTTTTGTGGTCGAAGGAAGTGCGGAGGTTGGCCCCACCGTTGGGAAAAAACTTCAGCAGGACGCGCTTCTTGCGGTGACGCTTTCCATGTTGGGCATTATTCTTTACATCGCCTTTCGGTTTGAGTTTCGCTTTGGGGTTGCCGCCGCCCTCGCGACGTTTCATGACGTCCTGGTGATTCTCGGTTTTTTCTTTGTCATGAACAAGGAAATAACCCTTCTTGTGGTGACCGCGCTTCTGACGGTGGCGGGTTATTCCCTCAGCGACACGGTGGTGGTCTTTGATCGTATTCGAGAGAATATGCGATTTCGTAAAAAAGAGAGCTTTCCTGAGATCATCAATAAGGCGATCAATGAAGTGCTCTCGCGAACATTTATTACGGGGATTACCACCTTACTCGCAGTGATGGCACTTTATTTCTGGGGTGGGCATGTCATTCATGATTTTGCGTTGGCGATTATTCTGGGGGTGATTGTAGGAACGTATTCTTCCTGGTTCATTGCGAGCCCACTCCTTTTATTTTGGGGAGCGGGCTCAAAAGGGGTGAAATGACAGGACCTCTTCTACACCTTGCTGTAGACCTCTTCTTCGGCCGGGGCGTGGCAGATCTCTCGATTTTCCAGAATGGTTTGGTCGACAACCGATCCACAATTAATGCATCTCCATATTTCCACGAAAGTAAAGAAGTCCGACAATTCCTGGCTATACATCAGTCCTTCACATTTAGCACATCGCATTTTTCTACCTCCTGTCTTGCGTTACATGACCCACACCGTGTATAAGAGCAATAGATATGCCGTGTTGAAGTGTTTTTTTAACATACTGATATATAAGGTAAATTTTAATGTTTTATCTAAGCAATTGGAGTTAAGTCAAGGTCAGTGCCAAATCGTGTCAGGGAATCGTGTAGCGGTTTCCACAATCTGGATTTGACGAGGGGTATGCGCATCGGTTGTGAGGGACAGTGAACCCACTATTGACGTTATGGTTGCTTGTTTTAGCAAGCACGGTGATTTTATCGGGTGTTTTTTATATGGCGGAGAATTATTCACACGTCATTGGAAATTTCTACGTGCTTCTCGCGGTCTTTTTTGGGCTCTACGTCCTCTACGGTGTCATCACGTGGTGGGTTCAGAGAAACAAGGAGAACCAGGACGATAAAAATCCTCCCGCTCCAAAGGCGTAGCGGGTTGTTGAAAAAGTCAGGCGGTTTCCAAAGGTCCCAAATGCAGGGCCCGATTCAGCGGTCAAGGCGAGCGTGAGGGGTCCCACCCCACGCAGGGTTCGCAACCCACGCAGGGTTCGCAACCCTTTCAACAGATTGGTAGTCTGTCGTTTTGATTTGTTTTGATTGGTTTCGATTGGTTTCCCCTAACAGATGGCTTGGACCCCTCCCCCTCTCTCTACAACACGATTGAGTCTGATCTCTCGCTCTGATCCAGGTCAGGCGCGGTGGATCGAAGGTTTATCCTGTGGCATGCAGGAGCTTCCAGGTCTCCCAAGCAATTGGACCCTCTCCCTGAACGACTCGGAGGCGTCCATCGGATCGGCTGGGTATATTCGGTGGGAGCGGGAGGCCCGTCTCGGAGAAATTGGTTTTATGCTGCTTCATAAGTACCGTGGACAGGGATATATGACGGAGGCACTCCAGGAGGTTTTAAGTTTTGGTTTTAAGCA
>CAYRGU010000130.1:0-41915 GCA_964423845.1 uncultured Nitrospirota bacterium
AGGCAGGCATTACCGGATGGGCCCAGATTCATGGCTGGCGAGGGGATACTTCCCTGGAGGAGCGGATTAAATGCGATCTGGAATACATTGAAAGGTGGTCCATCTGGTTAGATGTCAAGATTATGTGGCTGACCCTCTGGAAAGGCTTTGTCCATAAAAATGCCTATTGATACAAACGCATTAATTCGTGTGTCATCTTGAAGAGCGTTTTTTGCGATGAGAGATCTTTCTTTTAGCGTTAAAAGCAAGATTCCTCGCTTCGCCCGAAACGACAATGTAACATGACCTGCTGCGTTTGCGATCGCATACGATGGATGGATCGCCCACTTTCAACGGCCTGTTAGGTTGACAAGTCATGTTTGATAAAGACTGCCCGGAAAAGGGGAAGGGGGTTGCGGAATCGGCGACCGAGATGGTCCAGATTGTCCTGCCCAATGATACCAACCTCATGGGGAATCTTCTTGGCGGAACCTTGATGCACTGGATTGATCAGGTGGGGGCGGTTGTTGCCAACCGGCACAGCAGAAGGCCGATCGTGACCGCTTCGATGGAGCGGATTGATTTCCATGCGCCAGTTCATCTGGGGAGTATCGTGATCTTGCAAGGAAGACTCGTCTATGTGGGAAAAAGTTCCATGGAGGTGGCCGTGACGGTCTATGCTGAAAATGGCCTGACGGGGGAGCGGCTGCATACCAGCAGCGCGACATTAACCTTCGTTGCGGTGGGGGACGATGGCAAGTCGGTAGCCGTTCCGGCCTTGGTTTTAACCAATGAGGAAGAGCAACAGCGTTACCAGGATGCGAGCGATCGGCATCGGATCAGAAAAAGTCATCAGGGGGTATAGATGGAGCCAACTGGCGCAGATCAGTTTTTTCTCGAACGCTATGGTCTTTCCAACCCGGTATTAGAGCGGGTCCTGGGGGGTGTCCTGGGAAAACAGGTTGACTATGCCGATCTCTATTTTGAATTCCGCGTCAGCGAATCACTCGGTCTTGAAGAGGGACGGGTCAACCGGGTGGCGAAGAATATCTCCCAGGGGGCGGGGGTGCGTGCGGTGGCACGGGAGAAAACAGGCTATGCCTATTCGGATGAGATTACCGTTGACGATCTGCTTTCAGCGGCGAAGACCGCGAAGTACATTGCCGGAGAAGGGGCCTCGGCCCAATCGGTTGCCCTCCGGAATACAAATCGTCCGACGCGCGATCTCTATCCGCTTGAGACCCTCCCGATGGATGTCCCCATGGAAGAGAAGCGGGCCCTTTTGGAGCGTATGGACCTCCTGGCCCGGGGATATGATCCGAGAATTACGAAGGTGATGGCCTCCTACAGCAGCGAGTACAAGGTGGTCTTCATCGTGACGTCTGAAGGCGTGTCGGTTGGAGATATCCGGCCCTTAACCCGTTTGAGTGTGACCTGTATTGCCGAAGAGGGAGGCAATCGCCAAGTGGGAACGTACGGGGGTGGGGGGCGACACGCGTTCGGGGTTTTTTTAGAGGCGGATCGCTTTCAAACGTATGCGAAAGAGGCGGCGCGACAGGCGATTGTTAATCTCTCTGCGATAGAGACCCCTGCGGGGACCATGGAGGTGGTGTTAGGTCCTGGCTGGCCGGGGATTCTCCTGCATGAGGCGATTGGGCATGGCCTGGAGGCCGACTTTAATCGCAAGGGCACATCGGCCTTTTCCGGGAGATTGGGGGAGAAGGTGGCCTCTTCCCTTTGCACCGTGGTGGATGATGGGACGATTCCCTCTCGCCGAGGGTCGCTGAATTGCGACGATGAGGGGACGCCAACAGGCCGAACGGTTTTGATTGAGAATGGCGTTTTAGTCGGCTATTTACAGGATCGTTTGAACGCGACCCTCATGAAGATGCCGCTCACCGGAAATGGTCGCCGCGAAAGCTACGCCCATCCCCCCATGCCCCGGATGACCAATACAATGATGCTGGCGGGGTCGTCAGCGCCGGAGGAGATCCTCCGCTCTGTGAAGCGGGGGCTGTATGCCGTTTCCTTCGGAGGGGGCCAGGTTGATATTACGTCGGGGAAGTTTGTCTTTTCTGCGACCGAGGCGTATCTCATCGAAAATGGACGGATTGGCTCCCCGGTGAAAGGGGCGACCCTCATCGGAAATGGCCCGGATGTGTTGACTCGGGTGGTGATGGTGGGGAATGACTTGTCTCTGGACCCTGGGATTGGCACCTGTGGCAAGGAGGGACAGAGCGTTCCCGTGGGAGTGGGGCTTCCCACGATCAAGGTGTCGGAGTTGACCGTCGGTGGGACGGGGTAACCCTTTTCACGGCTTGTTCGCGGCCTTAAAAAATACCAGGACGATTTGTCATGCAGTTTAATGTAGACCAGGCTGTCGCGTTATTGAAAAAGGCATTGGGATCTGGTGCCACTTCCGGGGACCTCCTGTTCGTAGAGGGAGATTCTTTTTCCGCTCAAGTCCGGATGGGAGAGATAGAAAAGATTAGCAGCGCCCACGAGAAGATCCTGGGATTGAGGCTTTTTTATGGGGTGCGCTCGGCCCTGACCTCGACGTCCGACTTAAGGCCGGACTCCCTGAATCGTTTAATGGCAGAGACCCTGGCGTTGGCTAAAATGGCCGCCGAAGACCCCTGCTCTGGCCTGCCGGAGTTTCAGCATTGCGCCACGGCGTTTCCGAAGTTGGATATTGTTGATTCGGACATCGAGGAAATTTCCATCGCCGAAAAGATTGATTTCGCAAAACGGGCCGAAGCGGCGGCCCTTTCCTGTGATCCACGATTGACGAACTCCGACGGGGCGGACTTCGGAAACTATCGTTCGATGGTTTTATATGCCGCAAGCAACGGATTTGATGGCGGCTTCGAGGGATCTGGGGTGTCGGTTTCAGCGGTTCCCATTGCCACCTTGAATGGCCAGATGCAGCGGGATTACTGGTATTGCTCCCGGCGAAAATTCAAGGCGCTGGCGTCGCCTGCGTCCATTGGTCAAAAGGCCGCGATGCGCACCCTCCGCCGTCTGGGCGCGAAGAAAGTCGCCACCTGTCAGGTGCCGGTCATTTTTGATCCGGAGGTGGCCTCATCGCTCCTGGGGCATCTCTCTTCGGCCCTCTCTGGCTATGCCCTGTATAAAAAGGCCTCTTATCTGGTGGATCGGATCGGAAGTCGGATTGCCCCGACGGGGGTGACGATTCTGGAGGATCCAACCCTTGTCTCGGGCCTGGGGTCAAGGCCGTTTGATGGCGAGGGGCTTCCTTCGTGTCGCAAGGTCATCGTTGAGAACGGGATATTGAAGAGCTATCTTCTGGATACTTACTCCGCTCGAAAACTGGGTCTGACCTCGACGGGGAACGCCACCCGGGGGGCGGGAGATCCCCCGTCGGTTGGAACCACCAATTTCTATATGGCCCCTGGGCCGGATTCCCCAGAGGAAATCATTCGATCGGTCCGAACTGGATTTTATGTGACGGAGCTGATTGGTTTTGGTGTGAACACGGTCACGGGGGATTATTCGCGCGGAGCGGTCGGGTTATGGATTGAAAATGGAGAATTCACCCACCCGGTGGAGGAGGTGACCATTGCGGGGAACCTCATGGAAATGTTTTTGAACCTTGAAAAGATTGGCAACGATCTTGATCTTCAGAAAAGAACTTCCGCGCCGACCCTCAAAATCTCACAGATGACCGTCGCTGGGAATTAAGGAGCCGCGCCGACTAATTTTTCTCTGTTGAAATACTAAGCTCTTTCAGCTTTTTGCGCAGGGTGTTCCGGTTGATCCCAAGCAGTTGAGCGGCCTGGATCTGATTGCCCTTGGTTTCCCGCAGGGCGAGGGTGAGAATGGGTTTTTCAAATTCCCGAATCAGCAGACTATACAGGTTGGCCACCTTGCAGTGTTTCACCTTCTGGACAAAGTCACTCAATTTCTTTTCCACCAGGGCGGTGAGGTGCAGCTCGCTCTCCTGAAGACTTGGATTTTCAGGTGGGGCGGCTTTATGGGGGACCGCTTTGACGGGCTCTCCATGAGGAAGGATCGACAAGGCGGCATTCCGGATCTGGGGGGCCGTCTTCTTTAACATCGCGCTTGAGGCGATGACTGCGTAAAATTCTTTCCCCTCTTGTCGCATGGTTTGAAGTTTTTGAACGGACTGCCACCAACCGTTCTCCGTGTCAATGACGAAGAAGGACCGATCCGGATAGCTGTTGCCGCGAAGATGTTTGATCGATTTGACGGAAGTGAGCGGGGCGTCTTGCCTGAACTCTTTCTGAAAGTGAACCATCAATCCGGCGTCTTGATGAACAAGAAAAATTTCCGGGTCCACAGAAACACTCCATAGCCACGCGATGAGTAAAACGAAGGGAGGACAAACGAATGACGGTAAAAACTGGCCCGTTTCTATCACACCCCTTTGGGCCTGTCAAGAAGAGGTGCCGCGTCGGAGACGGGACGAAAAACAAGATGTCCTTCGTCTACGGCAGCTTCAACGTAATCCCCTTCCTTGATGGCGCCCGAGAGGAGTTTGACCGAGAGCGGATTTAAGAGATCTCTTTGGATGACCCGTTTGAGCGGACGGGCGCCAAAGACTGGATCGTACCCTTCACGGACCAGGTGTTGGAGGGCCTCCGGTGTCAGCGCGAGCTCAATCTGTTTCTCTTTCAGGCGCTCATTGAGTTGGGCCAGTTGTATTTCAATGACTTTCTTTAAATGCGCGAGGGTGAGTGGATGGAAGATGATGATGTCATCGATACGGTTTAAAAATTCAGGGCGAAAATGACCGCGCAATGCCTGCAGAATACGATTGCGCATCTCTGTTTCATTTTCACTCGGTTCCTGAAGCTGCTGGCTTCCGAGATTAGAGGTCATCATGAGGAGTGTGTTTTTAAAATCGACCGTGCGTCCCTTTCCGTCGGTCAGCCGCCCTTCGTCTAACACTTGTAAGAGAATGCCGAAGCAATCGGGATGGGCCTTTTCTATTTCGTCGAACAGGATGACCGCGTAGGGCCGTTTTCGAACCGCTTCCGTCAGCCACCCGCCCTCCTCATACCCCACATAGCCAGGCGGGGCGCCAATCAGACGCGCCACGGCGTGCTTTTCCATATATTCAGACATGTCGATGCGAATCATTGACTGAACATCATCAAAGAGAAATTCGGCGAGGGCCTTCGCGGTTTCTGTCTTCCCCACGCCGCTGGGCCCCAAAAAGATGAACGACCCCAACGGTCGATGGATGTCCGAGAGGCCAGAGCGCGCGCGGCGGATGGCGTGACAGACGGAGGAAATCGCCGCGTCTTGCCCCACGACCCGCTGGTGGAGCCGATCCTCCATCTGCATTAACTTCTGGACCTCTGTCTCGACCATTCGGGAGAGGGGGATGCCGGTCCATTTTGAAACCACCTCGGCGATCTCTTCTTCGTCGATCTCTTCTTTGAGCATCTTTTGTCCGGCCTGCAACCCCTGGAGCCGAACATTCTCCTCGGTCAGTTGTTTGTTCAGTTGGATCAACCGGCCATAACGCAACTCGGCGGCCCGTCCAAGATCGCCGACCCGCTCCGCCTGCTCCGCGTTTTGCTTCGCCGTTTCAATCTCTTCTTTGACCTGCCGGATTTTTTGGATCGCCCCTTTTTCAGACAGCCACTGCGCCATCAGCAACTCGGCACCTTCTTTAAGATCGATCAGCTCTTTTTCAATGCGGGACAGCCGTCCATGAGAGATCTCGTCGGACTCTTTTTTGACGGCTTCCCGTTCGATCTCCAACTGTCGAATCTTTCTCCGAAGTTCGTCGAGCATGGTCGGCATGGAATCCGTTTCGATGCGCAGCCGTGACGCGGCCTCGT
Source organism: uncultured Nitrospirota bacterium (assembly GCA_964423845.1). Lineage (GTDB taxonomy): Bacteria > Nitrospirota > Nitrospiria > SBBL01 > SBBT01 > CAYRGU01. Next base: position 5,814 of record CAYRGU010000130.1, read on the forward strand.
CGATCAAGTCAATCGCCTTATCCGGGAGGAAGCGATCCGAGATATACCGATGGGACAGGGTGGCCGCAGCCACCAGTGCCGCGTCTTTGATCCGAATCCCGTGGTGCACCTCGTAACGTTCCTTCAGGCCCCTTAGGATGGAGATGGTCTGATCCACCGTCGGTTCACAGACAAGAATGGGCTGAAATCGTCGTGCCAGGGCGGGGTCCTTTTCGATACGTTTCCGGTATTCATCGAGGGTGGTCGCGCCCACCGCGCGTAACTCCCCCCGTGCCAGTGCCGGTTTCAGAAGGTTGGAGGCGTCCATGGCCCCCTCTGCCGCGCCCGCGCCCACCAGGGTGTGCAGCTCGTCAATGAAAAGAATGACCTCTCCCTGGGCATCGACCACCTCTTTCACGACGGCCTTCAGGCGTTCTTCAAACTCGCCACGCAGCCGGGCGCCAGCGACCAGCATCCCCATATCGAGGGCATGAACCCGTTTGTTCTTGAGACCTTCGGGAACATCCCCTGAAATAATCCGCCGCGCCAGACCTTCCGCAATGGCGGTTTTCCCCACGCCGGGCTCCCCAATCAGGACGGGATTATTTTTCGTCCGTCGGGACAGGACCTGGATGACACGTCGGATTTCTTCGTCTCGTCCGATGACCGGATCGAGTTTTCCCCGGTGGGCCAGATCCGTCAAGTTGATGGAATAGCGCGTGAGGGCCTGGTATTTGTCTTCCGGATTGGGGTCCGTGATGCGATGGGATCCTCGAACTGCTGCCAGGGCAGACAGAACGGCCTCTCGCTCCAGGCCAGACTCTTTGAGGAGGGGGCCCATCCCGTTTTTGCACGCCACAAGGGCAAGCAGCAAATGCTCTGTACTTAGATAGTCGTCCTTGAGATAGTCGGCTTCGACCTGGGCCCGTTCCATGAGAGAGGTCACCCCCGGCGTGATGTAAACGGATCCAACGGCCCCCGGACCTGAAACCTGTGGGAGGTGTTTAAGCTGATCCAATATCTTTTCACGAAGGGGATCTGCGGAGAGGCCCATTTTCCGGAGAAGATTCAAGACGGTCCCCTCTTTCTGTTCCAGGAGAGCGAGCGCAATATGTGGGAGATCCATCTGTTGGTGGTTTAGAGCCTGGGCTTTTTTCTGGGCCTCTTGCAAGGCCTCCTGGGCTTTGAGCGTGAGGCGGTCCGGACGGATCATGGTTCCCCCTGCGGTGCGTTGGATGATATATAAAACGGATCTAAAACGAATTCAAGGCGGCCTCTCCGCCTCTTCCTGGTGAATAAGGTTTGACCCCCGGATCTTTGGGAGGAGGATCGCCCTTTACAGGGATCGGGCCTTTTCTGCGAGGAAGTGGAAATTTTTATAGAGGTCGCTTCGATGGAGGGTCTGGTGTTCTGGAGAGGATTTGCTTTCAGGAAAATCCTTCCGAACATGGGCCCCCACGCTCTCTGGCCTTCGCAGGGCGGATTCGATGACGGCTGCGGAGACCCAGAGCATATTGCGGGTTTCCATCGCAAGTCGGCGGGGGTCATTTTTTGTAAAAACAGGGCCCCACGTCTGAATTTTCCGGATCGCTTTCTGAAGGGAGGCCCGGCTTCGGAGAATCCCGACCTCCTTCCACATGATTTCACGAAGTTCGTTCTGGATGGGGAGATAGGTTGAATCGGGGGGGCGGGTGTCCCAGGAAGAAATCTTCACCGCTTCGTCAAATTCGACGGCGGGGGCCTGGCCGAGGGCCTCTCCTGCCCGTGCCCCGAAGACCAGGGCCTCTAAAAGAGAATTGCTGGCCAGACGATTGGCCCCATGGGCGCCGGTGCATGCGGTTTCCCCCACGGCCCATAACCCATGAATGGCGGTCTCCCCCTGGAGATTGGTTTTCACCCCCCCCATGAGATAATGCGCACTGGGCCCCACGGGGATCCTCTCGCGCGTGATATCAATACCGTACTGAAGACAGGTGCCGTAAATCGAGGGGAAACGCTTTTTGATAAAGGCGGGCCTTAACCCGGTCATATCCAGAAAGACGTGGCTCAACTTCCCGTGCTGCATTTCCTCCCAGATGGCTTGCGTGACCAGGTCGCGGGGGGCCAGTTCTGCTTCGGGGTGGTAACGGTCCATAAACGCCTTTCCTTCCATATTTCTAAGGAGTCCCCCTTCGCCCCGCATGGCCTCCGAGAGGAGAAAGGAGGGGGCGGGAGGGGAGGCCAAGGCCGTGGGATGAAATTGAAAAAACTCCATGTCTTCCACAGGCGCGCCAGCACGAAGTGCCATGGCAATGCCATCTCCGGTGGCCACGGGAGGATTTGTGGTTCTCTGATAAATCTGTCCGGCCCCCCCTGTGGCCAGGATGACCGCCCGGGCGAAGAACGGCTTGATCTGCCCGCTCTCTTCATCGATGACCCAGGCGCCATGACAGGTTTGTGTCTGGTCGCAAATGAGATCCATCGCAAAGTGGCTGTGCCGGATTTCAATGTTTTTCCTTTTTTTGATTTCCCGCACCAGCACGCGGATCAGTTCGCTTCCCGTTCTATCTCCCCGGGCCCTTAAGATTCGTTCCTGGTGATGTGCGCCTTCACGGGCCCAGGCAAATTGACCGTTAATTTTATCAAACCTGGCCCCCCATGAAATCAGCGCCTCAATCTGTTGGACCCCGTCTTCCACCAAAACTTGCACGGCCTTCGGGTGGCAGAGGCCTCTTCCCGCCGCAAGGGTGTCCTGATAATGGGATCGCAGGGATTTACCTCGGCCAAGGGCCACCGCAATTCCCCCCTGCGCATATTCTGAATTGGATTCAAGCCGAGGGCCTTTATGCAGGATGAGGACCTTTCCCCATTGGCTTGCCGCGATGGCGGCCCGAAGGCCCGCGACGCCTACGCCGATGACCAAAAAGTCGGTTTTAACCGGTGTAACAAAACGGGTCCGTGATGGCATTTATGTCTCTTAAGAAGGTGAACAGGGGGCCCTTTGTAAGTCGTATCATTCCGGGTCTCTTCATGGTCTGTGGAGTATAGCATAGGATTAAAAAAAAGGGTCAAGGTGAGGCGCTTCAACCACTTGATTTTTCATGAGTAAGGTGCAGGATGAGTGGTTTGACTTTTGGTCCTGTTCCTGTTACAAGACTTGCGTTTTATGGGTGTGCGCCAGCCCGAATCAGGGGACGGCCATGGGACGGGTTGGCTTAATTTCTTAAGGATCCAAGGAGTCTCAATGTCGCGCGTTGTTAAAAAGAGAAGAAAGAAAATGCGTAAGCATAAGTATAAAAAACTGCTCAAACGGATGAGGCATAAGAATAAGTGATCATAAGGGGAACTCCATGGTGGATGTTAAACGGGTTAAAATCCAGGTCAAGACGGTGCGCTCGATTTATGAGGGATATTTAACAATCCCCCAGATCCGAAAACGTGTGTCGGACATCCTCAATGAAGAGGAGCGGCTTTTTATCAATCTGACCGATGTTTTAGTGGATGGACAGGTGCCTTTGGTTCCGTTTGTCTCGCTTAACAAGAACATGGTTGAGTCCGTTTCTGTCATTGGCGAAGGCTAAGTGAAGTTGATGGGAAGGTCTATGGTGGGGCTCCCTCAATTTCATGTCGGTCCCAGGCAGCAGACAGAGGCCCTCTGTGGCAAGCCAGCGGTGATCCATCTCTTTCGTTCCGATGCCTGTCCAGGCCTCCCGGAGTGAGATATCTGGGGTGGGGGCCGGATGTAAATTTTAACGGTGGCAGAGGGTATTGACAAGGGTATTGACAAAAATATTTCATCATTAGTATGATGCCAAAACTGTCCGGTTTTGGACGGTCTGGTTTTGATATGGAGCGAGAGATTTCAGGATGGACGATCAAAAGGGAAGGCGTTGGGGAAAATTTGTTTTTTGGATGACATTGGCTTTTTGCGTGTGGGTTATTGCCTACATCTCTACGCCCCCAAATTAGCAAGGGGTTAATGGGGGGTGCGCTATCATTCATTTGTGATTTGTGTTTTTTAAAAGATCGGGAGGGGATTAGAGATGGAGAATGAAGAAGGCGAGAAATGGGGGATGGGAAAGACCGCTGTTGTGTTCACCGCCTGTCTATCTGTTTTTGTGGCCTACTATGTCTTCCTGGATTGGGTCATGATGGTTCCTATTCAGAACCTCCCCTTCCCTTACCGTTAAGGTGTGTTTGGCGTTGCAGGGGTCCAGCACCCCGGGTCATTAAGAGAATACTCGAATTGAAGGAGGTTTGAAATGCGCTTTTTTAGTCGACTCGGAAAAAGCAAGCTGGCCGCTGTTTCACTGTTGGGTGCCATCGCAATACTGATCGGTCTCCCTCTTTTCTCTCAAGGGGTCCTGCCGCTCGCAGGGATTGCGCCACTCGCCGTGGGGGCAGAGGAGGTTGCCGCGCCTGAAGCGGAGGCGAAGGTTGTAAAGGGGAAGGATGTCTACTACAAGACAGAGGGCATCGTGTCGGGTCCTCCGGCGCCTAAGCTTAAATACCCTGACGACTATGGCACCTACGGTACTTTTCAGAGCCGTACGTTGGTCTGGATGGCCAATCAGCAGCACCTTTATTTTGGGAGTTTCGTTCTTGCGGTTCCCATGTTTGTTTTTGTGATGGAATTGGTTGGGATGCTGCAGAAAGATAAAAAGATGGGCAGAAAATACGATGATCTGGCCCATGAGTTTATGAAGATCAGTCTGACCGCCTACTCCATTACCGCGATTTTGGGAGGTCTTCTGATTTTTACCTTTCTGGCCCTTTATCCTGGTTTTTTTGGGTACCTCGCTCGTATTTTCAGGCCGATCATGCACGTTTATGCGCTTCTGTTTATTCTGGAGAGCGGAACGCTTTATGTGTACTACTATGGCTGGGATCGGATGAACGACGATGGTTTCTGGAAGTGGGTCCATCTCTCCATATCCCTCCTTTTGAACACAATTGGCTTGGCGCTGATGTTTTTTGCGAATGCCTGGGTGGCCTTTATGCAGTCGCCTGCGGGGGTGGACGAGCAGGGGCAGTTCTTGGGAAATATCTGGCGCGTTGTGCATACCCCCCTTTGGATCCCCATTGTTGTGCATCGGATTCTCGGAAATGCGGCGTTTGGGGGGGGCGTTGTAGCGGCTTACGCAGCGTATCGTCTTTTGGCGGCAAAAACTCCGGAGGAGAAGGCCCATTACGATTGGATGAGCTATACGGCGATGTTTATGGGTGTTTTAAACCTTATTCCTCTTCCGTTTGCGGGCTATTGGCTCATGCGTGAGGTCTATGCGTACCGTCAGCAGATGGGCATTACGCTGATGGGGGGCTTGCTTGCGTGGGTCTTTATTATGCAGGCCACGATGATTGCGACCCTTTTTGTAACGGTGAATTACTATCTTTGGCAGGCGATGGGCAGGATGCCGGGGGGAGAGAGATATTATAAGTATTTCAAGTACATGCTCCTCGTATTGATTGTCTCGACCATATCCTGGCTGACACCGCATACCATCGTGATGACGCCTGCGGAGCTCAAGGCGATGGGCGGCGCGCAGCATCCTATCGTGGGAAACTATGGCGTGATGTCGGCAAAAAATACCGCCATCAACATCATGATCACCACGACGGTGCTCTGTTTCATTCTGTATCAGCGTTGTAATAAGGTTCCAACTGTAAAATGGGCGCGGGTGGGGAATCTTATTTTGGGTGCGATGTTTATTGGTGCCGCGTTTAATATTATTTTCTTGGGGATATACGGCTATTATATCCCGGCCAATGTCCGTATTGGTCTTTCTGTCCCGCAGGTCTGTACGACCCTGACGACGCTGTTTGTGGGGGTCACCATCAACACGTTGATGTTGAAGAATGCCCGGTCTCTGGGGGAGATACGGTGGGGGACGCTTTCGACGAGGGGGGCCTATGCCCTGTTCTTGTTAGCGGTGGCGTTTACCTGGACGATGGCCGTGATGGGGTATATTCGCTCATCGGTTCGTTTGCATTGGCATATTAACGAGATTATGCGTGACAACTCCCCGTGGGCGTTCACCAATCCAATTGGCTATGCGGGCAACGTAAATTCAATGAATGTGTTGATTTTTTGGACCATGTTGTTGTTTGTATTCTGGTTGGGGGCGCTGGCTGCGAAGAAGGCCCCAGTGAAAGAGCCGGTTGGCGTCTTGCCCGGTGAAGTACCTGTGCCTGCGGATAGCCATTAAGGCTGCGGAGGGGTTACGTCTGGTGTCTGGACGTGACCCCTCTTTTATTGCCTTGATCATGGACGATGTGATGGGGAGAGATCGGTGATGGAGAATAAAGTGCAAGAAGCGGTTCCGGTGAAGGCGAAGAAAGAAAGTGGAGGCATTCTTGTTAAAATTGGCGTTTGGTATTTACTGATCTTGATTATATTCGCTGCCTACACCAACTGGCTTCCTCAAATCCGGGGAGATGCCCCTGCGGATGCCGTTGCGATCGAACTGGATTCGGCGACCCCAGAAAAGCTGGCTGAAATGGGGAAGATGATTATCTTTGGCACGGATAATCCAGAAGGGGTGCTGGCAGGCGGCGGGAATCCGGCAGGAAAGGGTCAGTGTCCTCTCTGTCACCAGTTCTTCCTGGATCAAAAGGCGGATCGATGTCCCAACCTTGTTGCCCTTCCGTCCTCTCCTAACCCGACCCTTCGTGTCCCAGAGGAGGTTCGTTCTCATAATCGGTTCAAGGAAGACCGCTATAAGGCATTTGCAACACGATTGGTGAATGGTGAATCGAACTCGGGGATTAAACCCCATGCGCAGACGGGGGGGGAATATATCGTTGAGTCGGAATATTGTCCGAATTGTTATGTCGTTGAGGGGTTTGCGATTAAGGGAACGAACGACTCGGAAAGCCCGATGCCGATCATCAACAAGCCCCCCATACAGCTTGTGGATACGGAGATCGTCTCGGTGATCAGCTTCTTGCAGTCCAAGGATACGCCGGGCGATTTCAGTAAGGTCACTGCCAAGGCGTCGTGGGAGTCTTACTTCGGGAAAAAGCTTCAGAGTGTTGCGTCCCCTGCGGCAGGGGCCACCCAGGTTGCGGCGGCTGGCCCTCCGATTGCTTTGGAGACGGATACGCCGGAGCAGATTGTGCAAAAAATGGGTTGTTTTGCCTGTCACAAGATTCCTGGGATTTCCATCGCAAAAATTGGGATGATTGGCCCCTTGCTCATTGAGGGGGTCAACGCGCCAAATCGTATTAAATCTCCCGAGTACAGAAAAGCGGTAAAAGAGGGAAAGGCCAAGGCGAGAACTCCAAAAGAATATGTGATGGAGTCGATTATGACGCCGTGGGTCTTTGTTGTTCCGGGTTTTGCAGATGATATGCTCAAGGACTTTTCGCATAAGTTTACCTTTGCGGCACTTGAGAAAATGGCGGATTATCTACTACAGCAGGACGTGGCGGCGGCGCTCAAAGATGGAATGGATCGCCTGCCAAATGAAAAAGAAGGCCCCCTTAAAAAGCCTGGGACCACGGCGCGACTCAAGGGTTCCCTCTCGGAGCGTTTGGCTAGGGGCGGCGGGGCGGAGCGTGGCAGTGGCGGGTAGTATTTTTTCTCTGGCGTTATTTTTTATAGAGGGGATGTGCAAAGAGGGAGGGGGGGTATGCTAAAGCGGTTTTCGTGGGGAGTTGTCGGTCTCCTGGCTGTTTTTATGATGCCGGTGATGGCGTGGGCTGGCGGTGGCGCGACGGGATGGATTAATGCGGGGACGTATGCCCTGGTTGTTCAGTTGGGCACATTCCTGTCGGTCATTTTCATTACCTGGGTGATCAAAGAGAAACTGGGGATTCCGGTCCCAAAGCTGATTCAAGCCCCGTTGCTATGGGCCACCTGCTATGTTGTTTTACGTGTCTTTTTACAGCCACCCATCCCTTTCACACTGCTGGCCATCTATATGGGGATTGCGACGCTTGCGATCTTCATCTATGTGTCCATTACAGATCCCTCCTGGGACGAGTTTAAGGGGCCCATCGTGACCATGTTAGAGGCAGATCAAGGTCCCGCAAAGACGAGTCGGTATGTGACCTTCACCGTCTTGCCGCTCCTTTTAGCCTACGGGACCTACGATAAGATGGTTCCTAAGTTTGAGGAGCCGATCGAATTGAGAACGGTCCATCCGGCGCCTCCGGCCAGTATTAACGTCCATGATAAAATTTTGACCCTTCAGACCGTGGAAAATCCTTATCGTGTGGATGATTCCGGAAAGTATCTCAAGGTGGGGGGGGAAGCCCAGTATATGGGAAAAAATCCGTTTGCGGAGAACGCGCCAAAGTTTCTTCAAAATGTTCGGGATGGCGGGACCGTCTTTTTTGGAACGGCGGGATGTTTTCTATGTCATGGTGATAATCTGGATGGAAAGGGGCCATTTGCCTTTGCATTTAACCCGATTCCTGCGAATTTTGCAGATCCTGGGACCATTGCCCAGCTTCAGGAGACGTTTGTCTTCTGGCGTGTCGCCAAGGGGGGGCCGGGGGTTCCGCGTGAGTCATTTCCATGGGCCTCTGCGATGCCTCCTTGGGAAAAGCATCTGACCACGGATGAGATGTGGAAGGTGATTATGTTCGAGTATTGGCGTACTGGATTTTATCCAAGGTCGTGGGACTAATCTGCCACGACCTATTAACAAGATGAAGACGAGGATGGAGTCAATTCGATGCGTGTCATGAAAGAAAGTGGCCAAGTGGGGTGGATTGTGTCTGGCCTTGCCGTGACGATTTTGTCGGCGATGGTTTTGATGGGGGTGGGGCAGGTTCATGCCCAGGATCAGTCTAAAAGTGTGCGGCCCGTTAAAGAAAGCCCTGAAGATATTGAGGCTGGGAAAGCAATTTATTTCCAAAAGTGTGTCTGGTGCCATGGCCCCGATGGGGCGGGGGATGGCCCCTCTGCCATTCGTTTGGCCACAAAACCAAGAAATTTCAATCAGGGGACATTCAAGATTCGTCATACGGCGAGTGGAGAGTTGCCCACCGATGAGGATTTATTTCTGACGGTCACGAATGGTCTCCCGGGTTCTGCGATGCCGCCATGGGGTGAAATTTTAACGGAGACGGAGCGTCGTCAGGTCATTGGGTTTGTGAAGAATCATTTGGTGAAGGATCGTAAGTTTGATGACCCGGACGAAACGTTCACGGTCATTGATTATGGAAAGCAGATCCCCTCCTCTGAAGACAGCATTAAAAAGGGGCGGGAGATCTTCATGACGAAGGCCAAGTGTGTGGAGTGTCATGGGGTAGAAGGCCGGGGAAACGGTAACTTGACGCAGCGGGATGACTGGGGATTTCCAATTTTTCCAGCGGATTTGGCCAAGCCGTGGAATTTAAGGGGGAATCGGCGGGACCCGTATAATCCAAAGAATGTTTTTCGGGAGATTTCTACGGGACTCAATGGCACGCCGATGCCTTCTTTCGCGGATATGCTTTCTGTTGAAGAGCGTTGGCATGTGGCCAATTTCGTGATGTCTTTATCCCAGAAGTATCCGATGGATAAAGAGACGAATAAGCCACAGATTGGTTTTGTCATCAAAGGGAATTTTTTGAAGGAAGGTGAAACCCCGAACGACCCTGCCGATCCGAGATGGGAAAAGTTCTCTCCACAGTATGTGGGTTTGGCCAGCCAGATTATCCAGCCGCCGCGTCATTTTCTAAGAACCGTGGATGATATTCGTGTGCGGGCGGTGTTCAACAGTAAAGAGCTGGCGATCCTCTTTGAATGGGACGACCGGACTGAAAGCCATCGGGATGAGAATAAGGAGGCTGTTTATGACGTGAAGCGGCTTTCTTCAGCGTCGTTCCCCGCGATTAATACCGTGATGGTCACGCATGAAAATGACGAGGTGGTGGGGCCGCTCAAGGGCGTTAATCCTGACCCGGTTGGGGTTTACAACGATGGCATCGCGATTCAGTTCGCGCAGGCCTGGCAGAAGCTCCCTCATCCGGAGAAACCGTATTTTGTCCATGGGGATGCCAAGCGTGGGACCGATATCTGGAAGTGGGAGTCCGACGGTGTAGTCAAAGAAATCGAAGGACATGGGATTGATGCCCTTCAGGTACGCGACGGGAGCAAGAACGTCCGGGTCAGCCATGCCAAATGGCGTGATGGACGATGGCAGGTGGTGATGAAGCGTCCCCTGGAAACCGGGGATAAAGAAAAAGATGCCCAACTGGAGATGGGGAAAAATATCCCGATCGTATTTTTTGCGTGGGATGGGGATGCCGGAGAGGTGGAGGGTCGGATGGCCCTTTCGACGTACTATTACCTGATGCTGGAGCCGCCGGTTCCAACCAAGGTCTACGTCGTTCCCCCGATTGTTGCGGTGGTCGTTGTCCTCATCGAGGGGTTGATCTCCTGGAAGGTTAGAAAGGAAAAGAAGGGCTGATTACGTCTCTCTGTGGGGGGTTGTTCTGGTGCGGGGGGTAGATACTGTAAGCGGTATCTACCCCCTTTTTTAGGAGGTCTGTTTCAGGCCTGTTTCTGTTTGTAATCCATGACGTTTTTGGTTAAGATGGGGGCCTTCTGTTGGCTGTTTCGTGGGTGGCATGATGGAAGGAGAGTGGGGCATTCTAAAGTTTAAGGAGGTGGGGAATGGGACAAGACTTTTTGTTTACGTCTGAATCGGTGACTGAAGGGCACCCGGATAAGATAGCGGATCAGATTTCAGATGCGGTTTTAGATGCCATTATTGCCAAAGATCCGCGTTGTCGTGTGGCCTGTGAGGCCATTGTGACGACCGGGATTGCGTTTGTCGCGGGGGAAATTACGACGTCATGTTATGTCGAAATTCCGGATATTGTCCGTGAAACGATTCGGCAGGTTGGCTATACCCGTGCCAAATATGGTTTTGACTATGAAACGTGTGCGGTATTGACGGCGATCCATAGCCAGTCTCCAGATATTGCGATGGGGGTGGATACGGGGGGGGCTGGCGATCAGGGGATCATGTTTGGATATGCGACCAATGAGACCCCAGAGCTGATGCCAATGCCGATCCTTCTGGCGCATAAGATTACAAAACGCCTGACCGATATGAGAAGGACCGAGGTCCTCCCCTATCTTCGTCCGGATGGGAAGTCCCAGGTGACGATTGAATACCGGGATGGAAAACCGAGCCGGATTAATACGGTCGTGGTTTCAACCCAACATAGCCCGGACATTTCTTTGGAGGAGTTGCGTCAGGATGTGGTGGAAAAGGTGATTGAACCCGTTCTCCCGCCAGAGCTTCTTGGGAAAGGGAGTATTATTTATCATATCAATCCAACGGGCCGTTTTGTCGTCGGGGGACCCCAGGGAGATACCGGCTTGACTGGACGGAAGATTATTGTTGATACCTATGGCGGGGTTGGAAGCCATGGGGGGGGCGCTTTTTCTGGAAAGGACCCCTCCAAGGTAGACCGCTCTGCCTCATACATGGCACGCTATATTGCGAAAAATCTTGTCGCGGCAGGTCTTGCGGATCGCTGCGAGATCCAGCTTGCCTATGCCATTGGGGTGGCGGATCCCGTTTCAATTTTGGTGGATACCCGGCATACCGGAAAAGTCCCCCCGGAGAAGCTGATTAAAATTGTTCGAGACCATTTTCCGATGACCCCCAGGGGAATCATCGATCACCTTCAACTGCTCCGGCCGATCTACAAGAAAACAGCGGCTTACGGGCACTTTGGTAGAAATGATCCCGACTTTACCTGGGAAAAAACAGATATGGTGGAGGCATTAAGGTCTGCGGCCGGGGTGTAGAGGAGGGCCGGACGTTGGTGGCGGGGGTATATCCTGAAACAGGGTATTGGTCTTTTATCTCTTGAGGGGACGGAGGGGGGATTTTTATGGATTACGATGTCAAAGATATTGGATTGAGTGGTAAGGGAAAATTGAGGATGGAATGGGCCGAACAGAGTATGCCCGTGCTTCGAATGATCAAGAAGCGTTTCAAGAAAGAAAAGCCGTTTTCTGGTGTTCGCATCTCTGCCTGTTTGCATGTGACCACCGAGACGGCAAGTCTCATGGAAACACTGAAAATGGGGGGCGCAGACATTGTGCTTTGCGCTTCGAATCCGCTCTCCACACAGGATGATGTTGCGGCGGCCCTGGTGGATTGCTATCAGATCTCGACATTTGCGATTAAGGGTGAGGACAACGCGACCTATTACAAACATATTCAGGCCGCGATTGCCCATCAACCGATGATGACCATGGATGATGGGGCGGATCTGGTTTCCACCATCCATACGGACTACCCCGGGCTGATCAAAAATATCATCGGTGGAACGGAAGAGACGACCACGGGGGTGGTTCGTTTAAGGAGTATGGCCGCAAAAGCGATCCTGAAGTTTCCGGTGATCTCCGTGAATGACGCCAGCACGAAGCACTTTTTTGATAACCGGTATGGAACGGGACAGAGTACGCTGGATGGGGTGATCCGGGCGACAAACCGCTTGGTGGCCGGGGCGACTCTGGTGGTAGCAGGATACGGTTGGTGTGGTCGGGGTGTGGCGATGCGAGCCGCCGGGATGGGGGCAAACGTGGTGGTTACCGAGATCGATCCGCTGAAGGCCATCGAGGCGGTGATGGATGGCTATCGCGTGTTGCCGATGTCTGAAGCGGCAAAGATCGGCGATTTTTTTGTCACGGTGACTGGAGATATCAAGGTGCTCCGTCGTGAACATTTTGAGACCATGAAGGATGGTGCCATCGTCTGTAACTCCGGGCATTTTAATGTGGAGATTGATATTCAGGCCCTGGAAAAAATGGCTGTAAAAAAGAGAACGATTCGGGAGTTTGTCGATGAGTATACCCTCCCGGATGGGCATCGGATCAATCTTCTTGGAGAAGGGCGGCTGATCAATTTGGCCTCGGCAGAGGGCCACCCCTCCAGCGTGATGGATATGAGTTTTGCCAATCAGGCCTTGGCCGCAGAATATCTTGTTTTGCATAGTAAAGAATTAGAGAAAAAGGTCTATCCTGTGCCGCAGGAGATTGACGCAGATATCGCGAGGCTGAAATTGGGAACGATGGGGATTAAAATTGATAAGTTAACCAAAGAGCAGGAGCGGTATTTGTCCTCATGGGACATGGGTACCTAAATGGGGTGGTTTAAAAAAAGCCCCGAGGGAGAGGAAAAAAAGGAAAAAAACAGGGAGGTCTTGTGGGTTAAGTGCAACAACTGCCGGGGGATTATTTATCGCAAGGAGTTAGAAAGAAACACGAAGGTTTGCCCAAAGTGTGATTACCATTTCCAGATTCCTGTCAGTGAACGCATTGCGCTGATCGCCGATGAGGGGAGTTTCTCGGAGTCGGATCGGTTGCTGACCTCCCTCGATCCCCTCGGTTTTAAGGACACTGCACGTTATAAGGACCGTCTTAAACAGAATCAGGAAAAGACGGAATCGTGTGACGCCCTGGTCATTGGTGAGGCGAAGGTCAATCACCGGCCTGTTGTCCTGGGTGTTTTTAATTTCGCGTTTATGGCCGGGAGCATGGGGTCGGTCGTTGGAGAAAAGCTGACCCGTGGCATTGAGCGAGCCCGGGAGAATAAATTTCCATTGATTCTTTTCTCTGCGTCTGGCGGCGCCCGGATGCAGGAGGGGATTCTCTCGTTGATGCAGATGGCCAAGACCAGTGCTGCGGTCGCCCGGTTGCAGGCCGACAAGGTTGCTTATATTTCGGTGCTCACCGATCCTACGTTTGGCGGGGTGACCGCAAGTTTTGCGATGTTGGGAGATGTGATTATCGCGGAACCAAAGTCCCTGATCGGTTTTGCGGGTCCCCGCGTGATTGAAAAAACAATTAAACAACAGCTCCCGGAAGGGTTTCAGCGGGCCGAATTTCTGCTGAGTCATGGAATGATCGACATGATTGTGGAACGTAAACACCTTCGGAATACCCTCATCCGTCTCCTTTCCTTCTTATAATTTCCCGGTTTAACGCGACGAAGCCGCACCCCCTTCCTGGCCTTCTCTTAAATTGACACAAAAAGGTCGCCATGCTACCCTTTGCCCCCTTTTTAGCAGGCTAAAAGCGTGATTTTCCCTTCCTATGATCTTTTTTGCAAGAAGGCTGGCGAGGGGAACCTCATCCCGGTCTATCGCGAGATGATCGCGGACACAGAGACCCCTGTCTCCGCGTTCCTGAAAATCAGGGGCAGCGCTTATGCCTATCTTTTGGAAAGCGTAGAAGGGGGGGAGAAATGGGGCCGAAATTCTTTTCTGGGCACGGATCCGCTCCTTGTGATCCGGGGCTATGGTCATTCCGTCGAGGTGATTAAAAATGGGACGACCTCCGTCATCCCTTCGAAGAATCCCCTGAATGTTTTGAGGGGGATCCTCTCTGAATTTAAACCGGTCCCTCTCGATGGCCTCCCTCGGTTCTTTGGCGGGGCGGTTGGCACCATGGGATATGGCGCCGCCCGCTTTTTTGAACAGGTTGAATCAAAAAGAAGTGATCCCGCCGCCTTACAGTTTATTTTCCTTCTGGCTGAAACCCTGCTTGTTTTTGATAATGTGGCGCATCGGATAAAAATTATTTCCAATACCTTGATCCAGGATTCAAACCTCAAGCCTGATTCAGATCTTCAGGAAACTTACCTGAAGGCTGTAGAAAAAATTAATCAGGTGGTGCACCGGCTGGAGCAGCCCGATACTTCTGGGTTCAGTCAAATGTGCGATGAGTGGGAGGCGGCCCCTACGCGGGGTGCGGCCCCTACGACGGGTGCGGCCCCTGCGAGGGGTGCGGCCCTTGCGAGGGGTGCGACCCTTGCGAAGGGTGCGGCCCCTGCCACGCCTTCTGCGAAACGTGCCCCCCCCCAGTCCAATGTCTCGCGGGAGGCGTTTAAAGAAAAGGTGCGGATTGCGCAGGACTATATCAAGGCGGGGGATATTTTCCAGGTCCAGCTTTCCCAACGTTTTTCGACCACACTGACGTGCGATCCCTTCCTGGTCTATCGGGCCCTTCGGAGTATTAATCCGTCCCCCTACATGTACTATCTTCAATTTGAGTCGCTCCGGCTGGTGGGAACCTCTCCGGAGGTGCTGGTCCGGTTAGAGGAACGGGAGGTCACGATGCGTCCGATTGCCGGAACGCGCCGCCGTGGCGAGAGTCCAGAGGAAGATCTGAAAATGGCGTCTGATCTTTTGTCCGATCCCAAGGAGTTGGCGGAACATATCATGCTCGTGGATCTCGGACGAAACGATCTGGGTCGCGTCTGCGAGTATGGAACCGTCAAGGTCAACGCGCTGATGGTGATCGAGCGGTATTCTCACGTCATGCATATTGTTTCGAATCTGGTGGGCCGACTGCAGAACGGAAAGGATGCGTTTGATTTGCTGAAAGCCGCTTTTCCCGCTGGGACGGTCACCGGGTCTCCCAAGATTCGGGCCATGCAGATTATCGAGGAGTTGGAACCTTCCGACCGGGGATTTTATGCGGGGATGGTTGGCTATTTTAGTTTTCAGGGAAATCTGGATACCTGTATTACCATCCGGACCATTATTATTGACGGCGACTGTGCCACCATTCAGGCGGCTGCGGGGATTGTGGCGGATTCAGACCCGGATCTGGAGTATGAAGAGACGGTGAATAAAGCCCGCGCGATGTTGATGGCAATTGAACTTGCGGAGCGGTGGACGAGACGATGATCCTGGTGATTGATAACTACGATTCCTTTGTCTACAACCTCGTTCAATATCTGGGTGAGCTGGGGGAGAAGATCGCCGTTTATCGGAATGATAAGATAACGCTGAAGGAGATCGAAGCGTTGAACCCGGACAAAATTCTTATTTCGCCTGGCCCCTGCACCCCCAAAGAAGCCGGCATTTCGATTGAGCTGATCCGTGAGTTTGGGGGCCGTGTCCCGATTTTGGGGGTTTGTCTTGGACATCAGGCGATTGGGGAGGCGTATGGTGGCGAGGTGGTGCGCGCGCCGCGATTGATGCATGGAAAGACCTCGATGATTATTCACGATGGGCGGACGATTTATCGGGATCTCCCCAATCCGTTTGAGGCGACCCGATATCACTCATTGATCGTGCGGAAGGAAAGCCTTCCGGAAGCGCTTACGGTCACGGCGTGGACGAAGGAGGACGAGATCATGGGGATTCGCCATAAACATGACCCTGTTGAAGGGGTTCAGTTTCATCCGGAGTCTATTTTGACGACGGTGGGAAAAGATCTTTTACGAAATTTCCTGGCAGTGCGGCCTGGTCACAGGAAGGAATATCATGATTAAAGAGGCGATCTCAAAATTAGTAGAGCGGATGGACTTAACGGAATCCGAGGCGGAAGGGGTGATGCGTGAGATCATGGAAGGGGCGGCGACCTCATCGCAGATTTCCGCGTATATGACCGCCTTAAGGATGAAGGGAGAGGGGGTCCCGGAGATTACGGGTTCGGCCCGGGTGATGCGCGAAAAGGCGATTCGCATTCGGGTGGAAGATCCGAGGGTGGTGGATACCTGCGGCACGGGCGGGGACAAACGACAGACGTTTAATATTTCAACAACGGTGGCGTTCGTGGTGGCTGGCTGCGGCGTGACGGTGGCCAAACATGGCAATCGCTCCGTCTCGAGCTCCTGTGGCAGCGCGGATGTGCTGAAGGCTTTGGGCGTAAAAATTGATCTGGCGCCCGATCGGGTTGAGGCGTGTATTAACGACATTGGGGTTGGTTTTATTTTTGCGCCGCTCTTTCACGGTGCGATGAAACATGCGGCGATCCCGCGTCAGGAGGCCGGTATCCGGACGATTTTTAATATCCTGGGACCGCTGACCAACCCGGCCGGGGCGGCCATTCAGCTTCTGGGGGTGTTTTCGCCCGACTTAACCGATCTTTTGGCGCAGGTTTTGATGAATCTGGGGTCCACCCACTGTTTCATTGTGCATGGGATGGATGGGTTAGATGAGATTACGATTGCCGGCGCGAGCCGCATCGCCGAGGGGAAGGAGGGGCACGTCGCCTCCTATCACCTGGAGCCGAAAAACTTCGATGTCCCAGAGGGGGCCCTCTCCGATCTTTTGGGGGGGGACGCAACGATGAATGCGGGGATTTTGGCGTCTATTTTAAGGGGTGAGATGGGGCCGCGCCGAAATGTGGTCCTGATTAACGCGGCCCCCGCGCTGGTGGCGGCGGGTCGGGCCAGGACCCTTCAGGAAGGGGTTGTCCTGGCGGCGGAGTCGATTGATTCGGGCCGGGCCTTGGGACGGCTGGAGGCGCTGTGTGATTTCACCAGTCGGTAGGGGGTAATGGCGCTGCTGGATGAAATTGCCCGCGTGACCCGGGAGAAGGTCGCGCAAAAAAAAGGGGCTGCGGCCCTTTCTCGTCTGCGATCTAAAATTACCGATCGGGCCCCCACACGGGGTTTTTTGGCTGCCCTCTCGTCGGAAGGGGGAGGACTCCGCCTGATTGCGGAGATTAAAAAGGCCTCTCCGTCCAAGGGGATGCTTCGGGCCTCTTTCGATCCCGTCGAGATCGCAAAAATTTATGAAAAAGGGGGGGCCTCGGCCCTTTCCGTTTTGACGGAAGAGCGGTATTTTCTGGGGGCCCTCTCCTCCCTGGACGCGGTCTCCTCGTCGGTCTCTCTGCCGATCTTACAGAAAGATTTTATCCTGGATGAATTTCAGTTGTATGAGGCGCGGGCCCTGGGGGCGGATGCGGTCCTCCTGATCGTGGCGCTTTTGGGGCTGTCCCAACTGTCCGATTATTATCATCTGGCGCGTGAGCTCTCCCTGGATGTCCTGGTGGAGGTGCACGACGAAGCTGAACTGGAGAAGGTGATTGCGTGGGCGCCACTCATCGGGGTTAACAATCGGAATCTTCGTGATTTTTGCACAGATCTTGCCACCACGTTCCGTCTGATCAAAACCATCCCGGACGATCGGACCGTGGTCAGCGAAAGCGGTATCCATTCACGAGAACAGATGGCACAATTACAGGCCTGTGGCGTGGATGCCGTCCTGGTGGGGGAGTCGCTCATGAGATCGGAGAAGATCGAAGAGAAAATCAAAGCGCTTTTAGGAAAATGAAGATTAAAATTTGCGGGATGACGAATCTTGCCGATGCCTTGTCTGCCGTGGAGAGCGGCGCCGATGCCTTGGGGTTTGTTTTGGCGCCGGAGAGTCCGCGATCTGTCTCGGTGAGGACGGTTCAAAATATTATTCGTGGCGTCCCGCCCTTTGTGACGACGGTCGCGGTGGTGACGGGAGGCACGGAGAATGACTTGCGAGGGCTTGTGGAAGAGGCCGGGGTGGATCTGATTCAATTTCATTTCGCGCATGCGGGGCCCCTGATCGCAAGCCTTTCCTCCCGGGCCATTCAAGTGATTCGGGTCCGGGATGAGAAAACCTTCGAGACGGTTTCCTGGGAGCCCGCTCGCGCATACCTTCTGGACAGTTTTCATGGAGAGGTTGCCGGGGGAAGCGGCGTCCCGTTTAATTGGGGTCTGGCCCTTCGGGCGAAAACGCACGGGAGGGTGATCCTTGCTGGCGGGCTGACGCCGGAGAATGTGCAAACGGCGATTGAGACGGTGGGTCCTTATGCCGTGGATGTCTGTAGTGGTGTGGAGGCCTCCCCTGGCAAAAAAGACCCTGTGAAACTTGCGGCCTTTATCCGTGCGGCGAAGGGGGCGGATGCGGCTTCCCGATAAGGTGGGGCGTTTTGGCCGCTATGGTGGCCGGTATGTTCCCGAGACCCTCATGCCCGCCCTCTTTGCCTTGGAGTCGGCCTATCAATCGGCGAAGCGGGAGGCCCCGTTTCGGAAACGGCTGGCTTCTGAATTGACCCAGTATGTGGGACGTCCGACGCCGCTGTATTATGCCGAGCGGTTGTCAAAGCATCTGGGCCGCGCCAAAATTTACTTAAAACGTGAAGATCTCTGTCATACTGGCGCGCATAAAATTAACAACACGATAGGGCAGGCGCTTTTGGCCCTGAAAATGGGCAAGTCGCGGGTGATTGCCGAGACGGGTGCGGGACAGCATGGCGTGGCGGTGGCCACGGTGGCGGCCCGCTTCGGCCTTTCCTGTGAGATTTACATGGGGGTGGAGGATATGCGTCGCCAGTCCCTCAACGTGGCCCGGATGGTCTTTCTGGGGGCGAAGGTCACAGGCGTGACGGCCGGAAGCCAGACCCTGAAAGATGCGATTAACGAGGCGATGCGCGACTGGACCGCCCATGTTCGTGACACGCATTACATCCTCGGCTCGGTCCTGGGGCCGCATCCCTATCCGATGATGATTCGGGACTTTCAGTCGGTGATTGGGCGTGAGGCGAAGCGTCAGATCGTTCAGCTTGAGGGGCGGCTCCCGGATCTTCTGGTGGCCTGTGTGGGGGGGGGAAGTAACGCGATGGGGTTATTTTATCCCTTTCTCTCCTCTCCGTCGGTTCGGATGGTGGGGGTGGAAGCGGGAGGTCTGGGTGTTGAGACCGGACGACATGCGGCCCGGTTTTCCGGGGGTTCCGTAGGGGTCCTGCATGGAACCATGACGATGTTGCTTCAGGACCCCCATGGACAGATCCAGGCGACCCATTCCATCTCTGCGGGACTTGATTATCCGGCGGTGGGACCAGAGCATAGCTTTTATCACGATAAAAAGCGGATTGATTACGTTGCGGTGACCGATGACGCGGCCCTTGCGGGGTTTCATCTCCTCTCAAAGTTAGAGGGGATTATCCCGGCGCTGGAGTCTGCGCATGCGATTGCTTACCTGCTAAAGTCTCCTCACCTGTTGCGGAAGGGGAGTCAAATTATTGTCAATCTCTCCGGTCGGGGAGACAAGGATCTAAATCAGCTCATGGAGATGGCAGAAGCGAGGGGTGTCATGTAGAATGGAATCAGGATTGTTTGTGTCGCAGGCGGTATAAAATCCCAGGGAGGGGAGCATGAATCGTAAGCCGAATTCTAAAGATCAATCAGCAAGTCAACCAGCAAGTCAACCAGCCCCGCCGAAGAAAATTATTTCAACGCCAGAAAAGCAGGTCAGGCTTTTAAAGTCGATGGCGGAGATCGGGACCCTTTTAAATTCAACATTGGATGAGCAGGAGGTGAGAAAACGGGCGGTGGAGGCGGCCACTCGTTTAACCGACACGGATGTCGGTTCGCTGCTTTTAATCGATCCGAAGACAAAAGAGCTTTATTTCGAGGTGGCCCTGGGTGAAAAGGGGGCGCGTATTCGTGAGGTGCGTCTCAAGCCGGGGGAGGGGATTGCCGGGATGGTGGCGGAGACGGGCGAGGCCCAAATTGTTCACAATGTTCAGATTCATCCCAAGTTTTTTAAGTTTGCCGATGAGCGGAGCGGGTTTGTCACGCGCAACATGATCTGCGTGCCGGTGGAATATCGGGGTAAACGGACCGGGGTGATTCAGGTAATCAATAAAAGAAAAGGGAAGTTCAGCCAGGAAGATTTAAACAGCCTGAAGATGCTTTCTGATCATGTGGCGATCGCCATTGAGAATGCCCTGCTCTATAAAGAGCTCTCGGACACCTTCTTGAGCACGGCGGCCGCGCTGGGGGATGCCATTGAGGCGAAGGATGCCTATACGGCGGGACATACACGGCGCGTGATGGAATATAGTCTGGTTGTGGGACGGCGATTGGCGGTGGATAAAAATACCTTGGAAAACCTTAAACTGGCTGCGGTTCTGCACGATATCGGAAAAATTGGGATTGAGGATCGAATCCTTCAGAAGTGTGGGCGTCTGGATCCGGACGAATCGATGGTGATGCAGGGGCACACGGTGATTGGGGCCCGAATTGTGGATCATATTCCCCCGCTGAAAGAGATTATCCCAGGGATTCGGAATCATCATGAAAAATATAATGGCACCGGCTATCCCGACCAACTCAAGGGGAAAGGGATCCCAACGATCGCGCGGATTATCTCGGTCTGCGATACCTTTGACGCCATGACGACGGATCGGCCTTATCGAAAGGGGTTGACTCCGGGGATCGCGTTGAAGGAATTACGGAAATGTGCGAAGACCCAGTTTGATCCCAAAGTGGTGGAGGCCTTTATCGCCGCCTTCATTGATGGGGATATCGAGCCAATCTTCTACCGGTATAAAATTCCCGTTCCGGTTGCCGTTTCCCCTGCGACGGTTTCAGCCAGCGCCGTCGCCCCCAGAGAAGTTTCCAAAAAGGCCCGCAAGAAGGCGATGCCGTGAGCCGAATCCCGGCCGTTTTCCATCGTCTTGCGCTGCGGAAAGAAAAGGCCCTGATTGCCTATCTGATGGCGGGAGATCCGACACTCTCTCAAACCGCTGACATGGTCCTTGCGATGGAGAAGGCAGGGGCCGACTTGATTGAGCTTGGCGTTCCATTTTCCGATCCGGTGGCGGATGGCCCGGTGATCGCGCGGGCTGCCAGCCGTGCCCTGGCGCAAGGGGTTTCTCTGCAAGATGTCCTGGGGCTTGTGGCGCGGCTGCGCCGTCAAAGCCAGATCCCGCTGATTTTGATGACCTACGTGAATCCCGTTTATGCCGTGGGCTTGGTGCCATTTTTTCGCGAGGCGCAAGCGGTGGGTGTGGATGGGATCATCATTCCGGATCTGCCCATTGAAGAGGCGTCGGAGTTTGTCGCGCTTTCCCGATGCCACGACATTGATCTTGTCTTTCTGGTAACCCCCACCACGGAGGCATTACGGATTCAAAAAATTGTGAAGTCGGGATCGGGCTTTATCTACTACGTCTCGCTGACCGGTATTACCGGAGCCCCATTGATCGAAAAAAAAGGACTGCGCGGCCAAATCCGTAAAATTAAGTCAAAGACCGACTTGCCGGTGGCAGTTGGATTTGGCATCGCAACGCCGGATGAGGCGCGAGAGGTTGCGCGCGACGCGGAGGGGGTCATCGTGGGCAGCGCGCTGGTGAAGATCATCGAAACGGCGCAGGAAAACCCCGCGTTTGTTGAGGCCCTTACCGCAGCCGTCTCCTCATTTAAAAAAGCAATTTCCGCATAGCGGCTTCAAAAGATTCCCTGCCTTGTAAAGTTTCTTGCAAATTTTTTAATGTTGGTATAGCTTGGGACAGTTTTTCATGTCGATCCGAGAGGGAGAGTGCTATGGACAGAAGCAGGATAAGGGGAATGGGGGGGCTTGTTGTACTGGTTCTTTTCTTTGGCGGGTGTGGGGACGGCAATCTTTTTAAGAGCCTCGCCGAGAACGAGTCGCCCGAGTCTCTCAAAGAGGCGGCCTCGATCGCCTTAAATAATGGGGATTATTCGTTGGCCATTTCCACGCTTCAGGGGCTCTGTGGCACGACTGCGAGTGCGTCCACCTGTGACAGCGCCACCAGCGCCGATCTTGCCTCCGCCTACATGGGGCGGGCCGGCATCAACGCGACGCTGATCAATAAGGTGGCGGAGTCTGCGAGTTCAACGACAATCAGTAGCTTTACGTCGTTTTCCTCGATTCTTCCCGCGCCCACGGCAGCCAATCAAGCGGATCTCCATGCCGCAGTTTCTCTCTTGTCGAATATTCCGAATCCGACGCCGGATCAGAGTCTCCAATTGGCGGTGACGGCCGCTTCTGATCTCGTTGTCACGCTGGGGGTGCTGACAAGCGGTTTTAATTCGGCGGGTGTGCCCACGACGCTTCCGACGGTCGCGGCACTCGTTCCCGTTCTTGACACGGTCGTGAATGATTTGGCCCAGATTTCCGCCGGGGTTTCCGGGTCGGGCCTGGTGAGTAGTAGTCAAGTGAACACGATCAATCAGATTAGCGCGAGTCTTAACAGCCAGAGTGGTACTACAACCGATGCGATTACCGCTTCGGATCTCCTAAGCTATTTGAACAGCATTCGATAGATTCTCAAAATACTTTCAAAGAGGGTGATGATGACCAAAAAAGGATGTGTTGGATTGATGGCCGGTATTTTGTTGCTCCTGTGGGGCCCCGATTGGAGTAGGGCCGCAGAGCTGGGGACTCTTTATCGCGGGATTCGCCCTCTTGGGATGGGGGGGGCGTTTATGACCCTGTCGGATGACGACAATGCCCTCTTTTATAACCCGGCAGGTCTAAATCGCATTGATGGTTTTGGAGCGGTGGCCCTGGCCAATCCACTTGTGGAGGCCTCCTCAAATACCCTTTCGCTTCTTCAGGATGTGCAGGACTTAAAAGGTGAGTCTACAGCACAGATTACAAGTTTTCTGACGACGAATATCGGAAAGCTGCAACATGTCCGAGTTGCGGTTTTCCCCAGCCTGACCACGCATAATTTTGGGATTGGGGTCTTGGGACAGGGGACGGCGGATATTCTTATTGAGAATCCCGCTTTCCCCAGCGTGGCGACCGATGTCAAGCTGGACGTTGGTGGCGTGATTGGTTTTGCGCATGACTTTATGGACGAGCGGCTCCAGGTGGGTGTCACGGGCAAGTTCGTCCAGCGGAAAGGTCAGATTCGAACCTTTACTGTCGCGGATATTGCCGCAACGACGACCGATTTCTTTAAAGATAAAACAGCGGAGGATTGGGCGCTCGATATCGGCGCGCAATGGAATTCGCACCTTTTCTTAAGCCCGACCTTTGCGGTGGTGGTTCAGAATATTACGGACCTTGATTTCAGCGCGCAGGGCCTCGGAATTCTCCCACAGCAGATCAATATCGGCGCCGCGATCAATCCAAAGTTTTGGATTTTAGAGACGACTCTGGCGATAGAAATTGATGATGTGACGAAAGAGGTGGGAACCGATTCAGACCTCTATAAACGGACCCATCTGGGGGCGGAGGTTCGTTTTCCAAAAATTTTAACCCTGCGCGCGGGGGTGAACCAAGGGTATCTCACTGCGGGGTTAGATCTTGATTTCTGGCTTTTGAAGTTTGGGTATGCCAATTATGCCGAGGAGCTCGGCACGTTTTCCGGCCAGTTGGTTGATCGCCGCCACGTCGCGCAAATCACCATCGGTTTCTGATCGGCCTGTTTTCTATTTTTGGAATAGCAACCTGCTAAAACCCCTGCCGAAATCGCGGACCGTGTGGTCTTGTCCGCGTGTTACCCTGTTAGAATTCAAAAGATTGGTTCCCATCTAAAAGTTTTGCCGCCTTGATCTCTTTGAGTTCATTTGCAATTTCTTGCAGATGAAAAGACTTGATGTGATAGGGATGGAAGGGGATTTCCGGATGGTTCAATTTTTTGAATTCCTGGCCGGCAAGCCGGGGTGTAAGATGGCCTGAATCACGAGCGAGTTTCTCGAGTCGGTTTGGAAACGAGGTTTCAATGAAGGCGGCTTTTAGATTGGGGTCGACTTGAGCCACCTTCCAGATTTGATCGGTCTTTCCGGTGTCGCCGCTGATGACAATAGAAGCGTGATCCTCTTTGAGAATAAAGCCGATTGCCGGCACCGCGTGATTGACCCGAATGGCGGTGAACCTCATTTTTTCTAAAATGAACGCTTGATCCGCTTTGATGGTTTGATAACGAAAGATTCCATTCTCTTTCGTCGGCAGGCGGGTGAAATCGGGTGAGATCTGGTCGTTGAAGAAATGTTTTTTGAGCGGGTTGATAATCTCCTTGATGCTAAGAATCGTAATGGGGGAGTGAATCTTTCCAAACAGCGCCTCCGCGACGTACGGAAGGCTCTGGATATGGTCCAGATGGATATGGGTGAGCAGAATATATCGCAGTTTCATCAGGGCCGTGAGGGGGAGCGTCTCAAAGAGCGGTCCGGCATCGATGGCCACCGTCTCGTTAATCAGAAATGAGGCCCAGAGGGAGGAGAGGCTACAGGAGTGGGGGGCTTTTCCCTTTGGGTTTCCCCTGTCGGGTCCCCCCAGAACTTGAACTTTCAAGACAGATGCCCCTCCATTTTTTTAGAAACGGCGTGAACGGGAACCATTTTATGGGCCCCGTTTGTTTTTTCTTCCTCGCGTGGAATGCTGATCACACTGTAGATGGCCACACTCTGATCCCGCCCTTTGACCTTCACCTCATCGAGTCTTTCCACGGTGACGCGGCCCAGTTTCCGTCTGTTGGGGGGCAGGAGAGGCGGGGCGCCGCCTGCGGAAGGCCCTTCGATGAGATCTTTCACCTGATGATAGGTGTCTTCGGTAATAATCAGGGGAACCTCATATTTTCGGGTGAGTGACTCGACGCGCGCCGCCAGATTAACCGGATCGCCGATGACCGTATAGTCCATTTTCTTCCCTTCAGCGCCCATATTCCCCACGATCACCATTCCCGTGTTGATGCCCACGCCGATATCCAGGGGTTCCCGCTCTCGCGCCTTCCATTGCATCTGGAGCTCTCCCAGGCGCTTTCGCATGTCCAGGGCGCACCGGATGGCCCGCTCCGCATGGTCTTCCTGCGCCAGGGGCGCGCCCCAGAAAACCATGATGGCATCCCCCACAAATTTGTCAAGGGTCCCCTCCCAGCGGAACACCACATGCGTCATGGTGCCAAGATACTCGTTGAGTTGTTCAACGACGACGGCCGGGGGATTCCGTTCACAAAAGGAGGTAAATCCACGGATGTCTGAAAAGAGAATCGTGACCTCTCGACGAATGCCCCCAAGCTTGGCCAACTCCGGATTTTTGATCATCTCTTCGACGATACGGGGGGAGACATAGCTTGAGAACATCGCGCGGATTTTTTTTGCCTTTTTCTCTTCGGCAAAGTATTGATAGACGCTGTAACTCCCAAAGGTCCCGATAATGGAGAGGCCAGGGTAAAACATATAGACCCACAGCCCCATTTTAATGAAGAGAATGACCGTGAGACCGATGTGCGCCATCAACAGGAGGGAGGCGAGCGCCATGCCACCAAACGCCTGAAGATGGGGGAGAGACCGCCATAAAATGAGGTTAAACAGGAGGATGACGGCAATGTCAATGGCTTTCATCCCCTCCGTCCGATAGAGGAACCGCTGCGAGAGGATCTGATCGATGATATTGGCATTTTTTTCCACCCCCTGCATGCTGTTGGAGAAGGGGGTAATTTTCACGTCAGCGGTGGCCAGCGCACTCGCGCCGATTAAAACAACCTTTTCCTGAAAGAGGGTGGGGGAAATCCGTCCCTTCAGGAGATCCGTTGCAGAATAGGTGGGAAAGGTCCCCTCCCGGCCATGATAGTTGATCAACATCTGTCCCCACTCATCTGTGGGAATGAGGGTCTTTCCCAGGCGCACCCCATCCCCAAGACGGAGCTCCATTTCCATTTCATTTAACCCCAGGTAGATCCGCGCGGTTTGAATCGACATGGGGGGGTAGTAATTGTCCTGATATTTTATCCATAAAATTTCCCGCCGGAGGACGCCGTCGCGATCGGGAAGAATGTAGACATGGCCGAGGGCCAATGCCTCTGTGGTGAACGGCTTTAAAGGGGGCAAGACGCCGATGGCCTGGATCACGGCATCCCGCTGATTCATCCGTTTGATCCGGGCGTACGGGAAGTTATCCAGATAATCAGGCATCTCCCCGAGTAATCGCTTTATTTTTTCCTGATAACTTGCGGGGACGTCGAAGGCGACCGGAAGAACGACATTCCCCGCCTCACGAATCGCGATCTTCAGGGCCTCCTCTCCCGCTGAAATTTCTTCTGGGAGGGCTTCCTTTCCTGACGTCGTCTCTTTCTCGGAGAAGAGGATATCCATGGCAATGACCTTGGGCCGTCCGCTTGCCACCTGATTGAGAAGGCTCGCCATCTTCTCACGGGGCCAGGGCCAGCGCCCCAATTCCTGGACGCTTTTCTCGTCAATGGTGACAATGACAACCTTCCCGTCCGGCGTTGTTTGTCCCCTGACCCAGAACCGAAAATCAAGGGTTTTCTGTTCCCAGATTTCAAGAAAACCGGGGTCAATGACTGTGAGCAGGATGAAAAGCAGGGTGACGATTGGAATTACCGCCTGGCCGACCTGTTTAATCTGCGCTTCGGACCAGCTTGTGAAGGAGGTGGGGATCAGTTTTTTCATCTCTGTCCGGGGATCAGGGATTGATGAAACATCGGGCCTCGCTATGGAATGGGAACCACAATCTGCGTGCGTGTTTTATCGGGACGCGGTTCTTGCTGGAGGGGGGGGATCACGGGAATTGCGGTCTCCATCGGAGGGAGCCCTTCCGTCTGAAACTCGCTCAACACGGGGTATTCAAGGGCCGGTGCCTGGGAGACGTTCCCACTGGTTTCTGTCCTGGCCTCACCCGGCGCGGCAGCTTGAGATGCCGGTTCCTGGGCCTGGGAGACGTTCCCACTGGTTTCTGTCATGGCCTCGCCCGACACGGCAGATTGCGGGGCCGGTTCCTGGGAGACGTTACCACTGGTTTCTGTCCTGTCCTCGCCCGACATGGCAGCTTGCGGGGCTGGTTTACTGACCCCGCTATCAGGGGGCGCTGTTTTGGCCCCAGATTTTACCTCGGACGCCGGAGTCGGTGGCGTGTCTATCCGAGGCGTCTCGGTGGGGGTCCTCCCCGCAGAGACGGTTGTGGATTCAACACGCTCCGCCACTTCCGTGGCGGCCATCAGTTCCGCACGAAGTTCCGCTGGCGCCACTGCCGGCGGCGAAGGGGGAATCTCGCTCCCAACGAGGGTATAGGTATTCGGTGTCAGGAGGACCGATTCTCCGGGCGTTTCATGGCTGCTTTTGACTTCCACGGACCCTTCCAGGCCCAAAACACCTGTGGCGGGCACGCCATTGACCTCGGTATTCCAGACAATAAAATAGGTGCCTCGCGCTGCGGCCACTGCTGTGGGGGTGTGAATTTCAAAGCGGGAGTTGCTTCCCGTGAAAAGTTTGCCCACAAGAACGCGAACGACGCCATTGCTCATTTCAATGAGGGTGCTTCGGCGGTTATTTTCAGGGTCATAAATGCTCTCCGTGATTTTAATCCGCGACCTTTCGCCCAAGCTCAAGATACTGTCATCTTCAAAGAGAAGTTTCAGTTTGGATTGAACGCCCGTCTTATAGGTATCCAAGAATAAGACGGCGTCCCCCCCTTTTGCGGTGATTATTTCGCTCTGATTGTCGTGGATGACATGGCCTTCGCGTTGCACGGCCGCGACCGATCCAATCAGCGTTTCGCACCATCCTATCGTGGGGAGGAGAAGGGCCATCAATAAAGTTAGGGGGATTTTCATTTAAAACCTCCTCGACAGGTTAACGCCATAGACGCTACGTTGATACGAATAGGGGGAGATATTGGACGGGTTGTCCGTTCGAACCATCTGCAACGAGAGGGTCACCTCTTTAGAGTACGCATAGACCAGGTTCACCTGAACGGTCGTGGTGTCGTCACGCCGCTTCTCTTTCGGTGTGGCGGTGGAAAGCGTGCTGGGATGTCGATATCGCTTCCCTTGATAATCGGCATCCAGGTCCACTCTTATCCACGGGAGCTGATAGCCGCCGCCCACCCCAAGGCGGTGCCCCTGATAGTCTAATTGATTGTCGTTCGCGGCATCAAGATCAAAAGTATATTTGAGTCGGAGGGCCCCCTTGCGCTTTGCGAAATAAAGGCTTTTCGCCCCGCTTAAGGCCTGGTTGACGCCGTCTCGATCGGAGGTGGCCGAGGCGTTCTCCGCGAAGTCTTTCTGCTGGAATTGATAGGAAAACAGTCTTCCCATGGCAGGTTGTAAGAGGGCGATCCGAACCGTCTGGTTGTTGAGATACGCCTTGCCATCCAGGGTGATGAAGTCGAAGCGATAGTCCCCTCGCAGTTGGGTTTGGTTTTTCTCATAAACCAGGTAAAGAAAAGGTTGATGGCTGGTGGTGTTAAATCTGTCCAGCGTCTGATGCAGGCTCTGATAAAGCGTGTAGCCCCCTCCCCCTCCCCAGGGGAGCGGTTTGCGGTAGGGGATGAGGCTGTTAAAAAAGAGGACGATTCGACCATCCTGCTTCTTGCTGGGCGGCGTTGAAAGGGGAAGATCCGTAGGCTCCAGAATGACGTTGTCGTCGTATTGATAACCGATACTCAAACCCATCTGCCAGTCGGAGATGCTCTCCATCCGCGCGATCCGGGTGAGATACTCTTTTGAGGATCGTCCGATCTCTGAATCGGGGGCCTGTTCCAGGACTGCCAGAAATTCATCCTTGGCCTCCGCGATGATTTTTTGCTGGAAAAAGGCGATCCCGGCATGATACCGCGAGACTGGAATTAAGTCGGGGTGATCCAGCGTCGCCATCGCGGCGGCTCGAAGGAAGCGGGGCGCGGCGCGCTCCGGCTGGCCCATCTCTTGATAAACCTTCCCCTGGTAGAAATAGATCAGGGGGTTCTTCGCGCCGGCGCGCTCTCCCTCGGCGAGCATGTCGAGGGCGTCCTGATATTTTTTTTGTTGATGATAGACGATACCCAGATCAAGGTATGCGTCAAGGGGGAGGGGAGAGAGCGTCAGCGCAAAGCGTAAATCCTCCTCCGCCTCCAGGAATTTCCCTTGTTTTCCCTCCACCACGCCAAGGAGATGAATGGCTCGGGCATCCTGGGGATGGGCGTTGAGGGCGGCCCGGAATGATAATTCTGCTTCGGCATATCGCTTTTGATTTACGAGGGCGATGCCGCGGGTCATTTTAAGATCATATTCCTCGTGGTCCAGAATTTGCGCAAAGACACAAGGCGTTTCAAACAGCATGAAAGCAAAGAGAAGCATTAAAAGGGGGAGGTGGACGGGCGGTTTCACGCGGTCTCTACAGTATCCATGGCGTAGTGGACGGCGCCGATTAAAGGCGTCTCGGGGGCGAGAATGACGTGAACCGGAATGCGATTTAACCACTCCTGAAACCGCCCCTTGCTTAAAAAGGCGTTCATGAAATGCCCCGCCTGTAGCACGGAGAGGATCTTGGGGGCAATCCCTCCGCCGACAAAGATCCCTCCGGTTGCCCCGACCTTGAGGGCAAAATTACCGGCCTCTGCGCCATAAATGGAAGCGAACAGCCGAATTGATTCCTGGCACAGGGGGTGGCCTTCCTCGCGCGCGACTGCGGTAATGCCCTCCGCAGGGTCGCCGAGGGCCAGACGCTCCCCCAGCCAGGGCGGCTCGTCCGCGAAACCGGTCTCTTTGAGAAACCGGTAGAGATTAACCAACCCCGCCCCGGAAAGAATCCGTTCGATGCTGACATGTCCCCACAGAGGGCTTAGAAACTGGAGTAATTTTATTTCCTGATCCGACCGGGGCGCAAAATCGGTATGTCCCCCTTCCGTGGCGATCGGGAGATAGCGGTTTCCCGTCCAGCAGAGAAACGCTTCTCCGAGGCCGGTTCCTGCCGCAAGCGTGCCGATGGGGCCATTGGGGTCCGGGAGCCCTGAATTTAGTGTGACCCTTTGCCGACCGGTCAGAAAGCGTGTGCCATAGGCGATCGCCTGCACATCGTTGAGAAGGAGGACACGAGGAATGTGAAGCAGGGTTTCAAGAGCGGCCGCGTCAATGTCCCAGGAGAGGTTTGTCATCTGGCACCTCTGATTTTGAATGGGACCTGCGACGGCGAATACGCCGGTTGTCACAGAAGGCGCACCTTCCAGAAATTGCGTCAGAATCGCCTCGAAGTTTACGAACGATTGATTCAGGTAAACCGCCTCCTTAACCGGAGTCAGCGTTCCAGAACCCGTTTTTGAAAAAAGAGCGAGCGCGGTTTTGGTCCCGCCGATATCGCCTGTCAGGAGGATCATCCCCGATGCCTTAAGTCGTGTGCCGCAGCTCGGTCGACAAGCCAGAGGCACTGTCCGTGTTGCGGGCGAATCTGTTGGCAAGGGAGGGCTGTGGCGGGGGGCGCGCCTTCAAAAACCTGGGACAGGGCCGGGGCCTTGTCTTGTCCGACCACCAGGAAAATAATGAAGCGGGCCTGATTGATGATGCAGGGGGTTAGGGTCAGGCGGTTTCCATGACGGGAGGTCACCGGTACGACCCAGCGATGGGTCTCCTGCCACGTGGCCGCGCCCCCCGCAGGGGTCGCACCCCTCGTAGGGGCCGCAGCGCTCGCAGCTCCCGCTTCCGGAAAGAGCGAGGCGGTATGTCCATCCGCCCCCATGCCAAGGAGCACCAGATCAAACGCGGGCGGGGTTGCGCCCCTGGCAGGGGTTGCGCCACCCGCCGGGGTCGCACCCCTCGTAGGGGTCGTTGGCCCCTCGACGGAAGAGGGCGTAAAATGCCGCTGAATGTCCGCTTCATAGCGGGACGCTGCGCCGTCTAAATCGGGGTCCTCCGCTTCCATCCGGTGAATGAAGTGGGCGGGGATGCCAAGCGGTGTCAGCAGGCATTCTTTTGCCATCTGGTAGTTGCTTTCCGGATGATCCGGCGGGACGGCGCGTTCGTCGCCAAAAAAGAAGTGAGTTTTCAGCCAGTATTCTTCGTTGGGATCTCTGGCCAGCAGGGAATAGAGCCCTTTTGGGGTGGCCCCGCCCGCCAGGACAAAACGGAACGTCTCCCGCTCACGAAGCGCCTCCCTCGCGATCCGCGTCATTTGTCGGGCCGCTTCCCTAAAGACCTGATCGGGATGATTTAGGATATGGGGCGGGTTGATGGTTAGAGGGCCCTCCATTTACGACCCGTGGCCTCGATTAACCGATCGGCCTCAACGGGGCCTGGACTTCCCGCAGTATATTCAGGCAGCCATCGGGTTCCGTGTGTCGCCCACCCTTGCAGAATGCCGGTAATCCATTTCCATGAGGCCTCCACTTCGTCCCGGCGCATAAACAGGGTGGAATCGCCGTTCATCACATCGAGGAGGAGTCGCTCATAGGCCTCTGGGGAGGCGGCTGTATTGCCATATTGATAGGCCATCTCCACGGGCTGCATCATCACCTTGGACCCCGTTTTCTTGGAGATCATGCTTAGAGAAAATCCTTCTTCCGGCTGGATGCGGAGTGTTAAGACGTTGGGAGATAACGGGACAGCGCGGTTGGCGTTAAAGAGGACCGACGGGACCTCCTTGAACTGGACAGAGATCTCGGTGGCCCGTTTGGAAAGTCGCTTGCCGGTGCGCAGATAAAAGGGAACGCCAGCCCATCGCCAGTTGTCGATAAAAACCTGCAAGGCGACAAAGGTTTCCGTCGTGGAGTCTGGTTTCACCCCACTTTCACGGCGATAGCCTGGCACCTCGATGCCATTGACGATTCCCGGGATGTACTGCGCCCGGACAATCGATTCGTTCGCGGCATCAAAGAGGAGGGGTCGTAGCGATTGGAGGACGGCGAGCTTGGCATCCCGTACCACATTCGGTTCGAGCGACCAGGGCGGCTCCATGGCGACCAGACAGAGCAGTTGAAGAATATGGTTCTGGACGATATCCCGCAGGGCCCCGGCCTCCTCGTAATAACTGGACCGCGTTTCAATCCCGGCATCCTCGCTGACGGCGATTTGAACATGATCAATATATTTGTGGTTCCAGAGCGGCTCAAAAATACCATTCGCGAATCGAAGAACCAGGAGATTTTGCACCGTCTCTTTCCCCAGATAATGATCAATCCGGAATATCTGGGATTCGTCGAAGGCCTGCCCTAACAGGCGGTTGATCTCCCGCGCGGTGGCCAGATCTCTCCCAATCGGTTTTTCCACGATAATTCGCGTGAGGGGATAATCCCCCGATGGGGGATGAATCAGCCCGGCCTTCCGCAGCCCTTCGGAGACTGCGGCGATCGAGGTCGGTGGAATGGCCAGATAGAAAATGCGATGTCCGGGAAGATGCAGGTCGGCTTCTATTTTCTCAACGCGGATTTTGAGGTCTCGATAGGTTTCAGCCGAGTTGACTTCTCCTGAAAGATAGAAGAAACGGGATTGAATCTGCTCCCACTGTTTTGGATCAAGCGCCTGGCGGGAGTGGGCAACGATTCCAGCATGCGCCTGTTGACGGAATCCCTCCTCTCCGAGGGGTTTTCTTCCAATACCCACAATGGCAAAATTTTTGGCGAGGGAGTCGTCCAGGAAAAGATTATAGACTGCGGGGATTAGTTTGCGATGGGCAAGATCCCCGGATCCCCCAAAAATAATCAATGTACAGGCCGGCGGCAGGGCGGGCCTGGCCTCTCCCTCTTCGGCCTTTTTTTCTTCTGTCATGGTTTTTCCCCGGCGGGAAGGTGTCCGCCAAAGGCGTTGCGAAGCGCGGTAAGCAGTCGTCCGGAATAGGTGTTCTGTTGGCGGGAGCGAAAACGGGCGAAGAGCGCGGCGGTCAGGGCTGGGGTGGGAATATTCTGACGCAGGGCCTCCTCAATCATCCAGCGCCCTTCCCCAGAGTCCTCCACGGTATCAGAAAGTTGGGTGAGATGGGGGGTGCGGGAAAGGACCCCGGCCGTAAGCTCCAGAAGCCATGAACGGACCACGCTCCCCTGCATCCAGAGTTTCGAGATCCGGGCCAGGTCGAGGGCATACCCGCTTTGGGCCATCAGCTCAAAGCCTTCGGCATATCCCTGCATGAGGCTGTATTCGATGCCATTATGAACCATCTTGACGTAATGGCCGGCACCCGGGCCCCCGACGTGGGCCCATCCATTTTCCGGCGCCAGCGTGGTGAAAATGGGCGTAAGAGACGAAACGGGATCAGGGGCCCCACCCACCATCAGACAGTACCCATTTTTTAACCCCCACACCCCGCCGCTTGTGCCCACATCAATGTAATGGATTCCCTGGCCGGCGAGATGTCTGGCCCGGAGAACATCCTCTTGAAAATGGGTATTTCCCCCATCAATCAAGAGGTCTCCTGCGCCAAGCAGCGTGGCGAGTGTATCCAGGGTGGATTGTGTGGGCGCGCCCGCAGGCACCATGGTCCAGATGGCTCGCGGGGGAGCAAGCGACGCGGCCATCTCTTTTAATGAAGCGGTGCCGATCCCTCCCGACCGAGTGGCCTCTTGAATGAGGGCGCTGTTCTGATCGTATACTAAAACAGTATGTCCGCCCTGGATCAGACGTTTGACCATGTTCATTCCCATTTTGCCCAGGCCGACAAACCCGATCTTCATGTGCGCGCCGCTTCGAGACGGGTGACTTTGGCCAAACGCCGCAGGTGCCTCTCTTCCGCTGTGAATTTTGCGAGGAGGAAGGCTTTGACGATTTCCTCGGCGTGCGCCGGGCCGATCACCCGTGCGCCCAGGGCCAAAACGTTGACGTCGTCGTGCTCCACGCATTGGTGCGCCGAGTAGATATCATGGCAGACCCCCGCACGAATCCCCTTCATCTTGTTGGCGGCCACTGCGGCCCCCACGCCGCTTCCACACAGGAGGATGGCCCGTTCTACACCCCACTTTTGAATGGCCTTGCCGGCGGCCTCTGCGTAATCCGGGTAATCAACCGGCTCGGTGGAGTGGGTGCCAAGATCGACCACTTCATGGCCAAGCTTCTGGATGACGGCCATGACGGTTTCTTTCAGGGGATAACCGCCATGATCGGCGGCGACAGCAACTTTCATTGATTTGGACGCCATGTTTTTAAGGCCTGATGCACCCTGACGAGACCCGCATGTAAATCGTGTTGAAAATCGATCCAGACGATGCGCCGGCGACGGGCACTCAAACTCTGGAAGTCGCCCAGGGCCTGCGCAGCATTCAACGTTGCGAAACTATAAGCCTCGGAAGGGATAGAGACCTCCTCCGGGAATCGGGTGGTGATCTGAATAAACAGCCCCGTATTGCTCCCCCCCTTGTGGAACTGTCCGGTGGAGTGAAGAAATCGTGGTCCATAACCGAGGGTGGTGGCCGCGCCTGTTTTTTCTCGAATCAGGACGCGAATGGCTTGTAGTATTTCATGGGTCTCCGGGCGCTTTTCCACATAGGCATTGAGGGCGACATAGTCTCCGTGGTGAAACGATGAAACGAATGCCGTCAGGCCCTCTTCGAGGGTTTTGAGGGGAAAAAGTAATTTTTGACTGACGTTGCCTGCGAAAATTTTCAGGTCGGTCTCGTCAAGCAGGGGGCATTCTTCGGGGAGGCGATTCTCGATGATGAACCGGTTGAGGAGGGCCTGTGAATTGGTTTTACTCTCCTTCACATTCGGCTGGTCAAAGGGATTGATTCGCATCTGTGCGCCGGCCACGGCGGTCGCCATTTCCCAGCGAAAAAATTCCCCCCCGAGATCGGTTTTTTCGGAAAAATCAAAGTGGATCAGGGGAAATCCTGCCTGAATGAGGCGGGCGGTTGTATCGTCGAGGTGGTTTGCCTCCGAGAGGACGACAAAGAAACGGTCACGATCGTAGCCCTCTTTCGGACCGATCGGCTCTTCAACCACCGGGAGAATCCCTTTCCCGTCCTTTCCCGTGCTCTCGGCGACAAGCTGCTCGATCCAGTCTGCAAAACTTGTTAGCGCTGAAGACGTGATGAAGGTCATTTTATCCCGACCCTGCTCCGCCATTTTTGCCATGAGGGTGCCAAGATAGACCCCCGGATTGTCATGAATGGACACTTCGGCCCCACACCGCTGACGCATCAGCGCGGCACTTTCCATGAGGCGCGCCACGTCCACGCCCATGAGGGCGGCGGGGACCATGCCAAAATGAGACAACGCGGAATAACGGCCCCCCACATCCGGCATGCCGGGGAAAATGGCTCGAAATTTATCTTCACGGGCCAGCAGTTCTAATTGGGAACCCGGATCGGTAATGGCCATAAAGTTCTCCCCGGCCTGCCCGCCTTTAATCTGTCGCATTTTGTCGTAGAAGTAGCGGTAAAAAACCGTCGGTTCAATCGTCGAGCCTGATTTGCTGGCGACGATGCAGAGCGTTTTTGACAGGTCCAACTGTTTCTCAAACCGTCTGACCTGATCGGGAACCGTACTGTCCAGGACATGAAGCGTGGGATATCCCGCCACCTGTCCGAAGGTCTTTCTCATGACCTCCGGGCAGAGGCTGCTCCCGCCCATGCCGAGCAGGAGAAGATCGGTGAACCCGGCAGAGCGGATCGATTCCGCAAATTGAAGCAGGGGGGTCGTGTCGGTCTCAAAAGAAAGCCAGCCGAGGGCATTCTGGATATTTTTCTGGTGTTCCGGCTCATCCCGCCAGAGCAGGGCATCTTTGGCCCAGAGACGGCTGATAAAACGTGTCTCGTGGAGTTGACACAACTGGGCGTCAACATTGAGGGTTTCCAGATTATACGTTTTTTGGGAAACCAAGCGACAATAACTCCCAAG
The DNA here is from genome assembly GCA_964423845.1 of uncultured Nitrospirota bacterium. Taxonomy (GTDB): domain Bacteria; phylum Nitrospirota; class Nitrospiria; order SBBL01; family SBBT01; genus CAYRGU01. Next base: position 41,794 of record CAYRGU010000130.1, read on the forward strand.
CGTGACCCAATTTCTCCCAAGAGGGCAAGCGGGTCTCTTTATGGGATAAGTATTAGCGTAGTCTTGCCGGAGAGTCAATAGATTATTGGGATAAAACAGGCGCCGAAGCGGCCACCGGCTTT
>CAYRGU010000131.1:0-7695 GCA_964423845.1 uncultured Nitrospirota bacterium
CCGAATAAATGGCCACCGTGGGGATGGAGAGCTCCTTACACCCCCGAATAATCCGAAGGGCAATCTCCCCCCGATTGGCAATCAAAACCTTTTTAAACATTGGATCCCTGTTTATTTAAGGGGGATCACGTCACCCCTCGCTGGGGTCGCACCCCTCGCAGGGGTCGCACACCCCTCGCAGGTCTCGCAAGCCCCGCAGGTCTCGCAAGCCTCGAATAGTGCGATGCCCCTAACGAAGCGCCGTCACCTTCCCCTTTTTCACGGTCAGCAAAAAGAGATCCTTCTTAAACTCGCCGTCTTTCACCTCATGCACAAACCCAGAGACCCCGGGCGTCCTTTTTGTCCTTAAAACCGCCGACTTAATCTCGGATGGCGTCGTGCTTCCTGCCTCGATGGCCGATAAAATCAGGCGGGCCGCATCATAAGCCTGCGCGGCCAGAATGTCCGGGTTGTCCTGATACCGGCGGCGATACTGACCCACAAACTGCCGAACCATCGGGTCAGGGCTGTCCAGAAAAAAACCATCCACAAAAACGGCCCCCTCTGCGTAAGAACCAGCAACCTTCAGGAGCTCCGGCGTATTCCACCCGCTACCACCCAACAGTAACACATCCCTGATTTCGTGAAAAGCCAACTGCGGAATCATCAGCCCCACTTTTGAGGCCTCGCCCGGCAGGAGCAGGGCCTCAAAACCCGGCACATAGGTCATCTGCCCTTCTCTCCCCGCCTCCTCCACCGGCTTCATCTTTCCCTTCTTTTTAAGGTCAACCCCCTTGAGCCGCCGAATGGCCTGTGAAAAATCTGTCTCATTCACAGCGTACGGCTCCGCATGAATGACCTCGCCGCCCCGTTTGACGATCTCTTCTGAAAAACAGGCCACCCATTCCGCACCATAATTGTTTTTAGGGTAGAGGATTGCGTAGGAGAGAATCTCCTCCTGAACAACGGCATATTCGGCAAGCGCCGTGCACTGCGCTCGGGCGGTCAGGGCATTTCTCACAACAGAAATCCCCTGGGAGACCAACTTCGGAGCCGTTGCGCCTGGCGTGATCGATAGCAACCCCAGCCGTTCCAGAAAAGGCGCGATCTGATTCACCTCCCGACTCAACAAGGGCCCCACCATCGCCACGGGACGATATTCCTCAATCCACCGGCCGATCTCACCTGCCGGAGTTCCATCGCCAAGATCTTTCACAACAACGCCTACGGAAAAATTCGGGTGAGCCTCTTTAAACTGTTGCAGGGCCAATTGAACCCCGTTGAGGGCTACATTTCCAAACGGCGACAGATTCCCGGAAAGCGGGAGCGCCACGGCCACCAGAACCCGGTGTGCCTTCACCTTATTTTGAATTTGTCCAATGGCATTTTTGGCCATCACCGCGCGGGGATGATCTGGAAAGAGCGTCAAAAACCGCTTGGCCTCACGCTCCTCCCGATAGGTGTCTCCCTTTTCGGAATAGAGGGTTATTAGTCGAATCACCGCCTCATCCACCGGGAAATGGGATCCAAAGTTTTTAACCACCCATTCCAGGTCGTGCTCCGAGAGCTTCTCACGGATCAGTGTCTCCATCGCCTTCCGAATGGCCGCAAGTCCCTCCGCCCCGGAGGTGACCTTCTGCTCCTGCACCAAAACCTCCAACGCCTTGTAATATTCCTTCTGGTCGTAATAGGCCTGGCTGGCCTTATCATAAACCTCTGCCTTCAGCGCTTCTTCCCCAGGCAGATGACTCCAAAGGGCAAGCGCCTCCGGAATGGCGCCCTGTGTGATGTATAGATCGCTCAATTGGAGGCGAACTTCACTGACACGGTAGTCGTCCTGAAATTTCCCTAAAAACTCCTTGAAAAGTTGAAGCTGTTTCTTTGATTCCGGATTTGTGTAAAGGTGGCCAAGCTGAAAATAGACATCCGGCAGCAATACGCTAAAGGGATACGTTTGGATAAACTCCTCAAGAGTTGCCACCGCGCGCTCTCGATCTTCCTGCTCTTTGTACGACAGGGCTTTTTCAAAGAGGGCCTCTTCTTCCGCAGGCACACTCAGGGAAGATTCCTTCGCGAAAAGAGCGGGCGACGAGAGACGTCCGGAGGGAGAAAAATCAAATAACAAAAAAACAAGGACGAAACCAGACAAAACAGGCCGCATTAACCGATCCTCAATACTAAATAGGACCGCACCGTCACCCTGTCAATGATCACTTAAAATGCCCCCACAACGTCTGGCGCGCATGATAGGGTTGGCCTATCGGCTTGTCAAGAAAGAGAATTTCGGACCATAATCCGCCGTGTCCCACGGGCCCCCTTTTGACATGACGCTCTGGATCGATCAATTTCTTCATTATCTGGAGGTTGAAAAAGGCCTCTCACAAAACACCCTGATCTCCTACGAGTATGACCTGCGTCCATTTATGGCTTACCTCGAAAAGTTGGCCATCACTGAAATCTCACACGTCCAACGCGTGGAGATTCTTTCCTTTCTCTCTCATCTGCACACCCGCGCCCTTTCCCCCGCTTCGGTCAGCCGAACCCTCTCCACCCTGCGTGGTTTGTTTAAGTTTTTGCTGAAAGAAGGCAAAATCGCTCACGACCCGCTGGCCCATATTCGATCGCCAAAAAAGGCGATGCGCCTTCCCAAGGTAATCCCCTTCCAGGAGATAGAAGCGCTTTTAAACCTGAAAAAGGGGACTTCCCTGGCCGCCATTCGGGATGACACCATGATTGAGGTTTTGTATGCGACCGGCCTCCGTGTCTCCGAAATGACCCACCTGCAAACGCACGCGATGAATTTAGAGGGAGGCTATCTGATTGCCCAGGGAAAGGGCTCAAAAGAGCGGGCCGTGCCGATCGGGGATTATGCCAGGGAGAAGTTAACGCGCTACATTCAGTCGATTCGGCCCCACCTTCTTAAAGGCCAGCACAGCATCCATCTTTTTATAAACCGCTCTGGTCGACCGTTAAGCAGGCAGTGTTTTTGGAAACAACTTAAAAAATACGCAATCAAGGCGGGAATTGGGCGAGAGGTCACCCCCCACATGCTGCGCCATTCCTTTGCGACACACCTGCTTGATCGGGGAGCCGATTTAAGATCGGTGCAGATGATGCTGGGACATGCGGACATCGCAACCACCCAGATCTACACCCACGTCACTCGGAAGAGACTGAAGGAGGCCCATCAGAAAAGCCATCCGAGGGGGGCTTAAGGCTGGGGCGTCGGGTCTTAATCGTAGACCAGAACGGAGTGGGTTTTAAGGTGCTGGAGCCGGTCCCGGCCTTTGAGAAAAGCCAGCTCAATAAAATAAACGACGCCATGGATCTCCCCCTGAAGGCGGGTAATCAGCCGACTGGCGGCCAGGGTCGTCCCCCCAGTTGCCAGCAGATCATCCACAATAAGGACCTGTTCGCCGGGCAGGATTGCATCCTGATGGATCGTCAACCGGTCAGAACCATACTCCAGACTATAGGCCTCTTCAATCTGGTCCGCAGGGAGTTTCCCCGATTTTCTCACCGGAACAAATCCTGCGTTCAACCGCTCGGCCAGAGGGGCACCAAAGATAAACCCTCGCGATTCAATGGCAACCACCTTTTGAATCTGTTGACCTGTAAAGGGAGCCGCCATCTGGCGAATTGCCTCCTGAAAAGCAACCGGCTCTTTTAACAGCGTCGTAATGTCATAAAAAAGAATCCCCTGTTTTGGAAAATCCGGGATCTCACGTATTTTTGATTTCAAGTCCATTTTTTTATGACTTATAAAAAAACCGTTGGATCGGCCACTTCTTTGTTAATGATCTCCCGCAGCTTATGCAGCGCGATCCCCTCGACCTGTCGAACCCGCTCTCGCGTCAGTCCAATCACCTTCCCAATTTCCTCCAAGGTGCACGGCGCATCCCCTCCCAAACCAAATCTTAAAATAACCACACGCTGCTCTTTCTCTTTTAGCAATTCGAGCCACCTTAAAAGATCTTTTCTCCGCTTTGCGTCTTCCATCTCCGCCTCCGGAGAAGATCGCTCCAGATCCGGAATCATTTCTCCAAAAGAAGTGTCTTGATTCTCCGCAATCGGACTGTCCAAAGAGTAGGTCTTTTTTAAAAGTTGCTGGATATCCGCAACCTCCTTCTCGGAGACCCCAAGTGTCTTCGCAATTTCAAAAGACTGCGGTTCCCTTCCAACCTCTTGAACCAACACCTCAACATGAGCCAGATAGTGATTCACGCGTTCCACCACATGCACGGGCAAACGAACCAGTTTCCCCTGATTGATAATGGCCCGTGTAATCGACTGCCGAATCCACCACGACGCATAGGTCGAAAAGCGGAATCCTTTCCGGTAATCATATTTTGTAACGGCCTTAATGAGTCCAATATTTCCTTCTTCAATGACATCTGAAAAGGGGAGGCCACGGTTAATGTAATGCTTCCCGATGTTCACCACCAGACGAAGATTCGACTCAATCATCTGGTGTCTGGCCTCTTCATCTCCCTTTTCGATTTTCTTGGCAAGCGCTACCTCTTGCACAAAAGTCAGCAACTTTGAACCACGGATCTCCCTGAGATAAATCTGCACCGCATCGGATTCACCGCTGGAGGTCGTATTCTTCTCGTTCTTCTCGCGTTCGGGGGGAGAGTCCTCGCCATTTTCAGAGGCAGGGGCTTCAATATCTAAAGCCCCATCGGATTCCGAAACGTCCTGTACAGGCACGTCCTCCGACTCCGCTTCGAGCCATTTTTCAGTCATCTCTGTTCCCGCCAAGTCGTACTTTAAAATAGGATTAAGAACTCGTTATGTTGGAGGGAAGGCATCTGCCATGAGACATCCAAACCCGTCACCGCAGCCCGTATGGGCCCTTGCCAAAGGTGCGAGATCAGCTTTTCGATGGCCACCCTGTCTCCCTCCACCTGGACCTCCACGCGTCCATCAGGAAGATTGCGCGCATAGCCGGTTAATTGAAGTGACATGGCTTGGCGTTGGGCAAAGTTCCGATAACCCACCCCCTGCACCCGCCCACCCACAAAAATATGTGCGGCCTGCACATTCACAATAGGCACCAACCTCAAACACCTCAATGTTCACGTTTTGGGTGAAGACCATTTCGCAGGCAGGATACGCGGGGATTGTAATGAGGAAATACAGATATATCAAGAAATTTTAGGCGCGCGGGAATCTTTCCAGAGGGGAAAACCGGGGTTTTCTATGCTTGGCGAACTGGCATGAAAATACGAGCGCTTAAGCCATGAGATCGATATTTCGCCCCAAGGTCATACTGGCATCAGCCGGGACTGCGGACCGCGGAAGGTCTTTTGTAAGTTGTGCAATGGTCTGTTTGTCCAGTTCAATCGCCTTTTTAAGAACAAACACACCGACTTGACTGGGACTTGAGCCGACCGATTGGCTGGCAGAAGCTGAAACCTCCGAGATACCCATTCGTCCCCCTCCTAATGGCAGACCGTTGTCAGAACACCTTTCACGCCCTAACTATACCGCTTGAAAAAAACTTGTCAACCCACTTCTTAACTCTCTGTATCGTGCGATGAACTCACGTTTTTTTACGACCTTCTGCGATCCAGATTTCAGACTGACGCCTGACCGCCTGGTTGATGTATTGCGCGTATTCGTCTTCATTTTTATGACTCTCCAAAAAATGGAGGTAATGATGGCGCGCTTCAGAGGGTCGATCTAAATTGTCACACACCAACCCCAGATAGTAATGGGCCACAACCAGGGTTGCGTCCAATTCGAGTGCCTTTTCCCATTCATGGAGCGAGGCGATGGAACGACCTGCCATAAAATAGGCCGATCCTAAATTAAGCCGCGTATCACTCCATCCTGGATGCTGACGCAAGACTTCCCGGTACTCCAGAATTGCCTCTTCCCACCTCGCGATCTGAAAATACGCCGTCGCCAGATTATGCCTCGCCTCGCCAAATGTGGGACGGATATCGAGCGCCATCTTATATTCTGGAATGGCCTTCTGATAGTTTCCTTCCTGGGCAAAAAACCATCCCTTTGAGAAATGGCCATGAGCCGAGTCCGGGGCCAAATCGATAATCCGACTTAACATCTCACGGTTTTCTTCCGGATTCTTACCTTGAAGGGACGCCTCAAACAGACGCTCGATCTCTGAATCCGCCCACACCCCTGGACAGAACGAAAAAACAACCCCCAGCATCAAGAAGATATTTTTGGCGATCTTTCCCATCTAACGGCCCCGGCCCAGGTTCTATCACCCCTGGATTTCGTCAAGATAAGCCTACCCCACCCACAGGTCCCGGCTTGCTCCCCTTCAATTTAAAGATAGCAAATGCCCTCTGGCTCTCAAGGAGGACCCCCACCGACGATCCCGATTCGGAGCGCTATCTATGATGATTATGTATCGACTCTTTGAAAGAAAAAATTAAGGAAGGATCGACAAACCGAACAGGGTCACAAACGCTTAACCCCAGATGGAAAAGCAACAACTGTAAAACAACTGCAACAACACGGAACGGAACCTGTCAACAACAATGAGACACTCTGGGTCAGGGTTTAGCAGGTTGCCGAAAAACTCATGGTTCACCACCCTGCTAAGACATAAGGCCACCTCTAAAAATCGTTTTTTAAAACTGATTTTCTCATTGGACAAAAGAATCAAAACGTCAGACGCGTGTTTTTGACTTTTCGGATGTTCTGGAGGCCCTGATCCAACCTGTTTTTACTGTCTTTCTATCCAGTTTTCTCTCCCAGTCCACACTCACACTACGCTAAATTCAATCGAAGGATCTGTTCGTACCGCGCCATATTGTAAACCAGATTCAAAAGCCCAATCCCGGTCCGCATCCGCTTCATCCCAATCCACCGCATCTTCAATCCGTCCCGCATCGCATTCGTCATAAATCCAAAAATGTGTTCCACCCGCACTCGAATCCTGCTCTTCTTCCGATTCTGCCTTTTCTGTCCCTGGGTCAACGGATGATTCCGATATCCCTGCTCGCAAATCTTGCCCTTCACGTCGCTCTCCGTAAGAATCGCCGCGATCGCTTGCCCCGTATACGCACTGTCCGCATACAGCGTCCCGTCGCCTTCCTCCACCAAATCCCCCACCGCCTGGCTGTCATGTACACTCGCATCGGTCACCGCATAATCCTCAATCAACTTCGTACTCCTGTCCGCCTTCACGTGGTTCTTGTACCCGTAATGAACCTCGTCCCCCTTCTTGGTCCAACGCGCATCCATATCCTTCTGCCTCAAACAATTCTCATTCTCCAGAGATGACTCCGGAACTTCTCCCGATTTCATCTGCGCGTTCTCCTCCCGACTGTTCCTCTGGCGGGGCACATCCACAAAGCTCGCATCAATGATCTTCCCCTCTCGCCCCGTCAATCCCGCTTCACCAAGGTACTTCTCAAACTGCCGGAACAATTTCTCTACAACGCCCGCCTTCGTCAACCCTTCCCGAAACAGCCAAATCGTCTTCTCATCGGGTACCGTATCGGACAAAGAAAGCCCCAAAAACTTCTGGAACGTCAACCGATCCTTGATCTGAAACTCCGTCTGCTCGTCGGACAAATTGTAGTACCGCTGCAACACCAGAATCTTAAACATCATCACGCTATCGTAGCGCGGCCGCCCTCCCGCCCCTTTGGCAGACTGGTCGATCGTCTGCTCCAAAATCTTGCGAAACATCTCCCAATCAATCCGCCCAGCAAGCTTCTCCAAGGCGTGTCCCTT
>CAYRGU010000132.1:0-6306 GCA_964423845.1 uncultured Nitrospirota bacterium
ACCCAATGCGCAATCCAGGGGACCCCCGGAATTAAAAAAAGCGGCGCGATGATCCTTCCCATCGGGAAGAGGGGCAGCATCGCGCGGGCTGCGGACGCGCCCACGAAGACCCGGCCCATGGCATCCACAAACCGCATGGCATCCATACAGGGTTGAGCCGCCAACTCCGGGATCAATTGCCTTGCCGCTTCATCCTGGAACGGGATAAAAACAATCTGACGGCGGTGATCCCACTTTTCAATCCATCGCTTTGAAGTCAGACAGAGCCGACATTCGGCGTCATAAATCAAAATATTACCGGAGATCATGGATCATCTGTGCGATATGTTTCACCGTCACCTTCCCCCGCATCCCCTCTTGAAGCTGGATCATACAGGCGGGACAGGAAGTGGCCACAATCTCGGCGCCACTCTCTTCGATGCCCCGGCGTTTTCTTTCAAAAATCGCCTTGGACTGCACCGGATTTTTAATGCAAAAGGTCCCAGCCCCTCCGGCGCAACGATCCGCGTACGGCATTTCAACATAGTTAAAATGACGGCGCAACAACTCCCGAGGCGCGTGGGTCACACCTGCGGCTCGGAGATGACAGGAGGCGTGATACGTCACGCGCGGCCCCTCTTTGGCCTGTGACGCCGACCGGTACTGAAAATCATTCAACAGAACCTCCGAAATGTGTCGAACACGACCGGAGAGGGCCTTCGCCTTCTCGTGATCCTCCCCTTCCGTCAGAACATTCGGATAATCCTTGAGCATGAACGTACAGGAGGCGCATCCCGTAATCACCTGTTCAAACGGGGCCAGGGCGTTGACATTAAATTTCGCGTTGTCACGAACCTGATCGATCAGGCCATAGGTCTGAATGGGCGTCCCGGAGCAACGTTGCGGAGGAAGGGCGACAGAAACCCCCTGCCTTTCCAGCACGCCGATCACGGCCTCCCCCACGCCATCGTCAAAATAGTTGGCGGCGCAACCGTGAAAATAGGCAACCTCCGCCCGTGGGGGCTGGCCTCGGGGAGAGGGGTCTTCCTGGCAGAGACGGGCATACCGCTCCCGAAGAGATCGCTTCGCAAGCTTTGGCAGGATCATCCCGGCGGGAATTCGTGCCGTCGGGGCAAGCCCCTTCAACAGGGGCAGCGTGAGATATTCCAGCAGGGTCCGCCCCACGGGGCGATCCCACACCGGCTGCGTCCAGGCGGCCACTTTAACCAACGTCTCAAAAAACGCCTGCCGCTTCTGTAGCGAAAAGAGTGCGCCCGCGACGCGATTGGGGTGTTCTTCCCGTTTTTTTAAAATCAGGGCAGAAACATCAATCCCCGCCGGACAGACAGCAAGACACGACTTACAATTGATACAGGCCTCCACCACGCGGGATGACTTTTCATAGGAATAATCCGGATCGGTGACGATGTGAAACCACCCTCGCGCCGCGTTGGATTCTTCCCCTTCAACGTCATAAACGGGACAGACCGAGTTACATTTTCCGCAGGTCGCGCAGGGCTTTGAAAACCGCTCAAAATCAATATGCTCCGTGAATGGGGTGGACGTAATCTTGACCCCCGGATTGAAAATCCCCTCCGGATCAAACAGCCGTTTGACCTGGCAAAAGAGGGCATACAGCTCCGGACCATACAGCGCTTCCACAAACTCGGCGCGAACCCGACCATCCCCATGCTCTCCACAAAGGGAACCCCCAAACTGTTCGATCACCGTGGTATGAATTTCACGAGAAAGCGCGATCATCTTCGCAAAATCCGTGGGATCATTCAGGTCTAAAAGCGGGGTAATATGGGCATTGCCATCACCGATATGTCCGAAGATCGCCACCTTCACCCCCTTTTGTTGAAAGAGGGTATCAAGATAGACCATCAACTCGGCAATGCGATCCGTCGGGACCACCACATCATCGGCAAAATTAATCGGCTTCTTCTTTTCGTCGTACCGGTAGAGTGTGGGGTAGATCGCCTTTCTCACCCCCCAAAACTGCGCCTGCTGTTCGGGATCCAACGCCACCCTCACCGGCGCGGAGAGTTGATAGCCTTCGAGCCCCCGGATCATCGCCTCCATTTTTTGGCGTCCCGATTGATCAAACTCCACAAGAAGCATGGCCTCCGCATCCTCGGGGACATGAAACTTCTGCCGTCCGATGAGGTTTAAGGTATTGGCATCCATCATCTCCAAAGCACTTGGATAAAGTTTAAGTATAAATTTAACTACACTTGCAATTTCATTTACTTTATCAAGGTAAATAATAGCTACAGCAACTTCAGTGGGACGCGGCGTTAAACGAATTTTAGCGCTTGCCGTGAGCCCCAGGGTCCCTTCGCTTCCAATCATCAGTTGATGGAGCGGGAAGCGTCCCAGCGCTATGCCTTCCGCCAGGGCAAAAAGGTTATAGCCGCTTGAGTTTTTGGAGACCGCTCTCTTTTTTGAGGCAATCAAAGCAGCATTCTGGCGAATGAGGGAAACCACCTCCTGCAAGAGAGGATTCTGATCGAGCAGTGCTTGGAAGGCCGGTTCCGCGAGGGAATAATCCCGCGCCGTGATCCAATGGCCATTGGCGAGCAGTACCTCCATTTCCAGGACATTGTCTTTGGTTCCGCCATATTTAAGGGTATGCGGACCGGCCGCGTTATTGCCGAGCATCCCGCCGAGCTTGCACATCTCCCCGCTTGAGGGGTCGGGGGCAAACATGAAGCCGATGCGGGAGAGCTCCCGATTGAGTTCCGCATAGACAATCCCCGGCTCCACACGGGCCCATCCCGCCTCGGGCTGAATCTCAAGGATTCGATTGAGCCGGGAAAATTCCAGGATGATCCCTTCCCCGATGGCGTTGCCGGTCAAGTTGGTCCCGCCGCTTCGCGCAGTCAGCGGAACGTGATGGGCGCGCGCAAAATCAAGAACGCGTTCAAGATCCGTTTTAGATTCGATCAGGACAACGGCTTTTGGGGTGATCTTATAGAGGCTGGCGTCAATGGCATAGGCGGTCAGCGCGGGGGCGTCGGATAAGACCTTGTCCACGCCCATCCAGGCTTGTAATCGCTGCAGATCAAACGACATGGCGAGAGTATAACAACATCAACAGGGGATGTCGAAGCCAGCAAGCGGACCTGTCCCAGCCCGCCGATTGACAAACGAAACAGCGCTCCTTTATAACGTAGCGCGCTGGGCTATCTTTAAAAACATTCTTTGTCAATGGAAGGTAAAAAGAGAAGATGATCGCTCCGGGACTTCGATATCATAAAGAACACGAGTGGGTACGTCAGGAAGGGAATCGTGCTGTAATCGGCATCTCTGATTTTGCCCAGGAAGCGTTAGGGGACATCGTCTATCTTGAAATCCCCAAGGTGGGAACGACGCTTCGCTACGGTAAGGAGATCACGGAAATTGAGTCCACCAAGACCACCTCTCCCCTCTATGCCCCGGTCAGCGGAAAAATCGTTGCCGTCAACGAGAAGTTAAAAGAAAACTCCGAGTTCATCAACAAAGACGCCTATGGAGAGGGGTGGATTGTCGTCATCGAAATGACCCAACCCAAAGAGATTGAGCAGCTCATGACCGCCGAAGAATATGCAGACTTCCTTGAACAGCAGGAACATTAACGGTTCTTTTCATCAGAGATTCGCTTTCCTGATTCATCCCGCCTTGATCAAATTTTATCTTTTAAGCGGTTTCCTTGCCGCCGTCTTTATCTTTCAATTCTGGTCCCATCAGGAACAACAGCGCCTCCTGGCAGCGTTAGATCCGCAAGGTCAAACGATGGCTGGCGCTGGGATGGCCTTATACAAGGTGGACGTGAATCACGCCACGTCTGACGAATTAGAGCGGCTTCCACAAATCGGACCGGTGTTGGCCCAGGCCATCCTCAAGAGACGCAATGAAAAGGGTCCGTTTCGTAGCGCTGAAGCATTGCTCGACGTTAAAGGCATCGGCCCAAAGCGGTTGGCACAAATCACCCCTTATCTTCTATTTCATGAAAAACCGATCAACGCGGAGACTCTCATTGAATCGGATTGATCCGGCCCTCTCCTTACTCCTTCGAGGCACCGTTGAGGTGATTCAAGTCGAGGCCTTGCGCGAGAAACTTCAAAACGCCTCCGATCGAGAGACCCCCCTTCTCATTAAAGCCGGGTTCGATCCCACCACGCCAGATCTTCATCTGGGGCATACGGTCCTGTTCGAAAAAATGAAACAGTTCCAGGAAATGGGACACAAGGTTGTTTTCCTCATCGGCGACTTCACAGGAATGATTGGCGATCCCAGTGGCCGCTCTGAAACGCGGAAACCCCTCACGCGGGAACAGGTTTTAAAAAATGCGGAGACGTATAAAACCCAGGCGTTTAAGATTTTAGACCCTCAAAAAACCATCATTCGTTTCAACAGCGAGTGGATGGGCTCCATGACGGCCGAAGATTTTGTCCGGCTTGCGTCGCAATATACGGTGGCACGGATTCTGGAGCGGGATGACTTTCAAAAAAGATACCAGGGCCGACAACCGATCAGCCTCCACGAGTGCCTGTACCCGCTGGTGCAAGGCTATGACTCTGTGGCACTGCGGGCAGACGTGGAGCTGGGGGGGACCGATCAGAAATTTAATCTCCTGGTGGGACGAGAGCTGCAAAAGATTTACGGGCAACCCCAACAGGTGGTCATCACCCTCCCCCTGCTGGAAGGGACCGACGGAGAAAGAAAGATGAGCAAGAGCTTTAACAACGCCATCGCCCTGGAAGAAGCGCCCGCTTCCATGTTTGGAAAAATCATGTCCATCGGGGATGACCTGATGGTTCGCTATTATGAGCTTTTAACCTCTGAAAGTCTGGATGCGATCAAGACCCTCCACCCCATGGAGGCAAAATTGAAACTGGCCTCCTTGCTCGTGAGTCGATTCCATGGTCCCTCCAGCGCCCAGGCGGCAAGAGAACAATTTGACACGACCGTGGGAAGAAGCGCCGTATTGTCCATGGAACATCGTGCGGTCCCGGCAGGAAATAAACGGCTTGCCGATTTTATCCATGAACAGGGATGGGCCACAAGCAAAAGCGATGCGCGTCGGCTGATCCAGCAAGGAGGGGTCGAAATGAATGGAGAAAAATTAACCGATCCCCTCTGCGACGTCACTTTCAGGGACGGCGAGCAATACGATCTGAAAATAGGGAAGAAGAAACGGTTCTTACTGAAGACTTAGGAGCCACGCCAAAATAACTTGTACAAAAGTGAGGTGGCCAAGCCGCCAGTATAGATAGGCGTGAGGAGCGCGTATACCTTATTGGCATGTAAGCGACGAACAACGACGATAGTCTGGATGGATTGGCTGCCGAACGGTGCAAGTTATTGTGGCGCGGTTCCTTAAATCGGTTTCTCTGCCGGACTCCCCTCCTCTTGCAGAACCGCAGCTTGCGTTGCGGGAGTCTTTTCTTCCTTCTGCCATTCAGGGCCAAAGTCAGTGACAATGTAACTGCCCGAGGCGATGTCCTTCTCCAAAACCAGCAGCTTCCGAGTCTGCGCCTCCTCTAAAAGTTCGCTGAAGGACCGAAACCCATAATACGATTCGTTAAAACCAGGCTTTCTGCGGCGCAGGGTTTGTTTAACCATCGACCCCCAGACCTTTTCCTTTTCACCCCGCTCGTTGAAAATGGCCTCCGTCGTCTCCAAAACAAGCTGGAGGGCCTCCTGCCGTTTGATTTCCCGATGCTCTTCGTCCGAGTGATCCTCCACCTTGACCCCTGTTCGTCGCCCTCCCGTCTTGGCCACTCTGATGGGCCGCTGCTTGTTCGCCGCCTCCCGCACCAGGTCATCATAAAAGATAAACTCATCGCAATTGGCGATTAAAAGGTCCGAAGTGGAATTCTTCACCCCCACCCCAATCACCGTCTTGTTGTTCTCACGCAGCTTACTCACGAGCGGTGAGAAGTCGGAGTCCCCGCTGATAATCACAAAGGTTTCAATGTGAGATTTGGTATAACAAAGATCCAGCGCATCGACCACCATGCGGATATCCGCAGAGTTTTTACCAGACTGGCGGATATGAGGAATTTCAATTAACTCAAAGGCCGCCTGGTGCATCCCCGCACGAAAGTCCTTATACCGATCCCAATCACAGTACGCCTTTTTGGTGACAATATTTCCCTTGAGAAGAATCCGTTCGAATACCTTGTTGATATCAAACTGCGAATAATGGGCATCACGCACCCCGAGCGCAATATTTTCAAGATCACAAAAAACCGCCATATTTGATGTATGTTCTGATCCTCCCACGTCATTGCTCCTTGTCTGTTTTACAACACGATGCGAACTGAAAAATAATCCCGC
>CAYRGU010000133.1:0-6977 GCA_964423845.1 uncultured Nitrospirota bacterium
GATCTGTTAGACGCACAGCGAACGTTGTTTGGTTCGCGGGCGCAGCATCTTCGCGCCCTGACCGACTATCACCATGCCGTGGCCGAGGTCGAACGGCTGATCGGGGAACCGCTGGAGATTATCCAGAATAGGCCGGGACAATAATAGATTGATTTATGGCAAACTCATCAAGTCATGTTGCATTGTCATTTCGGGTGAAGCGAGAAAGCTTGCCTTTAACGCTAAAAGAAAGATCTCTCGTCGCAAAAAATGCTCCTCGATATGACACACGAATTAATGCGTTTGTTTTAATAAAGGAGTCATTGGATGAAAGGTAAAAAACTCATCGCGGTCGGCGGCATTCTTCTGGTAGGGATTGTCCTGGCATTAACGATTGTGCGGATAGAGAAAACATCCGAGCAGGGCGAACCCCATGCGGAGGAAAAAGGAGATGCCGATGGGACGACCGTGAAGGGGCCTCATGGAGGAAGGCTCTTGTCGGACGGTGATTTTCAGATTGAGCTGACGATTTATGAGCGCGGAGTGCCGCCGCAGTTTCGGGCCTATGCGTTCGAGAAAGGAGGGGCGGTCGCTCCAGGCGAAGTCCAATTGACGGCAGCGCTTCACCGGCTTGGAGGGCGGGTGGACGAGATCCGGTTTCAAAAAGAGGGAGACTATCTTCGGGGGGACAAGACGGTCGAAGAACCGCATTCGTTCGATGTAAAGATCGCGGCGGAGTGGAAGGGCCGGACCCCTCGCTGGGAATACTCGCAGGTGGAAGGAAGGGTTGCGATGGCACCCGAAACGGTTCAAAGCGCCGGGATAGAGATCAAGACGGCCGGCCCCGTTCGGATGAAAACGATCCTTGAGCTTCCGGGGGAGATCGGGCTTAATAAAAACAAGGTAGCGCATCTGGTCCCAAGATTTTCCGGCATCGTGACAGAGATTCGTAAGAACCTCGGCGATCGCGTAAAAAAGGGAGAAGTGATCGCCGTGCTCGAAAGCCGCGCACTGGCAGAGGCAAAAACGGAATATATCGAATCGGTTCACCGTCTTGAGTTTGCCCAGGCCTCTTTTATCCGGGAGGAAGGCCTTTGGAAGAAGAAAATCTCGCCTGAACAGGATTACCTCGCCAGCCGTCATGCGCTGGAAGAGGCGGAGATTGCCAGACAGGCCGCCGAGCAGAAGTTGATGGCGCTGGGGCTTTCACAGACGGATCTCCGTTTACTCGCCGTTGAGCCGGAAGGGAAGGTCATCGAGCAGGAAGTGAGGGCCCCCTTTGCCCCGAAAGTGCTGACCCGTTATGAATTGAGATCGCCTCTCGATGGGACGATTATCGAAAAGCGGATCGCAAACGGGGAGGTCGTTAAAGAAGATGCCGATATTTTTGTCATTGCCGACCTTTCCACCGTTTGGGGAGAAATCACCGTCTATGCCAAAGACCTTCGCGTTGTCCATGTCGGGCAGAAGGTCACTGTGAAATCAAAAGATCTCGGTATCGAGACGACAGGGCGGATCTCTTATCTCGGCCCCTTGGTTGGGGATCAGAGCCGGGCCGCTTTGGCCCATGTTGATATACCGAACCCGAAAGAGCTTTGGCGGCCCGGTCTTTTCGTGACGGTCGAGATGGTGCAAGAAGAGGCGCAGGTGCCGGTGGCCGTCTCGGCGGATGCGATTCAGACCTTCCGGGACTGGCAGATTGTCTTCATGCAATACGGCAATCTTTTCGAAGCGCGGCCGCTGGAACTGGGGCGAAGCGACGGAAAATGGGTGGAAGTCATCTCGGGCCTCTCGGCGGGAGAGAAATATGCCGCGAAAAACAGCTTTGTGCTGAAGGCCGATCTCGGCAAGTCCGGGGCGAGCCATGACCATTAAACAGCGGGAAACACCCCCCCTTTATCCTCCTTTGTTAAGGGGGAATTGACCCACTTGCAATTCAAAGGAACCCCAAAAAGCCATGTTTGAACGAATCCTTCGCTTCTCCATTCGCCAGCGATGGGCTGTTCTGATGGCGACCCTGGCGGTCGCCACGCTTGGCGTCTACAACACCCAGCGACTTCCAATTGACGCGGTCCCGGATATCACCAATGTCCAGGTTCAGATCAACACCGAGACCCCCGGCTTCTCCCCGCTGGAGACGGAACAGCGGGTTACCTTCCCGGTCGAAACAGTGATGGCAGGACTTCCCCACTTGAAAGAGACCCGCTCCCTCTCCCGGTACGGCCTTTCTCAAGTAACCGTTATTTTTGAAGACGGTACCGACATCTACTTTGCGCGGCAGTTGGTCAACGAGCGTATTCAAACGGCGAAAGGGAATCTCCCGCCCGGGATTGAGCCGGCGATGGGTCCGATTGCCACGGGTCTCGGCGAGATCTACATGTGGACCGTGGAGGCGAACGAGGGGGCAAAAAAACCAGACGGCGATCCGTACTCGCCAACCGATCTTCGGACGATTCAGGATTGGGTGGTCAAGCCGCAGCTCCGGAACGTGCCGGGGGTGACCGAGGTCAATACCATCGGCGGCTATGAGAAGCAGTTTCATGTCACCCCCCATCCGGAAAAATTGATTGCTTATGGTCTGACGTTCCAGAACGTCCTGGAAGCCCTTGAAAAAAATAACGCCAATGTCGGCGCGGGATATATCGAGCATCGCGGTGAGCAGTATCTGATCCGGGCGCCGGGCCAGGTGGCCAACATGGAAGAGATCCGGCAGATCGTCATCGGCCGCCGACAGGGGGTCCCGGTCTACATCAAAGATGTGGCGGAAGTTTTGCTGGGAAGGGAGTTGCGGACCGGCGCCGCTACCGAAAATGGAAGGGAGGTCGTCCTCGGCACTGTCTTCATGCTGATGGGGGAAAACAGCCGAACGGTCTCTCAAAAAGTCGCCGATAAGCTCGCCAAAATCAATGGGACCCTCCCGGAAGGGGTCGTCGCCAAGACAGTTTATGACCGGACCCTTCTGGTTGATGCGACCATCGAGACGGTGAAGAAAAATCTGAAAGAAGGGGCCCTTCTTGTTATTGCGATTCTCTTTCTCTTTCTCGGAAACATCAAAGCGGCCCTGATTACCGCCCTGGTCATTCCCCTGTCGATGCTCTTTACCATCACCGGCATGGTCGGCAATAAGGTCAGTGCCAATCTGATGAGCCTGGGCGCGCTTGATTTCGGATTGATCGTTGACGGCGCCGTGATCATCGTCGAGAACTGCGTCCTCCGCCTTGCCGAGGCACAAGCCCGCCTGGGGAGGCTCCTCACCCGCGCCGAGCGATTTGAGGTTGTCTTCGACGCTTCTCGCGAGGTCCGGAAAGCAACGATGTTCGGCGAGTTGATCATCATGATCGTTTACCTCCCGATCCTGACACTGACCGGCGTGGAAGGGAAGATGTTCATCCCGATGGCCTTCACGGTCATCATCGCCCTGCTGGGGGCCATGATCCTCTCCGTCACGTTTGTCCCGGCAGCGGTGGCGCTACTTCTTTCCGGACGGATTTCCGAGAAAGAGAATTTTCTCGTCCGATGGGCGAAAAGAGTTTATACCCCTTTACTGAATCATGCCCTGGCGAACCGGATGCCAGTGGTCGCCGCAGCAACGGTTCTTGTGATTCTAAGCGGATTGCTCGTCACCCGGATGGGGAGTGAGTTCATGCCGAGCCTTGACGAGGGGGATATTGCCATGCACGCCCTCCGTATTCCGGGGACCAGCCTCACCCAGGCGATTGAAATGCAGCACCTCCTGGAAACCAGGATCAAGCAGTTCCCGGAGGTGGAGACCGTCTTTGCCAAGCTTGGAACAGCGGAAATTGCCACCGACCCGATGCCCCCCAGCGTGGCCGACAACTTTATCATGCTTAAGCCGAGATCAGCGTGGCCCGATCCGAAACGGTCCAAGGCCGACCTGGTTCATGAGATCGAAGAAGCGGTCAAGAAGATCCCGGGCAACAACTACGAGTTCACACAGCCGATTCAGATGCGCTTTAACGAGCTGATTGCCGGGGTCCGGAGCGATGTGGCGGTGAAGGTCTTCGGAGACGATATGAACGTTCTTTTTAAAACCGGTGAAGAGATCGCCGAGGTTCTGGAGAGGGTTCCCGGTGCCTCGGATGTCAAAGTTGAGCAGGTGACGGGTCTTCCGGTGCTGACCATTCAGATAGACCGGAAGGAGATAACCCGATACGGGCTGAATGTCTCCGATGTCCAGGAGGTGATTGAGATTGCCATCGGGGGGAAGCGTGCCGGACAGATCTTTGAGGGAGATCGTCGCTTTGCGTTGGTGGTTCGTTTGCCGGAGGAGATGCGGAGTCATCTTGAAGCGATGAAGCGTCTTCCAATTCCTCTCCCCCGTGCCGGGGCAGAACCGCAGCCCGGTTATCTTCCGCTTGGCGCCGTTGCTGATTTTAAAGTCGCTCCCGGCCCGAATCAGATCAGCCGGGAGAACGGTAAGCGGCGGGTCGTGGTGACGGCCAACGTCCGGGGGCGCGACATCGGATCGTTCGTGCAGGAGGCGGAGAGGATGATCCAGGGGCGTGTTAAGATTCCAACCGGTTATTGGATCGCATGGGGTGGGCAGTTCGAGCAGATGATCTCTGCGACAAATCGGCTGAAAATTGTTGTTCCGGTCTCTTTGCTGCTGGTTTTTCTCCTCCTGTTTGTGACCTTCGGGAATGTAAAAGACGCCCTCCTTGTTTTTACCGGTGTGCCACTGGCGTTGACCGGCGGTATTGCGGGAATATGGCTAAGAGATATCCCCTTGTCGATTTCGGCGGGGGTGGGGTTTGTCGCCCTTTCCGGCGTGGCCGTGCTCAACGGGCTGGTGATGATTACCTTCATCAATAAACTCCGTGAAGAAGGCCAATCTTTGGACGAAGCGATCTTTCATGGCGCGCAAACAAGGCTCCGGCCGGTTCTGATGACGGCGCTGGTCGCTTCACTCGGGTTTCTTCCAATGGCCCTGGCCGTTTCCCGGGGGGCGGAGGTTCAGCGTCCGCTCGCCACGGTGGTCATCGGCGGCATTCTCTCCTCCACGGCGCTGACCCTGCTGGTATTGCCGGTGCTCTACCGGATTTTTCACGCGGATCTTTCACGGAGGAGAGACCCTCATTTCGGTGGATAAAGCGCCAAGGTCCGTAAAGTCCGACGGAACCACAGAAAGGGTGTCGTCGGTGGGCGAACCGACGCAGCTTTCCAAAAACGTCGGATAGGGTGGGCGGGGCGAATGGCTGAGCCTCACGATTGACAAATGATGCTGTCCTGTTTTATTGTCGTTTAGTATACTTCGTTGGAGTCTGTACTGTGTGTGATTTGTCTGTGACGAATCTGGCTACTCACTCAAACCCTCTCCCTCTTTAAAAAGAAAAAAACCTCAACACAAGGCCTCATTCGCCCTTCGCCCCGCACGAGAGGGGCAATGAGGCTTATAGCACTAAGTGCACACATGGCTAAACTGGAGGTATCCGGGGCTTGTCCCGCCGTGGTTTCTTGCGCAGGTGGCTGGGCAGCGGTCTATCGCTGTGGTCTGTTCTGTGATGGAGAAACATAAATAGGCTTTCGTTTTTACCTGACGAAAGCCTTTATCACATAGGAGGTCGAAATGAAGAGTGCTTGCATAAACATTAAAAATGTCTTTGCATCGTTCTGGGCGGTTTTCTCAGTTCTTTTTCTGCTGGGGATTAGCTTGACTGGATGTGGTTCGTCGAATATGAATGAAACCGATAACAAGAAGGGAACTCCGAGCGTGGAATATGCACCCAATACATCCGAGACCAATGAGCTTGCAAAATATACCAACGCGGACTGGCTCTATCAAAACTATTTTAGTGAATACGGTCTGCCGGATGAGTTGAAATCGCAGATGTTGCCAGGATTGCAAATGGTCTCAAATGGTTTTGCCCTGCAGCACTCCTTGGGTAAAGACGTGAATTCCGATATCGCATACTTTAAGAGCATGATGCAGATGATGTACGCGAATGGAGAACTCAGTGCAACCGCGCAATCGATGCTTAAAGAATACAACGAAAAACCGGAAATACCGAAAGATAAAAACCACGAAAACCTACATGGCGGGGCCCGATGCGAGGAGTGTCACTCAAGGTACAAGGAATACAAAACAGATGGACATGAAAAGGCAAAAATCTCCCCCCAACCTGAGAATGGTCCAAGTGGCGAAGAACTCGTAACGACGGATGACACCCATCCTATTCCAGATGTCCCACGCCAAGAACTGGTTCTTGATGAAGGAGCGCGTGCCAATGTTGAAGAGGCAAAGCGGTTAGATGAAGAGGATAGGATGAAGGATGAACAGTTGGTTATTGATCATCAGCTGCCCTATTCGCTTCCAAACCGTAGTCAGAAGTATATTATTTTCGAACAAGGGATGAAAAGAGGGAAGAAGCGAGGACGCAATAATAATCCACCACCAGCACCAGCACCAGTTAAAAAGGAACATAATATCGCTTCATGGGGCTGGGAGAACGCAGATATTGCGTGGACTAATGCACGGCCATTGGGTTTGCCGCTAGGTCATATGGGTCTGGTCGATATGGACCCGCCCTTTGGAGATCGGGATCCCGATATGATTGATGCCACTACTGCAGGCGTAAGAAGGCATTCCGATCTTAACAAATGGGCAGCGGATGGTCTAAGCGATAATAACTGGACACGAATTGAAGGGCTAAAGTATTCTCATGCATCAGGCCAGTATATGGATGTGCCTGTAAGTGTAGGCAGGTGCAATTATTACGACATCGTTCCCACTTCTGATCATTGTCGAACGGAAATACAAAAGAAATGGGTTGCGTGTCCTACCTGGGGCTGGGGCCCCGCTGATAGAAGAGCCATAGTCGTATATGCAGCCAGTCAGATCGGGAAAGGTTATAATTATAATTTCTTTAACAAAATCACAAAGCTACAGTTTTATTGCTCACAGCTTATTTGGCAGGCATATCAGGAGGCCATTAGGGTAGGGAGTGCTCCATACATTGATTTGGATTCGAATGGCGGAC
>CAYRGU010000134.1:0-2907 GCA_964423845.1 uncultured Nitrospirota bacterium
CCCTACCCCATTCCCCCCGATGCCCCCATTGAAGGCGGCTCCGACCGTCACGTGCTGATTATTGATCGCGACGCATGGAAATTGTATGAACTTTTTTTGGCTTTTCCGGAACAGGGACACTGGCGGGCCGGCTCCGGGGCCGTTTTTGACTTAAACTCCAATCGGCGGCGCCCGGAGGGATGGACCTCTGCGGATGCCGCCGGCTTACCCATTTTTCCAGGTCTGGTGCGCTACGATGAGGTCCACGAACAAAAAGCCATCCGACATGCCCTCCGTTTTACCACACACCCCACCCGGAGAGGCTATGTCTACCCCGCCTCGCATTTGGCCAGCGCAGTCACCGATCCCGCTTATCCTCCGATGGGGATGCGGGTTCGGCTTAAGGCTGACTACGACATCTCCCGGTTTCCCCCTACGGCAAGAGTTATTCTGACTGCGCTGAAAAAATACGGAATGCTGCTGGCGGATAACGGCGGAGACTGGTTTTTAAGCGGCGCGCCAGACCCCCGATGGGATGACGCAGAATTGAACACGCTCAAACGCGTCAAAGGATATGACTTTGAGGTGATCAAGATGGGCGATATCAAAACCCGCTGACGGAAGAGACGCGCCCCCCTCCTTTTAAGTTGAGGAGGGGGCGCTCCCATTTCATTTTAACCAGGACTGAAAGTCGGTTAAAAACTGATTAACGGCCTCATCCGTTTTGGGATGAACGACCATTTGCTTAAAGAACTTCGGTGGCACGGTAATAATGTCTGCGCCCGCTTGAAGTGCCTCGTTGATATCACAAATATGCCGGATACTCCCAACAATGATCTGTGAGGGAAAATTCCATTCGCTGAAAACGGCGTGGACCTGCTGGACCACAGAAAACGCATCGTAGCCGGTATCTCGAATTCGCCCATAAAAAAGGCTGACGAAATCCGCCCCCGCGCGCGCCGCCATGATCGCCTGATTAAAAGACATACAGCAGGTGCAATTGACCTTAATGCCTCGCTTTTTTAACTCGTAAATGACCCCCATTTCATCCCAGCCAATGGGAACTTTTACGTTCAGCCCAGGATAATCGCCAAAATGGCTCACAAACTCCTCGGCCTGTCTGACCATCTCGTTGGGATCCGCAGAAAAGACCTCCACGCTCAATGGGATGTTGTAGCCATACTTTTGCACCAGATCAATAATCTTTCGGATATGGTCGCGAAAGTCACACTTTTTTTCCTTCGCCAGAATGGAGGGGTTCGTTGTAATCCCTGCGGGAAAGCCCCGTTTTAATGACTCTTCAATTTCTTCAAGATTTGCAGAATCGATAAAAATTTTCATTTCTCTCTCCTGATTGAACCGGTTTTAAGTGATTTTGAACCCCTTATTTGACCGACTCCCATTTCATTTCATGGGCCAACAGATCGGGATGGGAAACAACCAGATGCCACACCACGGCCTGAAATGCCTCCGCATGAGGCGTCACCGTCGCCACGTTGACGGTTGGAATAATAATACAGACATCGGCCACCTGTGCCGTATAACCCCCATCCCGACCCACCACGCCAAAAACCTTCGCGCCCACGCGCGTTGCCACTTGAACGGCCTCAACAAGGTTGGCACTGATCTTCTTCTCCAGATTTCCCCCTCCCACAGAAAAGACAAAAACCGCGTCTTTGGGCCCAATCCGACTCCCCTTCAGCCAATTTCCATAGGAGGAGTCCCAGCCATCATCATTAATTCTGGCCGTCAATTCTGAAACATTGTCTGTGGGGGCGTATGATTCAATTCCCGCAATCTTTCTAAAATCATTAACAGCATGCGAGGCATTCCCAGCACTTCCCCCCACACCCAGAAAAAAAAGCCGTCCCCCTCTCTCTCGAAGCAAGACCAACTCCGAAACCAGCTTTTCAATTTTCTCGTGCGAGAGCTGATCCACAATCTTCTTCACTTCACCCAAATACGACATGGCATACGATGTTTGAGAGCTCATTGTTCTCCTCGTTTTAGAATAAAATCAGCCGCCTCTGATAAATCTTCCACCCCATAATCCGCAACGACCCCCTGATTATACGAACGCCGAAGCAGGATTGCCCGGCACCCCGCATTCTTCGCAGACTCGATATCCTTCCAGGAATCGCCCACCATGAAGGAGCGGGACAGGTCAACCCCATTCCCCTCCGCAACTGCCAGGAGCATCCCCGGCTTTGGCTTGCGGCAAAGACAGTTATCAACATCATCATGGGTGCAAACTAAGACCCGCTCCAGAGGAAGTGCTTCCATGATCTGGCGCGTCATCTCATTTAATGTACTCAAATCCAGCCTGCCACGGGCGATGTCGGGCTGGTTGCTGACAACAAATAACCGGTACCCTGCGGCACGCAACCGCGACAAGGGATCAAGAATGCCTGGAACAAACCGGAACTCCGCAAGGGTTCTCGGAGACTCGTGCTTTCCATTGCGGAAAACAACTTCATTCACGACACCATCACGATCCAGAAACACCGCTTCTTTTGTCTGTGCCATGCCCCCGTCTACATCAATTCATCAAGGAACCAGTATCTTTCCATTGTGGCACATAATCTCCCATCTGTCTAACGCGGCGGGGCCGCAAACTCAACGCAGGGCACGCTGCCCTCGCAGGGGTCCGCAACCCCTCGCAGGGCACGCTGCCCTCGCAGGGGTTCGCGCCCCTCGCAGGGGTCGTACCCCTTTCCAACAGACTGCTAATGCTGAAAAAGGCGATTGAACCACTTCTTAGGGAGAAGGTAGACAAAAAAGCCATTAGCCCAGTTGAAATGGATGGCTGGAAACACGACAAAAAGAGGAAGGAAGAGACGAAGATTCCGCTGTTTTTTAGCCAGACGAAAGCTATACGCCATATTCATGAAGAGGTAGGAGAGGCAGCCCAGCAAAAAACTGTAGATC
>CAYRGU010000135.1:0-15370 GCA_964423845.1 uncultured Nitrospirota bacterium
CTGCCTTGACGCACTTTTCGCAAGAGCCATAGATTTCGAGTTTATGGGCCTTGATGACAAAGCGATGTTCCTGGGCCACCTTGTTTTGCAGCTTTTCGATCATTAAATTTTCAAATTCAATGACCGCATGACACTGCGTACAGATGAGGTGGTCGTGATGCCCCACATTGTAGGTCAACTCATAGCGGGCATGGCCATCGCCAAACTGATGCCGCTCCGCCAGACCACACTCGCAAAAAAGATTGAGCGCGCGATAGACCGTTGCCAGGCCAATGGAAGCGCCCTGTCGCTTCATCGCGACATGAAGCTCCTCCGCCGTCACATGACGCTCGGCCGATAGAAAGGCCCGCAACACATCCTGACGCTCTTTGGTGCTCTTCAGGCGATGGCTTGCGATATGTTCTTCAAGAAGCGTCTCTGCGCCAAAGTCAGTTTCATCGCCTATTTTTTTCATCCGCCTGGCCCCTTAATTTGATAATGATTATCAAATTCATTACTAATATACGACCGCGTCCCGTTCCCTGTCAAGCCCTTTCCAAACGCTTCCGCCTGATAGATCACGGTGTGGGTCACTTTGAGGGTAAGCGCCACCCCGGATCCCTCCGGATAGACCGTCAGGGAGTGCTGACTGCTATGAAGCCGTTGCCCGGAGGGGAGCCGAATCGTATAAAGATTCTCCTCCCCCTTAAACTGACGACTGATCACCCGGATTGTCCCGTCGGGGGACGCCCTCAAATCAATGTCATCTGGCCGGATCATCACCACCACCGCCGTCCCCTCCGGGTAGTCCTGATGACTTGAGAACGGGCCAATCTCCGTCACGACCGTCCCGCGAGAAAAGATCCCCGGCAGGAAATCCGCCTGCCCCACAAAGTTGGCGACAAACGGGGTTGTCGGAAGGTGATAGATCATGTCTGGAACATCCATCTGCTCCAAACGCCCTTCATTTAAAACGGCGATCCGATCGGCCATCGCAAAGGCCTCTTCATGGTCATGGGTCACCAGAATGGCCGTACTCCCCGTTCGGCGCAAGATACGTGAAACCTCGTGGCGCATCTCCTCCCGCATCTCACGATCCAGATGACTGAATGGCTCATCAAGCATGATAATAATCGGGTCCGGCGCCAAGGCACGCCCCAGGGCCACACGCTGTTGCTCTCCCCCGGAGAGTTCATGGGGATAGCGACCCGCCAGGGAAGAAAGCCCCACCAGCTCCACCACTTCCTTCACCTTCTTGCGGCGATACGATTCCTTCATCCGATGGAGACCAAAGGCGACGTTTTCTTCCACCGTCAGGTGCGGGAAAAGGGCGTAATCCTGAAAAACCATGCCAATGCCACGCTTCTCCGGCATCAGGGTGTATCCGGGTCGGCTCACCTTTTCTCCGCGCAGTAAAATCGAGCCCTGATCGGGCGCCTCAAACCCGGCGATTAAACGAAGCAGCGTCGTCTTGCCACTTCCACTCGGCCCCAGAAGCGCCAGAATCTCTCCCTTCTCTATACACAGAGAGACCGCGTCAATCGCCTGGCGTTGCTGCCCGGGATAACCCTTGGTCACCCCCACTAATTCAATAACGCTCATCATCGCTCCCGTTGCAGTCGGGCCAATAGAAAAACCGGGACGAATCCGGCCAGAATTAAGACCAGCGACGGCAGCGCCGCCCGCTCCCACTCCCCCTCGGAGGTCATCTCAAAAATACGTACGGACAGGGTATCCCAACCAAAAGGCCGGGTCATGAGGGTAATCGGCATCTCCTTCATCACATCCACGAAGACCAGTATCGCCCCGGTCAGCAACCCGGGTTTCAACATGGGAAGATAGATGCGTAAGAGCCGTTGTTTGGGCGCCAATCCCATCCCCCGCGAAACTTCATCCATACTCGACGTGATCCGTTGCATCTCTGTATCCACCGATCGATAGGCCACCGCCATGAACCGGATTAAAAAACCGATCAGCATCGCCATCCAGGTCCCCCGGAGCAGAAAGCCGGGTGAAACACCGAAGGCCCATCTCCCCCAAGCGATCATCTGATGGTCAATCCAGGCAAGGGGGATAAAAATTCCTACCGCCAGCACCGATCCCGGCATGGCATAACCTAAGGTGGAGAGGCGCACCATCATCCGGGTGATCCCATCACTCTTTAACCGCTTGGCATAAGCCAAAAACAGCGCGCAAAATACGGTCATAAAAGCCGCCATGCCTCCCAGCAGCAGGGAATGCCAGAGGAAAGAAACGAAGCGGTCATCAAAATCGGCGAAAAATCCACGAAGGGCCCACACGAAAAGCTGCGTCACGGGGATCATAAAAGCCATCAATAAAACCAAAATGGGATAGGCAGAGGCCATGAGGGCCCACAGACCCGTCAATCGGATACGGATATTGGACGATGCGCCAGGGCCGCAAGACCTCTCGATAGAGGGATGGGCCCGTTCCACCAGAAGTATCGCCACGAAAACAATCAAAATAAAAACAGAGGCGAGCTGCGCCGCAGCCTCTAAAGAAAAAAAACCAAACCAGGTCTTATAAATCGCTGTCGTAAAGGTATCGTAATTAAAAATAGAGACCGTGCCAAAATCGGAAACAGCCTCCATCAGGGCCAGCATCACACCGCCCACGATGGAAGGTCTGGCAATGGGAAGCGCAATTTTGAAGAAACTGTTGAGCCGACTATGCCCCAGCGACTGTGCCACCTCCATCATGGGACGCCCCTGCGTTAAAAAGGCATTCCTCGTAATCGCATAGACATACGGATAAAGAGAAAGGCTCATGACAAGGATCACGCCGCCTCGGGAGCGAATGGGTGGAAAAACCATCCGCTCTGTCCCGATCCAGAGTCGCAGCCCCGTCTGGAGTGGCCCCGCGTAATCCAGGAGACGAATCATCACGAAGGCCAGCACATACGGCGGAATGGAAAGCGGAAGAAGAAGCGCCAAATCCAAAAAACGTCGTCCTGGAAAATCGTAGGAGACGGTCAGCCAGGCAAGGCTGATCCCCAGAAGGGCCGTCGTGGCCCCCACTCCAGCGACCAGCCACAACGTATTGAAAATCAGATCCAGCAGTGTGGTCTCAATCAGGTGGCGCCAGATCTCGCCTTCCAGAGAAAACAGCGAAGAGAGCACCACCCCCAGCGGAACTAAAACGAGCAGGGCGATTAAAAAAACCGCGTATTGCCAGCGGCTAAAATGCGGTCGGATTGCAAACCCTGCGAGGGGCGCGGCCACCGCAGGGCCTGCGGGGCCTGCGAGAGGGACGGCCCGTGTGATTTGAAAAGGCCACTTCACAGTCCCTGCCCATCAGAGCTCCACCTCACAACCATCCAAGGGACAGACCCCACAAGAGAGATCTCCCCAAAAAAGGGCGAAAACGTGTAAAAATCCCTCGGAGGAGGGGCCACCTTTCTCGTCATCTCTATTTATACCCCGCCCGATCCATGAGCCGAATCGCCTGTCCCTGTAACTCCCCTGCCTTGGAGATATGAATCTGATCCTGTTTAAAATCCCCCCACGCCGAGACCACGGGAGAGGGCGACACCGCCGGATTAACCGGATACTCCAGATTCGCATCCGCGAACAGACGCTGTCCCTGATCCGAGGAGAGCCATTCCAGAAGATGGATCGCCCCCTTCGCATTTTTTGCGTACCGCGTCACCCCAGCCCCGGAGATATTCACATGCACCCCCCGATCGTTCTGATTGGGCCAGAAAAGGGCCAGCGGCAAATGGGGCGACTTCTCCATGAGACGGCCAAAATAGTAGCTGTTCACGATGCCAACGTCACACTGTCCCGCAGCAATCGCCTCCATCACCTTCGTGTCATCCGAAAAAACATCGGTCGCAAGATTCCCCACCCAGCCGCGGACAATCTTCTCGGAAGCCGCCTCCCCCAGCGTGGCAACCATCATCGCCACGAGCGACTGGTTATAAACCTTTTTCGACGTCCTAAGACAGAGACGTCCCTTCCATTTGGCGTCGGCCAACCCCTCGTAAGTGGACAACGCTGAAGGGAGAATCTTTTGGGTATGATAAACAATCGTGCGCGCCCGAAGAGAGAGTCCAAACCATTGATTCCCAGCATCCCGAAGGTGGGACGGAACATTTTTCATGAGAACCGGCGAAGGGACCGGCCGCAAGACCTCCTCTTTTGCCGCAAGCCAGAGGGTGCCGGCATCCACCGTGATAAAAAGATCGGCAGGGGTTTGTTCCCGCTCGACCGTCAGCCGGAGAAGAAGCGGCCCTTCCTTGTCCGTGATGAACTTGATGTCAGTCCCCGTCTCTTTCGTGTAAATATCAAAAAGCGGCTTGATGAGCTGCTCATTCCGGGCTGAATAAACCACCACCTCCGGACGGGACGCAGCGCGCGCCCCCCCCGCACCGAACAATATCAGACTGATCCATAGAACAAGACCCGCATAAAAATAACGCATCGCCACCCCCCGGATAGTATTGAGAATGATTATCATATTCATTTCAGGCTTGTCAAACGAGATGGCCACGAGATAAATCGAACGAGAGGGAAGGGAGGCGCGTTCCTGGAAATATTCCGCGAAGGGCGGCGGGGGCCCTTATGAAGAAGGAGGCGGCGGCTTGATCTGGTGCTGGATCGCAAGCAGCGCCTTTTCCAGCCTCTCCATCCGCTCGAGGATGGGATCGGGCAAATTGGTATGGTCCAGGTCCTCTTCCTCTTTTTTTCGAGAAATGACCTGACCTGGGATGCCCACCACCGTCACATAGTCCGGCACGGAATGGAGCACGACAGAATTGGCCCCAATCCGCACATGATCGCCAATCACAATCGCGCCGAGGATCTTGGCCCCCGCCCCCACCACCACATGATTCCCCAGCGTGGGATGCCGCTTCCCCCGTTCATGGCCCGTCCCCCCGAGGGTCACCCCCTGATACAGGGTCACCTGCGCGCCGATTTCCACCGTTTCACCAATCACCACGCCCATGCCATGATCAATAAAGAAACCCTTTCCAATCACGGCGGCGGGATGGATTTCAATGCCAGTGATAAAACGAGAGAAGTGCGAAATCAGCCGGGGCAGAATCGGAAGACCTATGCCCCAGAGCGAGTGGGCGATGCGGTGCAAAAAAATCGCATGGAATCCCGAATAGGTCAGAATGATCTCAATAATATTTCTTGCTGCGGGATCTCGTTCAAAAATGCTTTGGATGTCCCCTTTGATCGCCCGAAACATGCTAACCCCCGCCTTCAATCAGGCAGATCGCCTGCGCGGCGATCCCTTCTCCTCGACCGATAAAACCAATCTTTTCATTTGTGGTGGCCTTAATGTTCACCGCCTCGGGGGCAATCCCCAGAGACTGACTGATTTTCTCCCGCATGGCATCGGTAAAAGGGGAAATCCGGGGCGCCTCTGCGATCACCACTGCATCGATATTGCAAACCCGATAGGCCCTCTTCTGCAAAAGATGGAACACCTCTTCAAGCAAAATCAGGCTCGAGATTCCCCGCCATCGGGGATCCCCCTCTGGGAAGTGCCGGCCTAAATCCCCTGCCGCCGCAGCCCCAAGCAGGGCATCACAGATCGCGTGCAACAGGACATCCCCATCGGAATACCCCTTCAGCCCCTTCGTATGGGGAATGTCTATCCCCCCCAGCCAACACCGAATGCCCGTCACCAGCGGATGGACGTCATAGCCGATTCCCACGCGTATCATGAAGACCTCTCGCGTTCCCTGATCAGCCGCTCCGCCACGTCAAAGTCCGATACCGTGGTTACCTTGATATTCCCAGGGGACCCCACCACACAATGAATCGGGACCCCCATTCGTTCGACTAATGCGGCTTCATCCGTACCCAAAAAATCATCCTCATCCGCCCGATGAAAGGCCCTCACCAAAAGATCCAACCAGAAGGCCTGGGGCGTCTGCATCGCCCAGATCCCCTCCCTCGGAACGCTCCGCTGAATCAAACCCTTCTCCGAAACCCCCTTGAGCGAATCGGTCACAGGAAGGGCAGCAACCGCCCCCCCAAAACAGATGGCTTTTTCAATGACCTGTTCGATGAGTAACGGGGCAATCAGGGGACGCGCCCCATCATGCACGAGGACGACATCCCTTTTCTCCCCCCGGGCCCGCGCCGCAAGGGACGCAATGCCCGCGAGGAAGGTGACCCCTGCCCTCACGGAATCTTGTCGCGTCGGCCCACCTGGCAGGACGGCTTTCACCTTTGTCAATCGGTAATCGGCAGAGAGATTCTCAACGTAGGAGATCTCCTCTTTGGGGACAATACAGACGACTTCATCCACCCGTTTTACGGACTCAAAAGCACGAAGCGTATGAACCAGCAGGGGGACCCCACAAAGCATCCGCCATTGCTTCTTGACCGCCCCGGGAAGCCGACGTCCCTCCCCTGCGGCAGGGATCAACGCATAGACCATTAAACGCTTCTCACCACCCCCCGAGCCCCTTCTCGTTCTGGATCTTCCCGAATCTTCGTAAAAATCATCCGTCCCGCAGAGGTCTGTAAGACGCTGGTGACAACCACATCAATGCTTTTTCCAATCCATCGTCGTGCATCGTCAACGACAATCATGGTTCCGTCGTCAAGATAGCCAACCCCTTGCCCCACTTCCCGCCCCTCTTTGACGATGAAGACCCGCATCGACTCCCCCGGCAAGACCACCAGACGCAGGGCGTTGCAGAGCTGATTGATATTGAGGACGTGGACCCCCTGAAGCTCGGCCACTTTATTTAAGTTGAAATCGTTGGTGACCACCTTGGCTGAAAGCCGTTTTCCCAAGGCAACGATCTTGGAATCAACCTCCCGGATAGAAGGAAAATCCTGATCAGTAATGCGAATGTTCAAGCCCGGCATTTTTTGGAGCCGTTGGAGGACATCCAGGCCCCTGCGACCCCTGACCCGCTTGAGTGGATCGGAGGAATCGGCGATATGCTGCAATTCATGAAGAATAAACTGGGGGACGATGTAGGCCCCTTCCAGAAAACCGGTCTCACAGAGATCGGCAATCCGGCCGTCGATAATCACACTGGTATCGAGTATTTTGAGTGTCGCCTCCCCATTGGGGAAAACCGTTCCGGGAAGCAACACCGTCGGATCTCTGTGAATACGGAGGGAAAGAATCATCCCAAGGTATGGGAAGGCAAGGAACAGGATGACCGAAAAGAGCCAGAAACCCGCGAAATTTTCCTCAAAAAGAGGACGGATAAAGAGGGTCAGGATTCCTCCCGTCATCAGGCCGGAAAGGATGCCAAGACCTCCCCAGAAAAAGGGTCTTTCGGCGTGGTGCTGTAAAAAGTGGCCGCACACGGCCACGCCTCCCCCAATAAAAAAACCGGTAATCGCCCCCCAATAACGCAACTCCCATCCCATCAGGACGGGTAGAATCAAATAACCGGTGAGTGTGCTCACCAGCACAAAAACAAGATGAATCGTATATTTTATAGTCATGCGTATCCCTTCCAATAAAACCGATAAAGTAAGAAATAAACCCCTGCATCACTTCCACCTTAAATCCATCTTAAAGAATGGCCTCCTGAATCTGATGACGGCTTCATGGCCGTTCATGGCTTAATGGATATAAACAACGATCTCCCCTGACGGCTGACAAGAAGCAGGGCGGACGTCCCCTTTTTTATTTTGGAGACCGCGCGCTCATAATCACCGGTGTCACGAATCGGGCTGCGATTCATCTCCATAATCAGATCCCCCCGTTGAAGACCGGCCGCTTCTGCCATGCTCTCCTGGTCCACCCAGGTAACCACCACGCCTTTGTCCGTTTTGCCCAGTCCAAACTGCTCAATCAACTCCGGTGTCATGTTCTTCACTTCAATCCCTGCAAGGAGGGTACTCCCCTTGTCTTCCGGCGAGACAGGCCCCTTGGCAATATCCTTCGGTTGTTCTTCCACCTTAACGGAAAGCCCCTTCTCCTTCCCTGCACGGATCACCACCACGCTGGCCTGGGTCCCCACATCCGCCTGTGCGACCGTGTTTCGGAGTTGACTGGAATTTTCAATCTTTTGGCCCATAAAGGAGACCACAACATCGCCTCGCTTGATCCCCGCTTTTTCTGCGGGGCTTCCTGGTAAAACATCGGCCACAAGGGCGCCACGGGTCTCCTTCAGGCCAAACTCCTCGGCCAATTGAGGGGTCACCTCCTGGATCGAAATACCAAACCACCCTCGCGTCACCTTGCCTGTTCTGACCAGGCTCTCCATCACGGACCGCGCCATATTGCTCGGCACAGCAAAACCAATCCCCATATAACCGCCACTCTGGGTAAAAATCGCCGTATTAATTCCCACTAACTCGCCATGGGTATTGACCATCGCCCCGCCAGAATTTCCGGGGTTAATCGCCGCGTCAGTCTGAACAAAGTCCTCATAATCGGCAATACCGACATTTGCCCGTCCCACGGCAGAGACAATTCCCATCGTTACCGTCTGATTTAAACCAAACGGGTTCCCCACGGTCAAAACATACTCTCCCACCTGTAGCTTCGTCGAGTCCCCCCAGGGAATCACGGGCAGATCTTTCGCGTCAATCTTCAGAACGGCGATATCACTTCGTGGATCGGTCCCCACCACTGTCCCTTTAAATTCCCGCCGATCGCCCAGAAGGACTTTAATTTCGTCGGCGTTTGCAATCACATGGTTATTGGTAATAATTAAACCGCTGGCGTCAACGATTACCCCAGAACCGAGGCTGGGTTCTTTGTGTTCCTTGGGTTTCCCCGGGAGGCGACGGGGATGCTCATCGCCAAAAAACTCCCGGAAAAGGGGATTGTTAAACGGGAGACCCGGGATGAGCTCTTCTCTTTTCACCCGCCGCGTTGTTGAAATATTAACCACCGCCGGGGTGACCGCCTTCGCAATCTGGACAAAGGTCTGTTCTGTCTGTAGGATGACTGGCGGCTTTATCTTTTCAGGCTCATTCACGGCCCGACCGAAGGGGAGAAAATCTGAAACAATCGTGATCCCCACCACCATTCCGATCATAAACAGAAAAATAGAAAGAACGATCTTTTTAACACCCACCTCTCGAGTGGAATCAGCCAAGGCCCCCCCTTCCGTCTTAAAAATCGGGTCATTATACTACAGCCCTGTTTTCCAAGTAAATGTATTGTATTTTAAGGAAATTTAATGCAGAAGAAGGGTCTGACAACAGAGATGGCCGAAAAGGCAAGGCGGTTCATTTGGCACCCCTTCACCCAGATGAAGGAGTGGGAACAGGAAACGCCAACGATCATCGTGGAAGGAGACGGGGTCAGGCTCATCGATCAAACAGGCCGGGAGTATCTGGATGGTGTTTCTTCGCTCTGGGTCAACCTCCATGGGCATCGGCATAAAAAAATCGATCAGGCGATTATAAAACAGTTGAAAAAGATCGCCCATTCCACACTCCTTGGACTCACCCACCTCCCCGCCATTCATCTGGCTGAACAGTTACTCCAAATCGCCCCGTCCGGGCTGACCCGGGTCTTTTATTCCGATAACGGGTCAACCGCCGTTGAAGTGGCACTCAAGATGGCCTTTGGTTTTTGGCAACATCGCGGAGAAAAAAAGCGAAAAATGTTTATTTCTTTCGCAAACGCCTATCACGGCGATACCCTGGGCGCGGTCAGCGTCGGGGGTATCGGCCTTTTCCATGGCGCCTATCAACCGCTTCTCTTTAAAACCATCAAGGTCCCCTCCCCCACCTGTTATCGTTGTCCCCTGAACCTGCAATATCCCTCCTGTCAAATGGCCTGTTTGAATGAGGTTGAAAAGTCGATGCAGACCCATCGTGGCAAAATCGCGGGGCTTGTGATTGAGCCGCTCCTCCAAGCCGCCTCCGGCATGTGGGCCTCACCGCCGGGCTATCTTCAAGGCATCCGCGAGTTATGCACCCGCTATGACATTCTCATGATTGCCGACGAGGTCGCCACCGGTTTTGGCCGAACAGGGAAAATGTTCGCCTGCGAACATGAAGCGGTCTCCCCCGATCTTCTGGCCATTTCAAAGGGGATTACCGGGGGCTACCTCCCGCTCGCCGCCACACTCACCACACAAACCATTTATGACGCTTTCATCGGTGACTACGCGGAATTTAAAACATTTTTCCATGGCCACAGCTATACGGGCAATCCCATCGGGTGCGCTGCGGCATTGGCCAATCTGGATATTTTTAAATCAGAACAGGTGCTTGAAAAACTCGTTCCAAAAATTGCGTATCTCAAGAAAAGACTTCGACGCCTACGACAATGGAAGCATGTTGGGGATATCCGGCAGGTGGGAATGATGGTTGGCATTGAATTAGTTGAAGATAAAATATCGCGGCGGGCCTACCCCATCGCGCAACGAATCGGCTGGCAGGTCTGTGAGCAAGCCAAATCTGACGGGGTTCTGCTTCGCCCACTGGGGAACGTCATTGTCCTGATGCCGCCGCTTTCAATTGAAATTCATGAGTTAGATCAACTCATCAACGTGGTCGGAAAATGCATTCAGAAGATCACGGCCCGCCCCGGATTAAAATGACGGGCTAAGGAGCCGACTCTTCCGGAGACTGCTGACGTTTCCAGCGATAGTAAGACTTTAAATAGGCCTTCACCAGCCATTCGGGGTTGCACTGAAGCGATTGGGCGTACTGCGCCAAATACCCCTTGAGGTAAACCTCTGCGGGAAGGCTGCGGTAGCGGTCTTCCTCAACATAATTCAGGTAGGTGATGTTAATCCGGGTTTTGTCGGCAATCTCCTGGAGCGAAATCCCCTTTCTCCCTCGAATCTGCCGTAAAATAGCCCCATCAATCTCATCCAGCCCCAACAACTCATCAGGAATGGGTGGCGCAGGGTTCGCCTGTTTGTGGGGAAGGCTGGTCGGGGATACCCCTCGAGACAAGTCGTCGTCATATCGTTTCCGCTTGGCCTGATCGATTAAAACCCGATACGCCTCCTCTACGCGTTCAGCCAGTTCGTCCAGGTCAGCATGGGAAAAAAGCGAGTAGGAGGCAATGGCATCGCTGCCATAGGTCTTTTTTGAAAACTCATAGGCCTTCTGGATTTCACGCAGGGTCGCCCCGACCGGGATATCCAGAATCTCGTAATAATTCTGATCCGCGAATCGCTTCATAGCCGTCAGGGTTTAATGACCAGGTCAAAATTGAGCTCTTCATTTTTAATCAGATTGGCCGCCGTCCGCTCCATACAGCGTGCCGCGCTGGAATAGGGAAATTCCAGCAACAAAGGGCGTTTCTTCTTCGTTGCCTGCCAGACATGATCATCAAACTCGATATAGCCGGCATAGACCAGCCGAATACCGAAATACTTGGCGCAGGAACTCCGCATGGAAAAACCAAGCGTGATGTCATCCTTGCAGCGGACATGATTTACAATAAGCCTGGGGACAAAGGTATAGACCGCATCCTTTAACTTCTGCCCCACCTTTTCATCAATCGCCGCGATATGGTCAATCAAGTCATGCGGGGTTCGAATGCCACGTTCATTTTTTTCATACATCGCCATCGTAATAATCTCTTTGACCTCCGGGTCGCGCGCGATCTTTTTAAACCGCCGATAAAAGGTGCTCTTGATAAAACGATAGACATTTTCAATCGACGTGGGCTCCGGCATCACGCTTAAAATACCGGTATCTGCGGCCAGAAAAAAATCAAGGTTGGTAAAAGCGGTTCCAGCCCCCAGATCGAGGATAATATACTCAAAATCAAGCTCATGAATCTGGCGAATCAGGCGCATTTTTTGACTGTGCTTGGGGTTTGCGATTTCGAGATAGTCCTGGGCCCCTGAAATAAGCGCCAGATTGGGAATTTCGGTCTGGATGAGGACCTCCTCAATGCGGCGGACTTTCCCCTGAACAAAATCAGAGAGGGTCGTACGGGTCTCTACGCCGAGACAGGTATGGAGATTGGCGCATCCTAAATCAGCATCGACCAATAAAACCCGCTTGCCGAGCTTGGTCAACGCAATCGCCAGGTTCACGGAAATGAAGGTCTTCCCTGTCCCACCTTTTCCACCCCCCACCGCCCAGACTGACTTCTTCGTCGGAAGGAGATCCCTAAAGAGATCGCCCGCTTCGGCAGAAACATCCCTTATCGGAACAGGGGAGACAATCCCCGCCAAGTCATCCATCACGCTTCGCCAGCCCTACTTTGAAACCCGCTCTCGATAGAGGGGCGGTATCGTACCATAACCCACTTAAATTTCCCATGCGTCACTTTTCATCCTGCCTTGGACAAAACACCCCTCAACAGCCTGCTAAATCACCAGTTCGCCAAGATGAATCGCATAGGCACCCGCCTCTTTCATCTGGTCAATCGCCCTCTGACTATCTCCGGGAGAGACCTCTACGCCTCGACAGGCGTCTTCCAGCAAGACCGCCTCAAACCCCTCCAGTCGCGCATCGATCGTGGTCTCCTTCACACAATAGTCTGTGGCCAGACCCGCGATAAAGAGACGACGAATCCCCTGTCGCTTCAGGCGTTCGGACAAGCCGGTCCCCTGAAAGCCAGAATAGGCCACCTCCCTCTGGCCACTCCCCTTCGAGAAGACCGCGACCTCTCGAGGCAACAGCAACTCCGCCGGGAACTGGGCCCCTTTTGTGTTTTGAATACAGTGTGGCGGCCAGATTCCGCCTTGGGATTTAAATGACAAGTGATTTCTGGGATGCCAGTCTCGCGTGGCGCAAATCGCCGCGCCAACTTTTGAAAACAGGGCGATATATTGATTAAGCATCGGGATCACGGCATCCCCCTCGGAGACCGGCAATGCCCCCCCGGGGCAGAAGTCATTCTGGACATCCACAACGATCAGACCCGCCCGCGTACCAATCTTCATGACGCCCTACCAGGCCGTGAAAGGGTTGCGAACCCTGCGAGGGTCGCGGACCCTGCGAGACCTGCCAGGTCTGCGAGGTCTGCTGGAACTGCAAGCCCCGAGGCCTTGCATCTGGAGTTTTTTAACCGCCTGGCCATCCAAAGATTTTCCAACAGCCTGTCAGATCTTTAATCCCACCCCTTGCGCATCAAGATAGCAGCTCATTTTATCAATCTGTCCCATTAACGCCGATAACAGCGCGCCCGACAACGGCGCCCGCTCGACGCTCTCTACACGCCCTGGATCAATCGGAACGCCATGCTTCGTCAGGGTGTAGTGGAGGTGGGGTCCGGTCGAGAGCCCCGTGGAGCCCACTCGCCCAATCACTTCGCCTTGTGTCACCCGGATATTTTCACGAATCCGCGCCTCGTAGGAAGAGAGGTGCCCATAGAGCGTGCTAAGGCCATTTGCGTGCTCCAAAACCACAGTGTTCCCATATCCCCCCTGCCAACCGACCTGGCGGACAATGCCATCACTCGCGGCCATCACAGGGGTCCCATGGGGCGCGGCAAAATCAATCCCAAGATGGGGACGTCCCACCTTCAGAACAGGATGGAAACGGCGCGGCGTAAATCCAGAAGTGATATGGCGATACCGCAGGGGAGATTTCAAAAAGGCCTTTTCCAAGGGCCGGCCTGTTTCATCGTAATAATCGCCGAGCCCCGGCCTCTTCCCGCCTGACACCAACGGATTAAAATAATACGCCCGATACGACCGCCCCGAGTTCACGATTTCAGCGGCCAGGATTCGCCCCGTGACAACCACCTCGCCCGCCTTCCTCGTCACTTCATACGCAACACGAAACCGGTCGCCCATCTGGATTTCCGTGCCAAAGTCAATATCCCAGGCAAAAATATCGGTCAGGTTTAAAATCACCTCTTTGGGAACCTCGGCGCGCGCGGCCGAGGCAAAAAGGGTATCGGTAATGACCCCTTCCTTTCCCACGATGTCCTGCCAGGTCGCCGCCCGATCTTCAGAGATTTTAAACCCTCGTTCAGAACGAACCCACCGGAGGGAACGGAGGGGATCAATCTCGTAAAGAAGCCCCACGACGGACTGAGTGGTCGTGCTTAAAAAAACCTTTATCTTCTGGCCGGGGACCACGCGGCGAAGGTCGTAGACCTTCTGGGCCGCATCAAGGATATGGGAGGCCTCCTTCGCA
Organism: uncultured Nitrospirota bacterium; assembly: GCA_964423845.1. Classification (GTDB taxonomy): domain Bacteria; phylum Nitrospirota; class Nitrospiria; order SBBL01; family SBBT01; genus CAYRGU01. The sequence goes on from CAYRGU010000135.1 coordinate 14,010, forward strand.
GAAACCCCGAGGAGGGAAAGGGTGCCCCCGAACGTATCCCCCGATCTGAAGGTATGTTCCGGGACCCCCCGCCAGTCCTTGGTAAAAGAGGAGAAGGCCCTTCGTGGATTTGTGGAAAACAGGCCGAGATCAGCCCTTGGATTTGAACTTTCGGGAGGGATGGGGTCAAACCACCAGCCGATTACATAGAGGACAACGAGAAGGCGCAGAACCCCATGCACAACCCTGCGGGGCCAAGTCCGCATCTTCCTCGCCATCACTTTCACCTCTCCCGAACACATAAAAGAAAGGCGCATTTTAGCACAAGCCGCGACAAGATCAAGCCCTCGCGTATCAAATCATCTAAAATGTAACTTTGGGGAGTATCGTCAAATCATTTAGGATGTAACCTTGGGGATTAGAAACCAATCCGGAGGGTTACACGATGAGCCAGCAAGTAAAATGGGAATATCTCAAAGCGATTTACCAAAGATACCAGCACGCCGATTCGACAGTGCGGCGGCAGATTCTCAACGAGTTCTGTTCCGTATGCGGCTATCATCGCAAATACGCAATCCGCTTACTCAATGGCCCTCCACTTCAAAAACCAAGTAAAATACAACGGAGCCGAAAGACCACTTACGGATCAGACGTGATTGGCATTCTCTTGGGGATTTGGAAGGCGGCTGGGTATCCATGGTCGGTTCGTTTGAAAGCCCTTCTCCCGATTTGGATGCCATGGGCCAAAAAGAAATTTGCATTTTCTGCCACCCTGGAACAACAACTGCTGGCCATCAGTCCGGCGACGATTGACCGGCACTTGTCTGCAAAGAAAAATCTCCTGCGTAAGAATCTTTATGGCCGAACAAAACCTGGGATGTTACTGAAACATCACATTCCAATCAAGACCGACTGCTGGGATGTCACCACGCCCGGCTTTACCGAGATTGATTTGGTCTCCCATTCAGGAGAATGCGCATCGGGGGAGTTTATGCATTCCTTCAATGTAACCGACATTCACACCACATGGGTTGAAACACGCGCTGTAATGGGCAAAGGGGAAAAGGGGGTTGTAGACGCACTGGAGGAGATGCGCAAAGCCCTTCCCTTTCCTCTCTTGGGAATTGATTCAGATAACGGCTCTGAATTTATGGGGCTTCCGGGTTTAGCATGGGTAAAGATCCAGTCCTCCGCAATGGAAGTAAATGGCCAACTTGAAATGTTCAATGTTCCTGAAGCCGCAGGCCATGTTCTTGATCTTTTGAATCTTGCTGTTTAGGCTCTCGCTCATTGCGTTGGTGATCGGATGTTTGTAGTAGGTCAAGATGTTGTCAATGTGTCGCTTGATTGTCTGGGCGGCCTCTCGTATCGGCATCAATCGG
>CAYRGU010000136.1:0-8081 GCA_964423845.1 uncultured Nitrospirota bacterium
AGATTATACAGAAGAGCAGGAAGAAGAGATCGAGAAGGCGGCAGATCGGTTTGTGAAGGAAGAGGTAAAGCAGGCCTTGAGAGTAAAGTATTGGGAACATCAGAGAGAGAAAGACGTATACAAGTTCTGGATATTCGTTTGCATCTTTATGATTTTAATGATTGCTGCAATAGGGAGGTAGAGAGATGACAACCTTTTAATAAAAAGCCCTGATAGTTTCTAATGCGTAATCCGGGTTTAACCTCAAACCGGACTACGTCTTTAAAAGAACAAGGGAAAATGTTTTTTTAAAATGGGGGCCATTCACAGGCAATATCCTTTCTATGGAAATAGACTTCATCCCTTGTAAGGCGGTTTGAATGGTCTCTTCTTGTCCCTGAAATAACAAAATTTTCCCGCCCGGACGAACAATGCGATAGACCTCCTTAAAGATCACTCGCGGGGAAACCGCGCGCGTGGTGAGGAGATCAAAAGATCCGCTCCATTGATGAGCGTTCCTCTCTCCAATCCGGTCGTTAATGATTGAAACCCCGGAGAGCCCCAGAGATCCAACAATATGATGGAGGAAGGCGACTTTCTTCCCCGTTGCTTCCAATAAGGTCATAGAAATCTGGGGTCTCGCAATTTTAAGTACCAATCCAGGGAACCCTGCACCCGTACCAACGTCAACCCACTTTAACCCTTCTTCTAAATTGAGCAGTAAAAGGGGGGAGAGAGACTCAAGAAAATGCTTAATAATAACCTCTCGTTCAGACATCAGCGCCGTCAGATTGACCGATTTGTTCCACTTGAGAAGCTCTGTAAGGTAGGTGGAAAACTGATCTACCTGCGAGGGGGAGAGAGAAATCCCAAATTGTTTTGCCCCTTCAGTAAAGAGGTTTTTATCATCCTCTCGAATTTGGCTTACCTCCGAACTTTTGACAGCACTGCCTACAGATTATAAATTTCTGTATATTTCTTGTCGAGGTATTCAACAAAGTAATCCGGATTCAGGGGCTCCCCGGTGACACGGATGAGCAGTTCTGTCGAGGTAAAACGCCTTCCCCATCGGTGAATTTTTTCATTCAGCCAGGACTTGAGCGGTAAAAGGTTCCCCTGCTCGATGGCAGAGATCAGGGAAGGGATCTCCTGCTCCGCCTTTTTTAAGAATTGCGCCGCGTAGAGGTTGCCGAGGGTATAGGTTGGGAAATAGCCAAACGAGCCACAAGACCAGTGGACATCCTGAAGGACCCCGGTTACATCCGAGTCAGGCGTGATCCCAAGGGTGCTCTTCATTTTTTCGCCCCATACAGACGGGAGGTCCGCCACCTGCAACTGCCCCTCAATGAGGGCCCGCTCAATTTCATATCTCACCATGATATGAAATTGGTAGGTCAACTCGTCCGCCTCCACACGAATCAACGAGGGTTGAACACGGTTCACCGCAGCATAGAAAGCCTCCAAGTTCACATCCTCTAACTTTCCTTTAAAGTGCTTCTGCAAACGAGGAAAGAAATATCGCCAGAAGGCCCCCGATCGCCCAATCCCGTTCTCCCAAAGCCGGGACTGGCTCTCATGAATCCCCAGAGAGATCGCTTCCGAAAGCGGCGTGCCATAATAATCGAGAGATAATCCCTGATCATACAGGGCATGGCCCCCCTCATGAATACTGCTAAAAAGGGACGAGAGCAGGTCCTGCTCATTGACCCTTGTGGTAATCCGAACATCGGTGGGGTGAAAAGAGGTGGTAAAGGGGTGGGCAGAACAATCCTGACGGCCCTGGTCAAAGCGATAGCCCATCGCGTCCAAAACCGCGTGGCCAAAAGCAATTTGCCCATCAGCGGGGTATTCACGATGTAAAAAGTCGGCCCTGGGCCGGACAGGAGATCCCATGATTTTATGAAGTAAAAGGAGAAGGCGCTGCCCCAGAGGGGGGAAGACCCCGTCCAGCTTGGCAACGGTCATGCCCGGTTCGTAATGATCAAGCAGGGCGTTATAAGGCGTCTCCTGATACCCCAAATACTCGGCCTCGGCCCTTTTAAGAGAAACCATCTCTTTGAGATGAGGCATAAACATTTTAAAATCATTCTTTTCTCGCGCCACCACCCAGACCTGCTGGGAAAGAGATTCGGCCCTGGCCTGCTTTTTCACAAAAGGGGCGGGGAGTTTGACCGCCTTATTAAAATCCCGCCACAGCTCTCTCAAAAGGGCCGAGGCCGGCTCATCCCAGTCCGTCTCTAAGAGATGGCCCGTCTCCAAATGAATCCATCGAGAAAGCAACCGCCTCATTCGAGGCCCCACCCCCCTCTGGTGCGCCATCCCTTCCAGCGTGGCCATCTGTTCCGCGCGGGCCGCCCCACTCCCTTTCGGCATGTACGTCTCCTGATCCCAGGAAAGAAGAGAGATGGCACTCTGGAGATGGGCCGTCTCCTGAAGATAGCCGATCAGGGGCTGAAGCGTTTTTAATGTTTTGGTCATGGCGCTCCTCTGAAAAGGTGAATCCGGTTATGTTGACGGCTTCATTATTGCTTTGATATGAGGCCGTTAACAATCAGCGTTTCTCTGTCATTTCTTGGACAAGGGTAAATTGGCATCGTTGTTTCTCTTCGGTCGAAATGACCGGTTGAGAGGTCGAAATACAGGCCGAGCCCTGTGGCCATGTGGCCATCCAAAGACAATCGGCTCATGAGAGTTTGGCGTGTCGGCCCGAGGCTTCGATATACTTGCGTGAGATCGGGGAGAGGTCGTCGATGGGAAGGGCCACCTCAATGAGGACAAACGTGTTGATCCCCGCCGCCTGCGAGAGGGCCTCGGCAAGCGCATCGGGGGTTTTGACGTAAAATCCCACCCCGCCCAAAAGGCGTGCCATTTCGGCATAGGGCCAGTTGGGAATGGAAAGGAGAGACTTTTCCTCGGTAATCGGGCGGAAGATGCCCCACCCCTTGTTATTTAACAGGATAATGATCGGCTTGAGGCCATATCCCGGCGCGTGGGAGACCTCCATCCCCGTCATCTGAAAGGCCCCATCGCCGCACAGAACAAGCGGCCGAAGCCCTGTGCCAATCTCCGCCCCCAGCGCGCCAGGAACAGAAAATCCCATTGAGGCATAATAGCTCTGGGCAAGGTACGGTCCGGAAGACTTGATGTCCAAGCCTCCAAACAGCGCGTCTCCAGAATCGGTCAGCACCACAAAGCCCGTCTGTTTTTCGAGAAAATCGTTCACCTCATGAAGGACATCGGACATTTTAATCGGCAGGGTTCTTTTTTTAACGCGGGGGGGAAGATTGTTGTAATAGCCAATTTTTTCATCCCGATGTGGCAAGGGGAAGGTTAACAGCGCACGAATAAAATCATGCATCCGGACGTGGGTATACGTATGAAAGCTGACATGGACGCGGTCGTCCACGGCCCAGATTGATTTTTCGCGCGGAATTTCAGGGGGGTGAACCCCCAGGTCAATATCGGTCATTAACGTTCCGAGACTTAATACCAGATCGGCCTGCTCCACCCGCTGGTGGATTTCCGGATGGGAAAGCGGGCCCATATAAACCCCCATCGCAAGGGGATGATTCATCGGGAAGGCCCCCTTGGCCAGGGCATTGGTCAAGACCGGCGCGCCCAGGGCCTCGGCCAGGGCAATGATCTCCTTCGACAAACCAAATCGATGCACCTCGATCCCGATAATCAGCGCAGGGGACTTTGCGCCCTGAAGACGGGTCGCCACCTCCCGCGCCGCCTCGATCACCTTTTGTGAATCGGAGGGGCTCTCCGTCACCGCGCCATTCCAATGGAGAATCGAGTCCGGCACGGAAACCATGGCATCCACCATGTCACGATGAATTTCAAGATAACCCGGACGACGCTGCAATAAAATGGTCTGGACCACCTCGTCAATCTCCGCCGCCGCAAAGCGGGGATTCTGAATCACCCGTGCGGCACAGGTCACCTCCTTGTAGATGCGATACTGGGACTCGATTTCCTTGGCCTGATGATGGATTAACACCCCCGGCTTTCTCTCCTCCTCTCCCGGCCCCCCGGAGATAATCAGGAGGGGCACCTTTTCAGAGAACGATCCGGCGACAGGGTTGACCATATTATGCCCGCCGGCCCCGTAGGTCACGCAAATGACCCCGAGCTTCCCCGTACTTCGGGCATAGCCATCGGCGGCAAAACCGACCCCCGGCTCATGAGACAGCGTCACCACTTTCAAACCGCGCGGTTTTCCAAAATGAAGAAAAAGTTTGATGACCAGATCGCCTGGAATGCCAAACAGGTGGGTCACGCCAATTTTTTTGAGATAGGCGATTAAAAAATCACCCAACTTCATCTGTGGTTTCATGAGAAAGCCCCTTTGTGAATCCTCCCGGGGGAGCCAACCTTTTTTTTGCTCATGTTCATCAAGGGGACATTTAAGCGTAGGGATTTTTCAAGCGAGCGGCCTGATTCGGTGAGACATCTTTATGGTTCGTACGACGATAGTGACATTGGCAGACCGCAAACAGACGCCGGGATAGAGAAAAACCGGTCCATATCATGATCCCAGCGATGACCATTATGTTGATAACCATCCCTCTTCCTCCATTTTGTATCTGGGTAAAATTTCGTTGCGCCTTACCAGCTGGATGGGCCAGCACCTCCGCACCAATCCCCTATTTTCAGGATAGCCCCTGAATGGCAGAAAGGCAAACCGCCGGCCTTGCCCATCCCCCGATTAAGCCCTCTCTCTTTCAAGGGTCCGCTATTGCGTTCGCAGCACCAGGAGGGGTTTTAATCCAAGCAGGTGAGTGGTCGAGAGAAGCCCCGTGACCACAGCAAGAAGCGCGGAAGCGGCCATGGAAAGAAAAATCATCCCACTATAAAATTGCCAGGGGATCTCCAAAATCATCACGACGATCCCCCACGAGACCGCCACGGAGAGCGTGCCTCCCACCAGGCCGGCCAACAGACCCAGCGCCGCATACTCCGTCGCCATCATGGCAAGCAGGGAAGCCCGGCCAGCGCCCAGTGTTCGGAGCAGGGTCATTTCATAAATCCGTCGATAACGGGTGGCCACAAGCACCCCGGAAAGAACCCCCAAACCCGTGGCCAATCCGCAGCCCGCCACCCAGGTCATTGAACGACGCAGCAGGTTCAGGATGCGGGTCACCGTCTCCAGGACATTCCGAATTGGTATTGCAGTGACATTGGGAAACGCGGCGACCACGGCATCTTGCAGCGCGGCATCGGCGTGTGAATCCGCCGTTGCGACCGAGGCGACATAGGTCACCGGCCCCGCCTCCAGTCTCCCCGGCGCGAAGATGAAAAAGAAGTTGGTGGTCATCGCCCCCCAATCGACGGCGCGAAGAGACCCAATCTTCCCCTCAAACAGCACGCCCTGAATATCAAACGTTACGGTGGAGCCAACGGTAAGCCCCAGATGCCGAGCCACCTCGACCTCTGCCGAAATCATTCCCTGGGACTTTTCGCGCGCGGCGTCGGACCACCAGGCCCCTCGCACGATTTGATTATGAGGGGGCAGCCCCTCTCGAAACGTCAAGACATATTCCCGGGTAAAATACCAGCCATCGGCGCGGTTCTCTACGTCCATTTTAGACACCAGCCGCCCATTCATCGCATGGAGCCGGGAACGAACCAGCGGGGTCAATTCCGACGGACGTTTCAGAGGGGTTTCCGCCAAAAGCGCCTCGAGCGATTTTTTCTGATCGGACTGCACATCAATGAAAAAGAGACTGGGGGCATCGTCTGGAATATTGTCACGCAGGTGCGACAGCAGGACCCCTTCCACCTGGAAGAGCGTGGCAAGAACCATGACGCCCACCCCCAGCGCGATCGAGGTGGCATAGACGAAATGACCGGGACGGGTGAGGTTGCGCATCGCATAGCGCATCGTTAAGGAACGCGCGTGTCCCCATTTCTTAAGAAGGTGTAATACGCCCCACGTGGACAGGAGCAACAGAAGGACGGCAAGACCCACCCCCCCAACAACCCAAAGGCCGAGCCGCCACGACCCCGCCTGCCAGAGTGACAGGCCAATACCACAGAAAAAAAGAACCAGGGCCACGCAGATCCCAGGAAAATCCCACTTTCTGGGCCGTCCGTCATCAAGATCCTGGCGCAGCAGGGTAGCAGGCGAGGCCCTCCCGGCCACCCGGATCGGCCAGATCGAGAAGAGAAGGGCAGAAATCCCGCCCATGGCGATTCCCCGAATCATCACCCCCCAGTGAAGGACGGGGAGGTCGGGGGGGAGCGCGCCAGAGAGAAGGCCGGAAAGAACACGATGCAGCCCAAGACCCAGGCCCACGCCAAGCCCCCCGGACACGATGCCAAAAATGGCAACCAGCAGAAGATACGCCCCCGAAATAGAGACGGCAGAAACGCCCAGCGACTTGAAGATCGCGATCGTCATTTTCTTTCTTGCGAGGAAACCATGGCTGTTGATCGCCACGGCAATCCCACCCACCCATAGGGAGACGACCCCGATCAGCCCCAGATAGCTGGTAAAATTTTTCAAGAACCGGTTCAGCCTGGGTTGAATTTCATGGAAGGTTCGAATCTGCACCGTTTCGTTTTTCCAGGCTGTCGTCAGAAATGTTTTAAGTGCCTCGGGGGACTGGGAAGGGCCCACCGCGAGAAGAATTTTCCGGGTGATCCTGCTGCCCGGCTGGACCAGCCCCGTTTGATGGAGCGCCTGTTGCGAAAGCAAAACACGGGGGCCCATGCTAAACAGGCCCACCGCGCGGTCCGGTTCCTTTTCAATGATGCCCCGAATGAGGAAGGTCGCATCGCCAATTTTTACCGTTTCGCCCACACGCCGCTTCAGATGAGAAAGCAGAGACGCCTCCACCCAGACGCCATTCGGATCTGAAAACGGATCGGCCTTTTGCGGAGACAGCCGCAAGGCGCCATAAAACGGGTAGCCCGCCTCCACCGCCTTGACCTCAACGAGTTGGGTGGGGCCTCCCGCATCGACCGAGGCCATGCCAATCAATTCCGTCAGATGGATGGAGCGGGTTTTTTGAAGGGATAATTGCGCGAGCTGCAACTCCCCCGCAGGCGATAGGGGTCCTGTCAGGAGAACCTCCAGATCTGCGGTAAGGATATTCCTCGCCTCCTGCCCGGTCATCGCCGCAAGGTCAGCCGCCAAACTCCCAACCGCCACCGTTGCCCCGACCCCCAGCATCAGGGAGAGAAGGAGCGGGAGGAAGTGAGGCAGGGCTCCCCGCGCCTCCCGCCAGGCAATCTTCACGATTAAGGAAGACATCGGTGGGTCTCATCGCCGATCACTTTCCCGTCACAGAGCGAGGTGATCCGCCGCGCGCGGGTGGAGAGGGCCGGATCGTGCGTCACCAGAACCAGGGTGCTCCCCTGTTCCTGATGGAGTCGGGCCAAGAGGTCCAGCACCCGCGCGCCATGGTGGGTGTCTAAGTTGCCCGTCGGCTCATCCGCAAAAAGATAGGCGGGCCGCCCAGAAAATGCCCGCGCAATGGCCACGCGCTGCTGTTCTCCCCCCGAGAGTTGCGACGGATAATGATGTTTTCGCGCCGAGAGACCCACCTCATTGATGAGGTATTCCGCTTCCTCCTCTGCGTGAGCGCGACCCAGCAGATCGAGCGGAATCTGAACGTTTTCCAATGCGGTAAAGGTAGGAATCAGATAAAACGATTGAAAGACAATTCCCATCTTCTCCCGCCTCAATCGGGCCAGGGCATCCTCGGTAAGCTGCGAGAGGTCCACGCCGTCAATACAAATGGACCCCGAAGTGGGACGATCCAGTCCCGCCATCAGCCCCAACAACGTCGACTTCCCGCTTCCCGAGGGTCCCACGATGGCGACAAAATCACCCTTGGGGATATTCAGGTCAATCCCCTCCAGAATGGTCACCGTCCCGCCCGCTGCAGGAAGACGCATCGTAACGCCGGAGAGCTCAATCATCTTCAACCCCTTTTTGAAAAGGCTTTGCGATAAGGGCACCTCTAAAAACCGTAGCGAGCGGTCTGATTGCAAGGCGCACGGAACGCAGGAACCGCAGTGTACGTGTTTGTACATGAGGATTACGAGTACCGCGCAACGCAGCAATCGGGCCGCGCAGTAGGTTTTTAGAG
>CAYRGU010000137.1:0-3049 GCA_964423845.1 uncultured Nitrospirota bacterium
ATAGCAGTCCACCATGAAGATTCATGTTATTTGCGGAAGCATTCTGGAGGTTGCGGCAGAAGTCATTGTCAATCCGGCCAACAGCCAGGGGGTCATGGGGGGAGGTGTGGCGGGTGTCATTCGACGGGTCGCTGGGGCGGACGTTGAAAAAGAGGCGATGGCGCAGGCCCCAATTCCCGTCGGCACTGCTGTGGTGACAACCGGCGGGAAGACAAAATTTAAGGCGATTATTCATGCCCCCACCATGACCCATCCCGCAGAGACCATCCCTGTTGAGAATGTGCGTCTGGCCACCCGCGCGGCGCTGGCACTGGCGGATCAACGGGGATGGAAATCGGTTGCGCTTCCGGGGATGGGGACGGGGGTCGGGAGGGTCTCGCCGAACGATGCGGCCAAGGCCATGCTGGACGCGGTCAACGCCTTCCAACCGAAATCGCTTCGAGAGATAATCCTGATAGATGTGAACGCTGAAATGATCTCTGCCTGGCAGTCCTCTCTATCCATGAGTCACGCGTCGTGATTCATCGGCTGAAATTGCGTCTGATCTACGGCGAACAACTCGATGCCGACCGGGCGGCGAGACGGCTCAAGTTGAAGGTCATTTTCGCCTCCGGACTTGCCGTTTATTTCCCCTTTCTTTTCATTGGCTATTTTCTCTATTCACAATCCCATGTGGGCTACCTTGTGACGATGGCGGTCTGCTCCTCGCTCACCTGTGTCCCGGTGGCGCTTTACGCCTACGCCAAGGGGTTTGGTCAACCGGTTCAAACCCTCTTTCGGGAGCGGCCGCAAGAGTTGAAGTGGTTTTCAATAAAAATTGGCCTGATCTATGCCTTTCTGCTTTACTGGATGATCTTGGGGATTGTGGAGTTTCTCTTTGGGTATCAAATCGTCCGGGCTGCCATGATTAGTTTTGTCGCCAGCGCGGTGGCCCGTGATGGATTCGAGATCGGCTATCTTCGTGCACGTGAGGCGGCGGGGATACGTACGATCTTCCCGGATGGACGATCCCTCGCGGCGCTCTTTACAAAGGCGACCGTTTTCAATCTGCTGTGGCCAACGCTATCCGTCGTGGTGGGCGGCGCTTCTGGATGGCTGATCGGTCCGCTGCTTGCGCATCCGATTTATCAGACCCTATCGGTGGGGCTGGTGGGGGGGCTCCTCTCGACGGTATCTTTTGCCGCGTCACGCACGATTCCCCTGGATCGCGCCGCACGGGTTCGCTTTTTCCTCTGGCCGGGATTTACGATGGCCTGCACCTATTTTTTTATTTTGGGTTATCTCTTAAGATTTGTCTTTCAGGTGGGGCTTGCCCCAGCTTCTGATTTAGCCCTCCTGATGGCGGCCTGCTGCGGCTGGGGGAGTTTAGATGCGGTTTTCTTGGCCCATCTAAAAAATGAGTCTGCGAGGCCTTCGGGGTCTGCGAGGCCTGCGGGGTCTGCGAGACCCTAATTAAAGTCCCAGCAACCGTTTCGCGTTGCCCAATAAAATCTTTTCCCTGACCTCCGGCTTAAAACCGGCCTGCTCAAAATCGGCCAGCCATCGCTCCGGCGTCAGAAACGGATAATCCGACCCGAACAGAACCCGGTCCTGTAGAATCGTATTTGCGTACCGGACCAAAGAAGGAGAGAAATATTTCGGAGACCAGCCGGATAAATCAATGTAGATATTGGTTTTATGCGTGGCAACCGCCAGCATCTCCTCCTGCCAGGGCCAGGAAGGATGCGCCCCGATAATGGTCAGCCTGGGAAAGTCGGCTGCGATGTCATCAAGATATGGAATCGGCTGGGCATATTTCAGCTTCAGGCCGTTTCCTCCGGGCACCCCCGCGCCAACCCCCGTTGTCCCCGTATGCAGAAGCAGGGGAACACCCAGCCCCTGGCAGGTCTCCCACAAGGGATAAAACCGGCGGTCGTTTGGATAAAACGCCTGCGCAATCGGATGGCATTTCAGGCCGCGCAGTCCCAGCTCACGTACCGCGCGGGTCAGCTCGCGTGTGGCGACAATCCCTTTCCATGGATCGACCGAGGCAAAGCCGATAAAACAATCCGGGTATTCTTTGACCACCCCGGCAACATAATCGTTAGTGACCGGGGGAAGACCCGTAGCGGTTTCCGCATCCCAGGCCAGGAGCACGGCCATGATCGAAAGTCCCCGGTAATACTCGGCCATTTCGGCAACACTCACCACGGCGTCATGCCGATGAAAATAATGCAGGGCATCCGCGATATATTTTCCACCGGAATCCACGAGATATTCCCGCGTCCCGGGATGTACATGCATGTCAATTGCGCGCATTGTTCGCTCCATACTTCACTCGCTCAAAATAATTTATTCATCAGCCCTGCCGATCCAACACGCATGGCCCCATCCGGAGCGATAGTTGTACTTCCTTTCGCAACAAATCGCAATCTCGTTTTCCCTAATCGAATAGTTTCCATTAAGAATAACAGTTCTGTATAATGCGAAGTCTTTATTTTATTGTCGGGTGTAGGAGGGCGTCATTTTACAGTTTGGCATTTTATTTTACCTTTTTTCACTGGTTGTTCCGGTGTTGCCGGTGTTGACTGCGGAAGTTGCGGCTGCCGATCGGGAGATCGTCGTGAAGCGGATTGAGGTCCGAGGCAACAAACGGATCGATGCGTCTGTTCTTCTTTCTAAAATTTCTCTCAAAGAGGACGATATCTTTTCCCCAGAGCGGGTGCAGGAGGAGGTCAAAGCGCTCTATCGCACTGGTTTTTTTGAGCAGGTGGAGGTGGAAACCGAAGCGGTTGAGGGGGGCCTCGGTCTCGTATTTATGGTACACGAGCGGCCGATCCTCTCGGAGGTTCTCTTCAAAGGGAATGAGAAGATCATTACGGATCGATTAAAGGAAAAGACCGCAATTAAGACGCGGGTCTTTCTCGATCCACAGGCCATCAAGAGTCATGTTGAGAAGATCCGTAAGATTTATGAAGAGGAGGGGTATACCCAGACGGAGGTGACCCCGGTGACTGAACGTCTCAACGAGGGTCATGCGAAACTGACCTTTCTGATTAAAGAGGGGCCG
>CAYRGU010000138.1:0-7127 GCA_964423845.1 uncultured Nitrospirota bacterium
AACCGCGCTGGTACTTCTGGTCAATGCACAGTCGGTTGGAACCTATCCGCAAGGCGGCGGGGTTTCCGCAACATCGAAAACGTCAAAACAGTAATCTACTTCCACTGCTGAGGCCTCGATCTTTACCCATGCTGAAACCGGAAGCGCCAAACTTTAAAACCACCATAAAAAACATCGGGTTATTATTAGAGGTGACATAGAAACAGAAACACCCCAAAAAACCGATACGGATAAGTACATGAAAAGTCAATAAGGCATGCCTGACCCCAATTTGACCCCAATTCTGGCCCCATCACTGCGGTGGGCTCACTTCAGCACACCTTTGCGCAGCCTCTCAATTGTGGCCAGCGCGATGTCGTCAAGAGACCGAAGGCAAAACTCGCCAAGCAGTGACTCTTCACGCGTGAGTCCAGCCCGGCGATCGAACACGGCGTAGTAGTTGCCGTTCGTGACGATCACTATCGGAGCTCCTTGCTCAAGGGCGTATCCGAACGCTTGGCCCAAAACAGATCGGTGAGTCGATGCGAGGGCACGGTCTGCCTTGACTTCAACAACGGCGAGGGTACGGCCTTCTTGAAAAATAACGATGTCTATGTTGGCACGCTGAAAGCGAATCTCCTCGCCGGATCGATATCCAAGTGCCTCGAGAAACTGAGCGACTACGTGTTCGTGGTCGCGCTCAAGGGATCTGGGTTGCTCCCAGAGGCGTTGCACCGCCATAACGACATCGCTGAGCCACGGCGGAACAGCTACGATGGTCGGTAGCCGTTGTGTGGTGGGCTGAGGGCTGCCCAGCGGCTCACTCACTCCTTGTGACTCAGGAGGAAGTTGGATCACACCAGTGGTAACGCCAAGGAGTTCCACTATGGAACTCATGCCCATACGAAGGCAAGCTTTGTCACACGCGGTGTCATTCAGGTACCACTGGCGATCAAAATGTGGCTTCTGTGCAGCGTCGAAGGCACGTAGGAAGAACTGCTTATCACGATCCTGTGGGCTCATAGGCTCCTTGAGGAAGTATACGAAGGAATATGGTCTGCCGTCGTCCCAGCCGACAAAATGCTGAAGACGTATGTCCGACCCTGTTGACGTGTAGAAGCAGAACCGGAATACGTTGTCAACCTGGTGGCCGTTGAAGTCGATCACGTAGTCCTCAGCGAGCACGTGTTTTAGCTGACCTAGGCGATTCGCACCCCATAGGAAGACCGAGCAACCCCCTGGAAAGTGCTCGCGCAGGCGCCCAACATCGCGGGGCGACAAATACGGCTCTAGGTCCGCAATCGCGTAGGACCGGTCTAGCGTCTTGGCTCGATTAGTGGATGAGCTTCCGGCCGCGATGCAGTAGATGCCCACTAGAGGTCACCTCTAATAACCCCACATTTTTTAAGATCTTCAAAAACTGGGGGGGTGCCAAGGAAGTATTGACGATATAGCTTTCTTTCCATATATTTTTATGCCACCTCTACGATCAGTTCGATTTCTATGGGCGCGTTCAGTGGCAGGAAGGCGGCACCGAGGGCAAGCCGGGCGTGGCGACCTGCGTCACCGAAGAGGGTCACCAGCAAATTGGAGGCGCCATTGGCCACCGCAGACTGCTCGAAAAAACCCTCCGCAGAGGCCACATGAACCCCCAGTCGCACCATTTGCCGCACCGCGTTGAGTGAGCCACAGGTAGATTTCACCACCGCCAACGCATTTAAGAGGGCCACTTCCGCTGCTTTTTGCCCCTCCTCCACGGTCAGCTCTTTTCCAAGTCGTCCTGAATAAACCAGCCGCCCTTCAGAGAGCGGAATCATCCCCGAGATAAAAAGCAGGCTCCCACTGCGAACCGCCGGAAGATAGTTGGCCACCGGGGCCGGCGCGGGGGGCAGCGTCAATCCCAACGAGAGGAGCCCCTCTTCGTAGTTGCGTGTCATAACCGTCTGTTCCCCTTCCGCTGATAGACCGAGACCGCCTCGTTATGCTCCGGAAGCGTCACGGAGAAATGGTGTGTTCCGTTGTTCTTCGAAACAAAATAAAGATAGTCAACCGCCTCCGGGTAAAGGGCCGCAACAAGGGCCGCCCGTCCGGGGTTGGCAATCGGGCCGAGGGGAAACCCCTTGTTAAGATAGGTGTTGTACGGGGAGGGGGTCTCTAAGTCTTTCCGGGTTAGGTTCCCTGTAAAATTTTCCAGACCAAAGATGACCGTCGGGTCGGACTGAAGCGGCATCTTCTGTTTAAGGCGATTGTGAAAAACCGCCGAGATCAGCCCCCGTTCTTGAGCCGCCGCAGTCTCTTTCTCAATAATCGAGGCCAAAATAATCACCTCCCGCTCGGTCATCCCCATTTCGGCCGCCCTGTAGTGAAAACTTTCCTCGTAAACCACCCGAAACTGCGACACCATCTGCCGGATGATTTCAGACGCCGAGACTCGCCTTGCGAATTTATAGGTCTCCGGAAAAAGATACCCCTCCAGGCTGGTCCCCTCAATGCCCAACGAGGCAATCAGATCCAGATCACGCGTCAGGCTAAAAAATTCATCGGCCGTTGTAAACCCCGCCTCCTCAAGAATTTTTCCAACTTGCCGCGACGTCACCCCTTCGGGAATCACCACCTCATACACCAACACCCGACCTGCCACCAGGGCGTCCAGGATCTCCATCGGACGCATGGCGGTATGAAGGGCGTACTCCCCCGATTTGATTTTTTTATCATTGCCGGCCCAGCGGGCCAGGAGGTTGAAGTAAAGCCGGTTGGTAATTAAATTTTCCTGATATAGAAGATCCACGACAGAACGAAACGAGGCCCCTTGCGGAATTTCAACGGTTTTTTGTATCTCAAGGAAGGAAGGGGCTGTACTCATAAAGCGATGCCCGACAAAAGCAGCCGAGGAGGCCAGGACAATCACCAGAAAGAACGCCCAGAAAAGTTTCGCCATGAATTAGAGGTCAACCACTTCCCGGCGGAAGCTCGCCGCAAGATCGGCCTTCCCCAGAGGGAGAATCTCCGGGGTGCGTCCACCCATTCCAAGCCCGGCAAAGGCCGCTTTTTCAGGCCAGGTCAACATGGCCTTTCCTGCGTCATTTTTTCGATGACACGCAGCGATTCTTCAAGGGCTAAATCGAGGCCTTCTACTTTCTTGCCTCCTAACTGCGCCATCCGCGACTTTCCCCCGCCAGATCCCTCAACAAATCCCGCAATCTCTTTCACAATTTTATCCGCCGAAATTCTGGGAGTCAAATCAGGGGTGACCATGACCACCACAGAGACCTTGTCCCCTGTGGGAGAGAGGGCGCCAACCACCACAACCCCAGATTGAATCTTTTGGCGCAGGGAATCCGCGCAAAGACGAATGCCATCCATCTCGGCAGGGTCAATCCTCTGGGCCATGACAGAAACAGACCCCACCTGACGCACCTGCGATAACGGCCCCAGGGAAGCTGCGGCCGACTGCGCCCTGAACCGCTCCATCTCCCGATCCTGATTCTTAAACTGGGAAAGAAGCCTCTCGAGTTTGACAACCACTTCTTCAGGACGGCTTTTCAAGAGAGAAGAAACGGTTCTGATGGTCTCTTCCTGGGCATCGACCCACTGATGGGCCGCAGGTCCGGTGACCGCCTCAATCCGACGAATCCCGGCCGCCACACTTCCTTCACGGATCAGCTTGAAAAACCCGATCTCCCCCGTCGCACGACAGTGCGTTCCCCCACAAAGCTCCCGGCTGTAGTCAGACACAGAAACCACGCGGACCTCGGCCTGATATTTTTCCCCAAAAAGGGCCATCGCCCCCGAGGCCATCGCCGCCTGCGTCTCCATCACCTCCGTGGACAACGCCGCATCTTCCCAAACCCGCTCATTCATCCGCGCCTCAATCCGACGGATCTGCTTTTCAGTCAGCGGGGTGAAATGGTGGAAGTCAAACCGAAGACGATCCGGGGCCACGAGCGATCCCGCCTGCCGAACATGGTCCCCCAGAAACTCCCTTAAGATTGCATGGAGCAGATGGGTCGCCGTGTGATTGCGCGCCGTATTTTTCCGGGCGTGGGCATCCACCTGGGCCTGATAAACCGCGCCGACCGTGGCAAGCCCCTGCGTCACTCTGCCCCGGTGGAGATGAAAACCGGGGAGAGGTTTTAGCGTCTCTTCAATCTCAATGACCGTATCACCAAGGGTTAAGCGGCCCCGATCCCCCACCTGGCCGCCAGACTCCGCATAAAAAGGGGTCGGATTCAAGATCAGATCCACGGCTTCACCTGCCGCCACGACCGTCACCTCCGTCTCCCCTTTCAGCATCGAAAGGAGCGTCACCTCCCCCGTCAACGACCCGTAACCCGTGAAAGAAGTCTCTCCCAATCTTTCCCGCAACGTTCTGTAAAGACCCTGCTGGCGCGCTGGCAAATCCCCCCCCACCCAAGACCTGCGGGCCCGCGCGCGCTGGCCCGCCATTTCGGACTGAAATCCCGCCTCATCCAGCGACAGCCCGGCCTCTTGCGCGACCTCTGAAGCGAGGTCGATCGGAAATCCGTAGGTGTCGTACAGGGTAAAGAGATCCCGTCCGGGAATCACCTGGCTCCCTGCCTGTTTCATCTTCTCGATGAGTTCTTCCATTCGCCGAAGACCATACTTCAGCGTACTCGCGAAACGCTCCTCCTCTCCCAAAACAATGGCCTCGATCTGTCCACGGCGCGAGACAAGCTCCGGATAAGGAAGGCGCATCCCATTCACCACCGTCTCAATCAGGGGGTGTAAAAATGGCCCTTCAAATCCAAGCTTCATTCCAAATCGGGCGGCCCGCCGAAGAATGCGGCGCAGGACATAACCCCGCCCCTCGTTCGAGGGGATGACCCCATCCCCCACCAAAAAAGTCATCGCCCGAAGGTGGTCGGCCACGACACGCTGCGCCATCCGGGAGGGCTGTTCTCCTTCGGCACCCCCAGCGCGTCCGGCGGACCCGGAGCGTCGGCCAATCTCCGCCAGAAGGGGGAGAAAAAGATCCGTGTCATAATTGCTGGTCACCCCCTGGCAAACCGCAGTGATCCGCTCTAATCCCATTCCAGTATCAATGCTGGGCTTGGGAAGCGGGGATAAAACGCCCGCCGCATTCCGGTCGTACTGCATGAAAACCAAGTTCCAGATCTCCAGATATCGGTCGCACTCACACCGGCCAATCCCCGGACAATCGGCATGAAGCGCGGGGCCCTGATCCATTAAAATTTCGGAACAGGGGCCGCAGGGCCCGGTCTCCCCCATCTGCCAGAAATTATCCTTCTCCCCCAGGCGTAAAATCCGCTCGGACGGAACAATCTTACGCCACAAGGCCGCCGCCTCGTCATCCTCACGGAAAACGGTCACCCAGAGTCGTTTCGGATCGAGATGGAACCCCTCGGTCAGAAGCTCCCAGGCATAGGTGATCGCCTCTTTTTTGAAATAATCCCCGAAAGAGAAATTCCCCAGCATTTCAAAAAAGGTGTGATGCCGCGCGGTTTGTCCCACATTTTCAAGATCGTTGTGTTTGCCACCCGCCCGCACACACTTTTGATAAGAAACCGCGCGACGGTAGGGGCGAGGCGTCTCCCCCAAAAAGACGGACTTAAATTGAACCATGCCCGCATTGGTAAACAACAGGGTCGGATCCCCCTCTGGGATAAGCAGGGCGCTTTTGACCTCCGTGTGGTCCCAGGTCTTGAAGGCCGCCACAAAACGGTCTCGAATTTCAATGGAGGTCAACATCGATTACGTCTCTTGGGACTCTGCCCAGTTTTCGCGGGTCGATTGAATCCCACGGACCTTGAGGGAAAAATTAGACGGGCTGCTGGCCCACTTCACCGCCTCCTCATAAGTCACCTTTCCCTGTTCATAGAGTTCCAGAAGAGAGAGATCAAAGGTTTTCATCCCATACTGGGAGACCCCTGCGGCAATGATCTCCGGAATGGATCGGGTTTTATCCGGATCAACAATCGCCTCCCGGATCGACGGGGTCATCACCATCACCTCAACCACGGGAAACCGCTCCTTCCCATCTCCCGAGGGGACCAGGCGCATCGAAATAACCCCCCGAAGCACCGCAGCCAGTTGTAGCCGGATTTGCTTTTGCTGATACGGCGGAAAGACCATGATGATCCGGTTGATCGTCTCCGTGGCATCCAGCGTATGGAGCGTAGAGAGCACCAGATGGCCTGTTTCCGCCGCGATGAGCGCGGTTTGAATGGTCTCAAAATCACGCATCTCTCCCACCATGATCACGTCCGGGTCCTGGCGCAACGCCGAGCGAAGGGCCACAGAAAAAGAGTCGGTGTCCTGCCCCACTTCCCGCTGGCTGACCATCCCCTTTTTATCCGGGTGGAGAAACTCAATCGGGTCCTCAATGGTAATAATATTCACCATTTTGTTCCGGTTAATTGCATCCACCATCGCAGCCATCGTGGTGGACTTCCCACTTCCTGTCGTCCCCGTCACCAGGATCAGTCCGCGGGGTTCCAGAGCCAGCTGTTCAATCACCGGCGGGAGATGAAGCGCCTGAATCGAACCCACTTCAATGGGGAGCGATCGAAACACCATGCCAATCGTCCCGCGCTGAAAAAAGACATTCACACGAAACCGCCCCAATCCCTTAACGCTATAGGCCAGATCCACCTCGCAGTGGGCCGTGAATTCTCCTTTTTTAGCCGGTCCCATCACGGCAGAGGATACCGCAGAGAGTTCCTCATGGGAGAGCTTTGGGAACGAAGATAGGGGCGTGAGTTCCCCATGAACGCGGACCATCGGCGGGACGCCCACCTTGAGGTGTAAATCGGAAGAACCCACTTTCACTGCCGCAGCAAGGAGTTGATGAATATCCATATTTCAGACCCAGACCCTATCCGGCTGTTGAAAGGGTTGCCAACCCTGCGAGGGTTACGAACCCTGCGAGGGCTGCGAACCCTGCGGGGGTTGCAAACCCTGCGGGGGCTGCGAACCCTGCGGGGGTTGCAAACCCCACGAGGGGCGCCGACCCTGTGCGGGGCACCAACCCACAGTCCATCTGCTGCATACGCCTGATCGGTTTTTCAACAACCCGATCGGGTTTATGCCCATGGACCTCGCTCATCCGATCTTCCCTTTACCCCGATCGATTCCACTCGCCAAAGGCTTTACCTCCGAAGGAGAAC
>CAYRGU010000139.1:0-15557 GCA_964423845.1 uncultured Nitrospirota bacterium
CCAATCATGGGTGGCCTGATCCACCGCATAATTTTTCTGGATGCCAGGGCCCGGCCAGTCATGATGAATGACCTTGTCGGTGTACTTTTTTGCGATCTCAACGGTGCGATCCGAACTTCCCGCATCAATCACCACAATCTCATCAGCCCACGTCACGCTGTCCAGACAACGGGCGATATTCTTTTCTTCATTCAGCGTGATGACCGTCACCGAAAGTTTGCGCCGTGGGTCAACCTGCTTCACGCGGGGGGTGCTACCCCTGCGAGGGGTGCGGCCCCTGCGAGGGGTGCGGCCCCTGCGAGGGGTGCGGCCCCGGCGGGGGGTGCGGCCCCGGCGGGGGGTGCGTGCCCTGCGAGGGGTGCGGCCCCGGCGGGGGCAGCGTGCCCTGCGAGGGGCATCGCCTCGTCAATGAGCATGACTGGGATGTCCTCCCGAACGGGGTAGATCAGCTTGCACGTCACGCAGATCAGGCCATCCTCTTTCTCATTCAGGGCGATTTCTCCCCGGCATTTTGGGCAGGCCAAAATATCAAGTAGCTCTTTATTTATTGACATGTTTGCTCCTGTAAAATTGATCTTATTTTATTATAAACAGTCTTCACCTCAATACACGCCATACACCCCACGGCCTCCCTGCACTGCCTCGGGAAATAGGCCCCTTCCCCCCGGCAGGGACAGGGCTGTTGAACCACGTCCCCCCCATACGGCCCGCTGCGCGCCGCATCGGAGGGACCAAAGAGCCCCACCGATCGGGTGCCAACCGCAGCTGCGAGATGAAGCGGGCCGGTATCTCCCGCCACGACAATCTGGCATCCCTGATACAGTGCGGCCAGCTCCTGCAAGGGACAGGTGGGCCAAAGCACCTGCCGGTATGAACAGCCCTGGATGAGCCGCTCCGCCTCCTCACGCAACTCCGGGGCAAGGGTCATGACCACCTGGACAGACTCCTTTCCGATCAGCCAGTCTGAAAGCGTCAGGAAGGAGGACACCGGCCATTGTTTTGTCCTGAAAGCCGCACCGAGATGCAGGGCAATCAGGGGCGTGGCCCCTCCGAGGGGTGAGACCTCTGCGAGGCGAACGTCGCCTGCGAGAGGCGCGGCCTCTGCGAGAGGTGCGGCCTCTGCAATCCCCATCTTATGGCGTAAGCGTGTGACCCGTTTTACAGCCTCATCAGACGGCGTAAAGTTAAAGGCCACGTGGGTGTCGGTAATGCCAAGGCCGGTCAGCAGAGAGAGATTCTTCTCAATGATGTGTGGGTGATCCCCTCCCCGCACATGCCTGTTGGTGAACCAGGTATTGAGCCGTTCACGGCAGGCTGGACCTTCAAATCCAATCCTCACCGGTGCCCCAGTCAAGCGGGTCATCAAACCACTCTTCATCAGGCCCTGTCCATCAATCGTATAGTTAAATTTATACTTTAATAGTTTTAATCGAAGTGATCGAATAATTGAGAAGACTTTTACATATTTTCGCTGCCTTATCAAACGACGCCAAAGTTTTGTATCAATAACAATCAGATCATCAATCCCCGCCTGTCCTCTTAAAATATCGCTCGATTTCTCCTCCACAATCCATGCAATAGCGGCCTCCGGAAGATGCCGCCTAAGCGCGGTCAGCACCGGAAGGAAATGAATGCAATCCCCCATCGCGCCTAATTTAACAATGGCAATGCGTGGGGCATCAACGTTCGTCCTAGGATGCGCCTCACAACGGGGTACTCCTGCCTCCTTTTCTTCCATATCCCCCAAAATCCACGCCACACCAGAAGACAAATCATTTGCCAGATGATCTGGGCCGGCCTTTCCCTGACGTTTCATTTCCAGGGCCGTCTGCGCCCCATATCCGGTCTTCACCAAAACACCCTTCATCTGACGTTGCGCAAGGGGTGCGTCGCCTGCGAGGAGTGCGAGGCGAGCGTCACCTGCGGCCCCTGCGAGGGCCAGGTCGCTCGCCTTATCCCCCACAACATACGATTTCGAGAGATCGATCCGATAGGCCGCCACCGCCTGCTCCAGCATCCCCATGGCCGGTTTTCGACAGCGGCAACCAGAACCCGGGAGATGGGGACAAAAGTAGATCCCATCCAGATGGGCCCCTTCCCGAACCAGAAGCGACTGGAGGAGCGCATGCGTCTCCCCCACAAAGGCCTCACTGAAAAGACCCCGCGCAACGCCTGATTGGTTCGTCACCAGAATCACCGGCAGGTTTCGCCGATTTAATCGGGCAATGGCCTGGGCCGCGCCGGGGATCAACGACAAATGAGAAAGATCGCTTAAATGATCAACCTCTTCGTTGACCGTGCCATCCCGGTCCAGAAAAACAGCCCCCTTCCTCCCCTCCCGGCCCCACCCCTTCTCCTCAATCGCCTGGATGACCGATGCCGCCGTAATCCCCGTCATACAGGGATGATCGATGGGACATTGGCGGTAGGTGCAGGGGGAACAATCCACCGGCCTTGAAATCATCAGATGCGCGGGGTCGGCGAACCCCGCTCGCTTCGGGTGCGTGGGACCAAAAATAACCACCACCGGGACGGACAAGGCCGCCGCCAGATGGACTGGTCCGGAGTCATTCCCGATCAGAAGACGGCATAAGGAAAGGGTGGCCATCATCTCCCGAACGGAGGTTTTTCCCGCAAGCAAGATCCCCGGTCGGGTCATGGCGGCGTGAACCCGATCGGCCACCGCCACCTCTTCGGGGCTTCCTAAAATCAGAATCTTCGCCCCCCACTTTTCGGCCAGGTGGTCTCCCACCGCCGCAAAGCGGATAGGATCCCATCTCTTCGCAGGGCCATAAGCGGCCCCGGGATGGAGGCCCACGAGACAATCTTCCGGTCCGATGCCATACTCTTTCAACATCAAGAGCGCGTGGTCCCGTTCCTTTGGGGTAACGATCAGCCAGGGGCGCTCCTCCCTCACGCTGGGGCCGAACCCCTCGCAGGGGCCGCGCCCCTCGCTGGGGTCGCACCCCTCGCTGGGGGGGGCCGAAATCAGGGATAAGAGCTGAAAATACTCATCAATCTGATGCGTCGGGGGGCCATCGCGCCCCTCGCAGGGGTCGCGCCCCTCGCAGGGGACAGGTCGATCCATCGAGCGGGTCAGCAGGAGGCCCCGCCCGTCCGTCTTATAGCCAACCCGTTCTGGAATCCCCGAAAGGGATGAGATCAACGCCGCTTCAAAGGCATTCTGAAGCAGAAAGGCCAGATCAAACGCCTCGGCACGGATCTCCCGGATCAGTCGAAACCGCCCCGCCATTCCCCGATGCCGCCCCCGATCGTCGTAGATCAATCGCCCGTTGATGGCTGGATGATGTTCAAACAACGCGGAAACACCAAGCTTCGCAAGCAGAGTAATACGGGCCTTCTTAAATTTCGCGCGAAGCGCCGTCAAGGTGGGAATGGCCATCACCGCATCACCCATCCAATTGGGCATCCGGACCAGAATATTCTTATACATCGCGGCACGTTTCAGGTTGCGTCTTCCACCGCCGATGAACCCAAAGCCAGTGGTCGGGGTACTCACGAACATACGATTCGATCTTTTGGGTAAAAAGAGCGGTATTCTGATAAAGATCGGCGGAAAGCTGACCCGTCTGGACCAGCGAGAGAGGCTTCTCAACCACCATGCGATGCCCCGCTCGCGTTCGAATGATAAAAACCGGCACGACAGGCGCCCCGGTTCGAAGGGCCAGAATCGCAAGTCCCTTGTGCGTCGCCGCAGGCCGCCCGAAATAATCAACAAAAACCGCCTCCTCTTTCCGGGTATTCTGATCCAGCAAAATGCCCACGGTCTCGCCTTGACGCAGCAGAGGAACGATTTTACTGGCCGCGATTTTTTTATCCAGAACATGCCCTCCCCCCCACTCCCGCAAAGAGAGAAGAAGCCGATCTAAAGAGGGGTTGTCCAAACGACGCGCCACCACATGCAGGGGAAATCCCCGGAGCGCAAACATCTGTGGGATCAACTCCCAATTTCCAAAATGGGCCGTCAGAATCAGCACCCCTTTATTTTCACGACGGGCGGACAGGTAATGCTCAAATCCTTCCACCGTCACCCGGCGCACAAGGACGGACGGGTTGCCACAGGAAAGAGCAAGCACCTCTACAAACGCCTGTCCCAGCGTTTGGAACGACCCGCGAACAATCTGCCTCTGCTGCTGATCCGTCCGGCTCCCCTTGAGGGCCAGACGGAGATTCTCTGTTGCGATGCCCCGATGACGACGATCCAGCATGACATAAACAGCTCCAAAAAATTTACCCAGAAAGAGGGCCAGGCGAAAGGGGATGAAACGGACAAACATCATAAATAAATAAACCGTAACAAACTGGAGGCCCTCTTTGAGCGGACCCATTTTAGCCATGCTGGATCGTCTCCTCAAATAAAAGAGAGGCCTCGTCCAAAAATTCAACAGCAATCCGAAGCGCCCAGACCTCCATCCCCTCCGGGAGAAGTGTTCTGATTTTGACCGCATCCTTCTCGGTGGTGATGACAAAGGAAACCTTCAGCGCCGCCGCGCGTACGCCCAGACAAGACAGATCCGCGCGATGATACGCCCAGTGATCCGGAAAACAGACCCACTCCTCAATCTTCGCGCCAAGACCAAGGAGAGAGGCCTCAAACGATTCGGGATTCCCAATACCGCAAAAGGCTAAAATGGGCTGATGCAAAAGATCACCCGGCGAACGAACCTCGCCACTTTGAACCTGCACGATTGCTGTGGGGGCAAACCGGCAACGCAGTACGGGCCGCCGATAGGGGGTTAAGTCGGGGAGAAGCCGCGAGAGATCGCTCTCACTTTTACACCGGGTCAATAGAATGGCATCCGCGCGGTGCACCGCAGAGACCGACTCTCGAAGCGGCCCCCTCGGAAGGAGGAGGTGATTCCCCATCGGCCTTGTCGCATCGATTAGCAGCAGATTTAAGTCACGATGAAGGCCCAAATGCTGGAAGGCGTCATCCAGAAGAATCAGGGTCACTTTAAAATGGACGAGCAACCAGAGACAGCCTTGATAGCGATCCCGCGAGACGACAATGGGGATACCCGGGAGTTGTTCGGACATTAAGGCGGCCTCATCCCCGGCGGTGACCGCCGACATGAAGCGCTTCTTGCCATCGGAGACCAGATGGACTGCCCCCTGAAGCCTCGCCCCGTACCCATGACTGACAATCCCCACGGCGTATCCCCGCTCCTGGTATGCCCTCGCGAGGGCAATCGTCACCGGGGTCTTGCCAGTTCCTCCAACCGTGAGGTTTCCCACGCTGACCACACGGCAACCCACCCGACGCGTGGGGAAAATACCGACTTTGTAGAGCCAGATGCGAAGGCGCACAATCATCCCATACACGGGCATCAGCAGCGTGAACGGGAGAAAGACAATATCGGCCCATCCGGCCCCCTGGGACCAGAGCCAGGTACGAAAGGTTTCCCGACCCAACCCTACTTTTCCAGACATTGAATCACCCGATCCAGATTTCTCGACACGGCCCCCCGGTGATTCATCACCACCTGGTAGGCCGCGTCTCCCTTTTTGATAAACAGGTCCGGGTCGTTCGATAAGACGGCCATCTGTAAGGCCAAATCGTTGCCATCGGACACCTCTATCCCTCCCCCAGACTGTTTCATCTGGTCCGCGATCTCGCGAAAATTAGCCATGTGGGGACCGAAAAAAACAGGCTTCCGAAATACGGCAGGCTCCAGGAGGTTGTGCCCGCCCGCCGGGACCAGACTGCCTCCCACAAAAACGAACTGGGCGATTGAATAGAGTTGATCCAGCTCGCCCATCGTATCAAGAAGCACGATGGCGGGACGCCCTGCCCCCTTCAACGTGCCGGCTGTTTTTCGGTGCGGGGCATAGCCCCGGTTCAACAGGCGACGTTCAATCTCATCGAGCCGATGAAGATGTCGCGGCGCGATAAACATCACCAGAGGCCCTAAAATCTTTGTCAGCGTAGAAAACGTCAAAAGGAGCGCCTCCTCCTCCCCAGCGTGCGTGCTGCCGGCCACAAAAACAATCTCTTCCGGGGAAAGCCCAAGCCCCGCGCGGAGGGGCGCGGCCCCTGCAAGACGAGCATCGCCTGCGAAGGGCGCAACCCCTGCGAGGCGAGCGTCGCCTGCGAGGTCCTCCTCCAAAAAAAGGCCCGACCCCGCCTGGTCATACTTCATATTTCCGGTGACCTCCACACGAGATGCCCCCAACGAGCGGATCTTTTCCGCATCACGATCCGACTGCATCAACAACAGGGAAATCCTTTGCAGCACCCCCGAGAAAAAGGGCCGAATGAGGCGGTAGCGGCGATAGGCCCCGTCCGAAATTCGCCCATTGATTAAAATGACGGGGATCCCGCGTTCTGAAAGCGCACGCAAAAGGTTCGGCCAGATTTCTGTCTCCAAAACAATAAAAATCGAAGGAGAGAAACGATTCACCACCGCACGGCAGATCGAGATCATATCCAGCGGGAGATAGAAAAACCGGTCCACCTCTTGAAGTTTCTGACGGGCAACCTGCATCCCCATGGGCGTGACGGTGGAAAAAACAAGGGCCGCTTCGGGATACCGCTCCCGAAGTCGCCGTACGAAAAGCGCTGACGTTTGAACTTCCCCCACGGAAACCGCGTGGACCCAAAAAACAGCTCTTCCAGACAATCCCGTAAAGAACGGGTCCGGAAATCGTCCCACGCGCTGTAAAAAACCGACACGGTAGAGGGGATCGCTGATCCACCGGCAAAGAAAATAGCCCGCAAAGAGTGGAAAGAGCACAAGGAGCAGGACCTGATAGATCCAATCCGCAGAATGTTTCATGTCCCCCATTCCGCAGTCAGGGTCTCATCCCGAAACTGCATCTTAAAAATTCGGCGGTACGGCCCCTCTTTTCGGATCAGCTCTTCATGGCGCCCAACCTCCACAATACACCCCTGTTCCATCACCACAATGCGGGTGGCCCGCTGCACCGTGGCCAGCCGATGCGCAATGACAAAGGTCGTCCGATTTTTCATCAGGTTAATCATCGCCTTTCTCACCATAAACTCCGCCTCGGAATCCAAAGCGGAGGTCGCCTCATCTAAAATGAGAATCGGGGGGTCTTTAAAAATGGCCCGCGCGATCGCCAGCCGCTGACGTTCCCCCCCCGAAAGATTACCTCCCCCTTTTATAATCGGGGTATCATACCCCTTCGGCATCTTGCTGATGAAATGATCTGCATAGGCCGCTTCGGCCGCCGAAAGAACCCGGTCATTTGAAGCGTCCTGCTCCCCATAGGCAATGTTCCAGCGGACCGTCTCGTCGAAGAGGACCACCTCCTGACTCACAATGCCAATGGAGCGTCGCAGCGAAGAGAGGGTCACGTCCCGAATCGGAACCCCATCAATCAGAATCATCCCCCCGGTCGGCTCATAGAACCGGGGAATCAGGTTCACCAGCGTTGTTTTACCTGCGCCGGAGACGCCCACCACCGCAATCACCTCCCCAGGGAAGGCCGTCAGACTCACCGAAGAAAGGGCGGGACGAAGGCCCTCCTCGGAAGAACCGTGCTCCTCGGAAGGGCCGCGCCCCTCGCAGGGGCCGTGCCCCTCGTAGGCGAAGGAAACCCCACGAAACTCAACACGGCCCTGCACCTTCGGAAGATCCGTCCGGCCAAGATCCATGGCCCGTTCATTTTTCTCATCCAGAATCGCAAAAACCCGCTCTGCCGCCGCAACCGCCTGCTGGAGCAGATTGTTCGCAGTGCTTAACCCCTTTAAGGGGGAATAGACCATCATGGAGGCCGTCATGAAAGAAAAGAAGGTGCCAGGCGTGAGGGTGCCTCCAATCACCTGATACCCCCCGTATCCCACAATCAAGGCGAGCCCCAGTCCCCCCACCGCTTCCATCGTGGGTGAGGCGATTTCAGCAGCGGCCGTGACTTTGATGAGATTTTTAACGTAGAGACTGTTCCGTTCCGAAAAACGGCCCGCCTCGAAATCTTCCCGCCCAAAGGCCTTCACCACCCGAATCCCTGACAGGGTTTCCTGGAGGAGACTGGATAGATCGCCAATCTTTTCCTGCCCAACATGGGCCATCCGCTTGAGGCGTTTCCCCAGTTGAAGCAGGGGATAAACGCCAAGGGGGATCACGAGAACCACCACGCAGGCCAGGGTAAAGTCCTGGTAGAAGATCACCGCAATCAGGGCCATCAAGGTCAGGGTATGCTGGCAGAAATCTTTGATGACCGTCGAGACCGCAGTCTGCATCAGGGCCACGTCACTGATCACCCCCGACATCAGAGACCCCGTGGCCCGTTTGGCATGAAAACCAACGGGCAGAAGAATCAGATGATGATAAAATTGCAGGCGGATGTCGGAGATAATTTTGTTGCCCACGTACTGAATCAGGCAGGCCTGGGCATAGGAAAAAAGGCTTTTTAGCAGGGCGGCAACCAACACAACAATCGGGATGATCTGGAGCATGTCGCGATCTTTTCGGATGAAGATATCATCCAGAATCGGTTTGATCAGCCAGGCGTACAGCGCCGTGGACAAGGCAACCATCGCCCCGCAAAAAATGGCCATCCCAAGATGGCGACGATACCCTGAAAGATAAGAAAGAAGCCTCACGTAATGCTTCATCTTTCAGCTCCAACGGCCCGGTCCTCTCCCATAAGATGATGCTCCGTCAGTGTTCTTAAAACCCCCTCTGCGGCGCGATCTCCCGCCCCGCTGCCTCCAAGACGGGCCATCACCTCTTTGAATCCGAGTTTCATTTTTTTTCGTGCCGCTTCATCCGACAACAGGTGGGCAATCTCCTCGCAAATCAACCGGGCGGAGGCCTCCGCCTGAACCAGCTCCGGCACAATGCGTGATCCATGAATAATGTTCACCAGCCCAATGCAGGGGAGATCGATCAGTCTTTTTGCAATCTGGTAGGTCAGCCAGGAGAGCCGATAAACAATCACCATCGGGGTCTCCATCATTGCCGCCTGCAACGTCACGGTTCCCGAGGCCGCGACCGCGACATGGCAAGCCCGTAACACCTCATAAATTTCCCCCTCGACGCACCGGACAGGAAAATCGCGGGGCCCGATGAGAGACTGGATGACCGTTTTCAGGGAAGCGGTCGCCACCGGAATCAATACTTGAAGCCCAGGCTCTGTTTCCCTCAACCGAGAGATTGCATCCAGCATCACCGGAAGATGGGCCAGGACCTCCCCCCGTCGGCTCCCCGGAAGAAGCGCAAGCGTCACCGCCTTCGGATTGAGACCTTTTGCCGTCAGATACGGCTCCCT
Organism: uncultured Nitrospirota bacterium; assembly: GCA_964423845.1. GTDB lineage: Bacteria > Nitrospirota > Nitrospiria > SBBL01 > SBBT01 > CAYRGU01. Next base: position 9,256 of record CAYRGU010000139.1, read on the forward strand.
GAAAAAAGGGGCCGGGGAAGCATCCAGCAAGGGGTGTCCCACAAAGTCACAGGGAATCCCAGAGGCGTCGTAAATGGCCTTCTCAAAGGGAAGGACCACCAGCATTTTATCCACACGCTTAGCAATGGTTTGAATACGCCCTTTCCGCCACGCCCAGATCTGCGGGCTGATGTAATAAACCACCGGGATCTTCAACCGTTTTGCCACCGCCGCAAGACGCAAATTAAAATCGGGATAGTCGACCAAAACGAGCAGATCAACCCCTTCCTTCAGACACCGGATCGCCGTACGGTAAGCGGCCCAGATCTCCCGGATGTGGAGCAACACTTCAACAAAGCCAACGACGCTGATCTTCTCCATCTCGAAGCGGATCGTCACGCCCGCTTGTCGCATCGCCTCCCCCCCAATCCCTTGAAGGGTTGCGGCGGGACACCGCTTTTTTAGCGCCCTCACGAGCGCGCCGGCATGACTGTCCCCGGAGACCTCTCCTGCGACAATAAAAATACGCGGCGCGCTAACAGGCCCTTGAAAAGGGTCGCGGACCCGAGGGTCATGGACCCGAGGCCCACCTGCTTCGTTCCCGGTCCCTCGGACCTCCTCACGCATGGTCGCAATATCCCAGAATGGCAATGCCCGCTTCCCTGGCCATTTGAAGCATCTTCTCCTTGTCAAACAGGAGGGTCTTTTCCGCCTCAACCACCAGGGCCGTCGCGCCGACTTCGCGCATCGTTTCAAGCGTGGCCACCCCCACGGCGGGCAGGTCAAACCGAAGATCCTGCTGGGGCTTGCAGATCTTAATCACCATCACGCCGACCCCCCCCAGGGCCCCGCCCCGTCGAATGGCCGCATCCGTCCCCTCAATCGCCTCCACAGAGAGGATCACCCCGCCCTTGATGACAATACATTGGCCGATATCCATCGCCCCAATTTTTTTCGCGAGAGGCCAGCCCCATCGGACCGCTTCCTCTTCCTCCGGGGTCAATCCCCGGGTCATCTCCCCGGCCTTTGCCAGGAGGTGCGAAAGATAGGCCGTGGGGGATTGGATCTCAATCTCTTCTTTCTGAAGCTCCCGCGCAAAGGCCCGAAGCAGGGAATCATCGCTCTTCACCGGCAGGGAAGACAGCATGGACTGGGCGCGCGAATCCGCGCCGGGCTCAAAGATACGGCTCTTCCGAATTCCGCCCGCCATGACCGCGCGCGAAACCCCCGCCTTCTTAAAAACGGAGATGAGCGATTCCACCGCGCCCACCTGAAGCCATTCGATCTCGTCCACCTGATCAGAAAGCGCCTGATCCGTCTCGCCGAGATGGGCAACGGCCACCACGGAGAACCCGGCCTGGCGGGCCTGCTTCGCGAACATCAGGGGGAAAGGGCCATTCCCGGCGATCAGTCCGATCCGACGTTTCATCAGCGACAGACCCCTCGTTTTGAACGCTCAATGAAGGAGACAAAAACCTCAATCTCGGGGAGGTGCCCCCACTTTTCACGAACGATTTTGGCCGCCTCTGAAACAACCAGGGCGGATCGAAAAAACGTCTTATACGCGCCCTGGATCGCCCTCACCGTCTCCTCCCCAAACTGATGGCGTTTCAGGCCGATTAGATTGATGCCATGTAACATGGCGCGATTTCCAGCAACCCGCGCGTAGGGGGGAACATCCTGCGTAAGGATCGCGCCCCCGCCGGCCAGGGCATAAGGCCCGATCTGAACAAACTGGTGTACCCCCACCAGACCCCCTAAAATAGTATGATCTCCCACAACCACATGCCCTCCCAGGGTGGCCGCGTTAGCCAGAATCACCCGGTTTCCCACCCGACAATCATGTGCCACATGCACGTAGGCCATCAGAAAATTATCATCGCCCAGGACCGTTTCGCCCTGCCCCTGGACCGTGCCGCGATGCAGCGTCACATATTCTCGAAAGGTATTCCTGTCCCCCATGCGGAGCCACGTCTCTTCGCCCTTGTACTTTAAATCCTGCGGCGGCATACCGATGCTGGAGAATGGATAGAAAGTGCACGCCTCCCCAATCATCGTCCACTTGGAAATAAAGACATGGGCCCCAATTTTCGTTCCCCGTGCGATCGTCACCTCATCCTCGATGATGGCATACGGGCCCACTTCCACCGAGGGGTCAATCTTCGCCTTCGGACTCACGAGGGCCGTGGGATGGATGCTCATACTTCCGGATCCCCTTTCCCGGCTTCTCCCACCATCGCCTTCAACTCCGCCTCGGCCATCAATTTTCCATCCACCGAGGCAGTGGCCTTCAGCCGCCAGAAGGGAGGACGTCCCTGAATGACCGTCACCTCGATACGAAGCTGATCGCCAGGGTAGACCGGCTTTCTGAATTTGGCCCGATCAATCCCCAGAAAAAAGACAAGCTGTCCTTCCTTTCCCTCCCCCGATTTAACGGCCAGCACCCCGCCCACCTGCGCCATCGACTCAATAATCAAGACGCCGGGCATAATGGGATGTCCCGGAAAATGCCCCTGAAAGAAAGGCTCATTGATCGTCACATTCTTGAGCCCGACAATGCGTGTCCCCGGTTCCAACTCTAAAATCCGGTCGACCAGCAGAAAAGGATACCGGTGCGGTAGAATTGTCAGTATCTCCGAAATATCCATCATTCCGCTTCTCCCTTCGTTTTCATCTTCTCCTCCATCTGTTTAAGCCGCGCAGAAAGGGTGTGGACCTGATGTGAAAGGCCCGGCAGACGGGCAATGGTCGCCTGAATCTCTAACCAATCACGATGGGCAATGGCGGGAAATCCAGACACCTTCTTTCCGGCAGGAATATCTTTGGTGACCACCGATCTTGCGCCAACCGTCACCCCCTCTCCAATCGTGATATGCCCCACCACGCCGACCTGACCCGCCAGGGTCACGCCCCGACCGATCTTAGCGCTTCCGGAAATGCCAACCTGGGCCACCAGAATGGACTCGGGGCCAATCACCACGTTGTGCCCGATCTGTACCAGATTATCCACCTTCGTTCCCCGCCCCACGACTGTATTTCCAAGCGTTCCACGATCGACGGTCACATTGGCCCCCAATTCAACGTCATCCTCGATGACAACCCCCCCCACCTGCGGGATTTTATGATACCTCCCCTCATGGCGCGCGAAACCGAATCCGTCACTGCCAATCACGCACCCACTATGGAGAATCACCCGACACCCAATCGTCACCCCTTCACGGATCGTCACGTTGGGATAAATGAAACTTCCCTCCCCCACCACGCTTCCCCGGCCCACAAAAACGCCCGCCCCCAGGCAGACCCGATCCCCAATCTTGACCCGATCCGCAAGCGTGACGAATGGACCGACAGACACGCCCGACCCCAAGGTCACCTCTTTTCCAATCACCGTCTGGGAATGGACTCCGGCAGGGGGGGCCTCCCCCGGGTGAAACAGGGTCATCACCTGGGAAAAGGCATAGTAGGGATCGGACACCACCACCTGTGACAACGACAGACCCGGGATCGGCGCGTGAACCAGAATCGCCGAGGCACGTGTGGCCGCGACTTTTACGGCATATTTTGGATTGCTAAGGAAGGTGATTTCCCCAGGGCCAGCCTCTTCAAGCGAGGCAATGCCATCGATCTTCAATGCCGGATGGCCAATGACCTGTCCCTGTACCTTTTCGGCAATGTCCACAAGCAGGAACGCCATTGATGCACCTCCATATTGACAGGCCCATGTCGTCAGACATCGTACAGAAATACTACGGATAAATTCCGATCGAGATTTCTCCCTTCGGTCGAAATGACAGGGTGCAACATTTTGTCATTTCGGACGCGCGTAGCGAGGAGAAATCCGGGTCGCCCGATGCGTCCTGTTATTTTTTCGAGACGCCTTATTTGACCCCGTTTCGATCAATCTGCTCGATCACTTTTACGGTAATATCCGCCGTTTCCCTGGCGTAGATCAGGCCTCCCCCTTCGGCACTTTTATCCAGCACAAACAGATAGCCTTCTTTGTCGGCAATTTGTTTTGCAGCCTCTTCCAGCTTCTTGTTAAAGGCGCGCAGCGTGTCGATTTTTTTTGACTGAACCTCCTTGTTGAGTTCAGTCGCCTTTTTCTGGTAGGAGGCAAGCCGACCCTGAAGCTCTTCCTGTTTGAGTTTTTTGGCCTCGGAAGAGAGCACCGCCGCCTGCTTCCTGAACTCGTCTTCCATCTGCTTTAACTCTTGCTCTTCAAGATCAATGATTTTCTGCCGGCTCTTGATATATTCATCCAGCACCCCCCGAATTCGTTTTCCCTCTTTGGACGTGTCAAGCACCCGTTGCGCTTCCACAAAGGCCGCCTTAAATCCCTCTGCCAAAGACTCGCTCCTGCCAGATGCGACGCCAAGACAGAGTAAGAGTACCGCCACCATCACCACCTGTTTCTTTTTCATCGCTTCTTTCTCTCCCTATTTGTTTAAAATTGTTTAAAAAAGTGTTCCAATCGAAAAATCCAATAAACGTTCACGCTCTCCCGATCGGGGATTGAGGTTCCTCCCCCACTCAAGACGGAGCGGTCCCATCGGGGTAATCCAGCGCAGGCCCATACCGGCGCTCCGCCGCAGGCCCGACAGCTTCATCGACTCGGCATCGTCAAAGGCCTGGCCATAATCGTAGAAAAGAAGCCCTTTCAGGTTGGCCTCTGGCACCAGGGGAACCAGATACTCCAGATTAAAAAAGAGTGCCTTGTTCCCGCCAAAAATCTGGCCCTGACTGGTGACAGGACCGGCCTTGCCAAACTCAAAACCGCGAACCGTGTTGATCCCGCCGATAAAGAAACGCTCTCCGGCCGGGAGGGCCTTGCCACCGATGCCCTTCGCAACCCCGATCCGACTATGCAGGGACAAGGTGTGGTTTCGCCAAAGCGGGAAAAACCGACCCGAATCGACGACGACCTTGTAGTAGTCGTTGTCCCCGCCGAGCAGGGTCCCCGCATAGTCGATGGAAACCGCGTGGCGGGATCCCTCCCTGGGATCAAAGATAAAATCGCGCGTATCCCGCACGATTGAAAACCCCAGAACACTGGTGAGTGACTTTCCGGCCTGCGCTTTAATTAAATCTGGCGCAGTGCTGGTTAAATCGTAGAGATCAAGCGTCGATCGAGAGTAGCTCCAATGACTGCTGACATACTCTCCATACGATTTTCCAAGGGAGAGGGACCCTCCGATTCTTCTCTCTCGATAGGAGTTAAAGCTTCGAATCTGATTGGAAATGTCCGCCGTGCCGGAGATCGGACGATCCAAAAGATATGGCTCGCGGAAGGTCAGGCTGTAGGTCTTCCGGAGTTTTCCGGTATCTATCTTTGCGCGCAGGAGCTGTCCCCGCCCCAGGAGATTCCCTTCGGACACATCCAGGGTGGCCACCAGTTTATCCACCGAGCTATAGCCTCCCCCGAGACTCAACGACCCCGTTGACTTCTCCTTCACGCTAACCCGTAAATCAACCGATTCCGAATCGACGGTTTGAGGCGTTATTTCGATGTTCTCAAAAAAATTAAGATTATTCAGCCGCTGGAAGCTCCGCTTTAAAAGTTTTGTGTTAATCTTTTCGCCTTCATTCAAACGAATCTCTCTTCGAATCACTTTGTCCCGCGTCCGATCATTGCCAACAATGGCAATCTCCCGAACACGCACCGGCCCCTGTTCAGAGACCTGAAACAGGAGGTCAACCGTTTTCTCCTCGGCGTGCGGGGTAATTTGCGGCACCACATTGGCAAACAGATATCCCTGTTCGCCATACAGGTTCACCATCGTTGCAATATCGTTCCGAATCTGCTCGCGGTTAAAAACGGCCCCCTTTTTACTCTGGGTTGCCGCGATGAGTTGTGACGTCGAAAGGACCCCATTGCCTTCATGGCGAACCTCCGAAATTGAAAAGGGCATCCCTTCCTCAAGGGGAAATGTCACCTCAAACCACCGGCTTTGATCGATGCGTGTCACCTTGGGCCGGTCCACTCTGATGTTTAAATAACCCCGGTTTAAATAAAACTCCCGAATCCGTTCAACATCCCCCTCAAGGAGATCTTCTTTCAGCCGCCCTGATTCCGTCACCCAGGAGGTCAGAAAAAAATAGGAGGATGTTTCAATTTGCTTTTTTAAAACCTTTTCTGAAAAGGCATGATTTCCGAGGAATCGAATCACTTGAATATAGGCACGCGGCCCCTCTTTAATCAGAAAGGTCAGTTTCGCATGACCCTCGTTGAGACGTTCAGTCACCGGGGTCACCTCCGTCTGGGTATACCCCTCCTCTTCATAAATCTTACGGATCTTCTCAACATGACTCTTGATGGCCTGTGG
>CAYRGU010000140.1:0-2908 GCA_964423845.1 uncultured Nitrospirota bacterium
TCCGCATACTTCTTCTGCGCCAACACCTTCGTGATCGCTGACGTCAATGTCGTCTTCCCATGATCCACATGACCTATCGTCCCAATATTCAAATGCGGCTTCGTCCGCTCAAACTTTGCCTTCGCCATCTCAAAACCTCCTTAAAGAGGGCACGACTTCCAGCCCTTTTCCTATCCCTTAAAGACCCAATGGAGCCCTCGACCGGGATTGAACCGGTGACCTCGTCCTTACCAAGGACGCGCTCTGCCAACTGAGCTACAAGGGCCGATTTACCACTGGCCCCCACTGCAAAATAGGGAGGACAGTCCCTGCATAACCCCCTGCATAACCCATTGCGCACCACAGGCTGGGCCGTATTCCCCACGCCGACGACATCCACCAATATCGAGTGTCTACTCCCCCAGACCTCTTTGGAGCGGGAAACGGGATTTGAACCCGCGACCCCTAGCTTGGAAGGCTAGCGCTCTACCAGCTGAGCTATTCCCGCAAGACTTTACCTATGAAGCCCAATCCGGCCTGCCCAACAGACGCCTTTGAGGCGTTGCCCTGGGCTGGCCACGACGGGCCCAACGTCTTATGACAGAGCGCCTATCACCAGCAATCGGTGGGGAGGGGAGGATTCGAACCTCCGAAGCCCGAAAGCGACAGATTTACAGTCTGTTCCCTTTGTCCACTCGGGAACCTCCCCGTCCGGAGGAGATCCTCGTTCAACCCCATTGACGATCTCGCTTCAACCGATTTAACGATCCTCACAACGGAGCTGGCGAAGGGAATTGAACCCCCGACCGGCTGATTACAAATCAGCTGCTCTACCGACTGAGCTACGCCAGCCTCTCGCCTCTTTACAGAAATAAAGAGACCATGTTATAAGCAACGCATCAACCCCCGGTAAAACCCGATTTTGAATAATGTGTCTATGACGATGTTTGGCGATATTTATAGTATTTATAGGAGGGACGGGATCTCTCTCTGCCACCGAAAGGACGCCATTCTAATTTCTATAACCCTGTTTGTCAAGTCAAAAGAAACCGAAAACAGGTCGTGATATCCCGCTTTGAACAAAATCACCGAACACCGATCAAGGTGCCCCGCGTTGCGGTCACCCGTCACAAGAGAACATAAGTAAAGTAGAAATGGAAACTGTTTCGTACCGTCTGCCATGGAGGAGCCAAAAATGTCGAAGAGATTGAGTTCGTTCTGGGTTTTTGTCTGTCTTTCTGTAACCTTCGGCCTGTCACCCGCATGGGCCGGTAGTGCTGATATCAAGATCACGCCACTCACAATTCAGGAAGAATTCAAAAACCTTAGCAAAGAGGTTGGCCTTGCCATCAGCTATCTGCCGTTGGCCCCCGCCGAATCACTTGGCTTGCTGGGGTTTGACGTGGGCATCGAGCTGACCGCCGCAGATATCAACCAGGACAAGTCGTTCTGGACGAATGTCGTTTCATCTCCTCCCGACTACCTGTTGATTCCTAAATTACATGTTCAGAAAGGGCTCCCTTTCGGGATCGATCTGGGTGCCGTTTATGCCACGGTCCCACAATCAAACATCGAGATGATGGGCGCGGAGCTGAAATGGGCCTTCATTTCCGGGAACCTCGTGCTTCCAGCAATTGCCCTCCGAACCTCTTACACGCAACTACGAGGCGTCAGTGGCCTGGAGTTGACAACACTGGGAGCCAATCTTTCCATCAGCAAAAGTTTTGCCTTTGTGACCCCTTACGCGGGTGCCGGAATGACCCAGGTAAAAAGCCAGGCAACGGGACTTCCCCTCGCCAAAGAGCGACTTGATTTGTCCAATCTGTTTGTCGGCGTGAAGATTTCTCTGCTCCTCATCAACTTCGTCGCGGAGGCAAACTTTTCGGACATTCCACTCTACACAGGTCGTTTCAATATCGGCTTTTAGGTCGCGTCAAGACAACCGTCCGGGACAGTGATGTCAACCATAGATCATCGGGTCACCCCCGACCCTCGCAGTGTGGCGCTTTCTGCCGCCCAAAAGGCGGGCGCTATTCTAAAGGAGGGGCTTCAGAGAAAAATTCAGGTCTTCTACAAAGGAGATTTTAACCTTGTGACAGAGGTGGATCGCCACGCCGAGGAAGTGATTGTTGCGGAGATTCATGAACATTTCCCTTTACACCGCATCATGGCGGAGGAAGGACACAACAAAGAAGGAGATTCACCCTGCCGGTGGCTTATCGATCCCCTCGATGGGACCACCAACTACGCCCACAAATTCCCCTTTTTCTGCATCTCCATCGCGCTGGAGGTCAACCAGGAAATTCTCATCGGCCTCGTTTATGATCCCATTCGTGACGAATGCTTCCTGGCAGAGCGAGGCAAAGGGGCGACATTAAACGACGTCCCCATTTCGGTCTCTTCGGTGAGCCTCATCGAACAAAGCCTTCTGGTGACCGGGTTTGCTTATGACCTCCGAACGACTACCGACAATAACCTGAACCACTTCGCCAATTTTACCCTGCGCGCTCAAGCCGTCCGGAGAACGGGTTCCGCAGCGCTCGACCTTTGTTATGTGGCCGCAGGGCGATTTGACGGCTTCTGGGAAATGAAACTTCAACCCTGGGATACGGCAGCCGGAGTCCTTATCCTGACTGAAGCGGGAGGCCAGGTCACCAGTTTTCAGGGAGCCGCTTATTCCATCTACGATTCTCACATCCTGGCAACAAATGGAAAAATCCACTCGGAGATGGTTCGGATATTATCCAGCCACTGAAAAATCGCCGACGCGTCTCACGCTGAAAAGATAAAGGGTACCTCTAAAAACCGTAGCGAGCGGTCTGATTGCAAGGCGCACGGAACGCAGGAACCGCAGTGTACGTGTTTGTACATGAGGATTACGAGTACCGCGCAACGCAGCAATCGGGCCGCGCAGTAGGTTTTTAGAGGT
>CAYRGU010000141.1:0-13687 GCA_964423845.1 uncultured Nitrospirota bacterium
CGGCACCACCAGGTGAGTGGCCCCCGCGACAACCTGGGGGTCCTGGCTGATCACGGCCTCATGGCCCACCCGCCGAAATCCCATCTGAACACTTCTTAAATTACCGGAACCATAATCAACGATCACAATGTTCACGGGTTCCCTATCCCAAAAGGGGCCTGCGTCTGGCCCCCCTCAACACGGCAAAGCCGGAACGTTGCTTCGGCCACCGCGCCAAACACAATAGCACGGCAACTGCTCCCCACAGCCAAATCATACTTATCGTGCCATGCCAACGACTGGCGCGCCATCGATTCGGCAATACCGCTTCGTACAGGCAGATCAAGGCAAGGAGTACCGCGATCACGGCCAGATCAAAATAGAGTCCCTTGATGAGAATCCTGGCCAAAGAGACACATTGAGCAAATCAAAACGGTATACAGACCCAAGCCGATACGGGTCACGCTAAAGATACCCAGCATGAGGAGGGCAATGAGCAGAGGAAGCAATGGGATTGCGGCGCGCCATGATGGGCTGTCGGGCGATTGCATCCGCTGTTTATTCATGGACTGTATCCGTTTCCGGGACTGTCGCATTCTCGATGATTATCTTGCGTGGATCGCAAGCGTTTTGAGGGGCCTGGGAGCGCGTTGAGGGTTTCTGCCTCCCCCAGCATATCCTCAAGGAGATGAAGTCCGCTTTGCCAAAAGGCCTTCTCTCCGATATGAATCCCCATCTCTCTCTGAAGCATCTTCTCCGGATCCTCCGATCCGCCCAGGGAGAGGACGTGTAAATACGCCGAGACAAACGACGCCCCTTCCTCGAGATATTTCTGATACAGGGCCAGAACCAGAAGATGCCCAAAGGCATAGGCGTAGGTATAAAACGGGGAGTGAATGCAATGCGGGATATAGATCCACCACCATTGGTACTCGGTAGTCAAGGTCAAAGCACGTCCAAACATCGCGGCATTGGTTTCCATCCAGAGGGCGTTGATCCGACCCACCGGCAACTCACCCTCCTGGCCACGCGCCGCATGGGCACGTTGCTCAAATCGGCAGAGCACCACCTGCCTGAAAATGGTGGCAAACCCTTCTTCGAGTTTTTCCATGACCAGAGACAGCCGTTTCAGGGGATCACGCTCCGCTTGTTTCAACCTGTGGAAGACGAGCATCTCGGCAAAAACGCTGGCCGTTTCTGCAGTGGTTAAAGGCGTGTGGAAATTAAAATGGCTCTGGCGACGGGAGAGCCATTGATGAACCCCATGCCCCAGTTCATGGGCCAACGTCATCACATCGCGGGGGCGCCCACAGTAATTGAGAAAAACATAGGGATGATGACTCGGCGTCATGCCATGGGAGAAGGCCCCCCCCTGCTTCCCCGGCCGACGCGCGGCATCAATCCATTCTTCCTGAAAAAATCGGTCGGCAATCTTTTTCATTTGAGGGGAAAAGTCATCGAATGAGGACAAGACAATCTGTTTCGCCGCCTCAAAGGAACGGGAGGAAACTTGAGAGGTCATGGGCGCGTAACGGTCATAGTCATAGAGCGTCGTAAGATTCAGCCGCCGTTTTTTCAGCTCGTAATAGCGTGCAACCAGGGAATAATGGGACTCACAGAGCGAGAGCAGCATCTCCACCGCCCCCGGATCAATCTCATTGGCAAGATTTCGAGAGGCAATGGGGCTTTCAAAGTGGCGAAGTCGGTTATCACTGGCATGGTCGGCCAGAACCTGGTTAAAAATAAAGGTAAAAAGTGGCGCGTGGTGTTTGAATCCCTCTGTGAGACCTCTTGCCGCAGCTTTTCTGACCGTGCGATCGGGGTCATGTAACAGGGACAGGGCTTCCTGTTCAGGGAGGTGTTGCGCCCGATCCTTCCGCTTGATCGTGTACTGAACTCGGCTCATGCCTTCATCGAAAAGGCGTTGAAAGGCGCGAATGCCGGTATTGGCCTTTTCTTCGAGGATTTTTTCTTCCGGCTCTGAAAGCCGGTGGGGGGCGCCCTTGAGGAGCTTGTTTAAGAAATGGTGGTAGGGAGACAGCAGGGGTGAATCGGTCCACCGTTTTAATTTTTTCTCTGGGACCCGGATCAACTCTAACTCGTAAAAAAGAAGATGGGTGTTGATTTCCGTGAGGCGCTCCTGAAGATGGCTTAAAAGCCTGCCATGTTCAGGTTGGCTCGTGTCGGCCGCAAAGAGAAGTTGCGCGTAGGAGAGCAGCTTGTCCCCCCTTTCTTGAATCTGCTCGATTTGTTGTGTCACGGCCAGAAAATCTTGAGGGGTGAGTTGACCTGCGGCAATCTTCCCCCGATGGGCCACCTCGAAAGTTTCGGCCTCTTTTTGAAACGTGGCCAGATCGGTTTCTAACTGGGGGTCATCTGGCCCCTGGTAGAGATCGTTCAGATTCCAAGAGGGAAGTTTCACGGTATGGCGTGCCCATTCATGAGGCCCGAAGGTATCACAAAGGATAAAAAGGGATCAAACCCTCTTCAGAAACGGTTGCCCATTTATAGGGGGCGTGATACAATCCCGCCTCTTTGAAATGGACCATTCCAAGAACCCGTTAGAGGGTCCCATGCATTTTGGTATCGTCGTCTTTCCCGGCTCTAACTGCGATCAGGATTGTTATCACGTCACCCAGAACCTCCTGGGAGAAAAAACAAGTCGGATCTGGCATCAGGATCATCGTCTCCCCCCGGTGGACGTGCTCATTCTCCCCGGGGGATTTTCCTACGGGGACTACCTGCGCGCCGGGGCAATCGCACGATTTTCCCCCATCATGAAGGCCGTGTTTGACTTTGCCGCCCAGGGCGGAATGATTCTCGGCATCTGCAATGGATTTCAAATTTTAGTCGAAGCGGGACTCCTGCCTGGGGCCTTTCTTCGGAATCAGTCCTTAAAGTTTATCTGTAAAACCTGTTCCATCCGTGTCGAAAAGACCCAATCCCCCTTTACCTCCCTCTACCAGACGCATCAGGTTCTTTCGCTCCCGATTGCCCACGCCGAGGGAAATTATTACCTGTCGCCAACGGATCGTTCGGAGGCCCAGGTTCTGTTCCGCTACGCGACCCCTGCCGGAGAAATATCCCCCGCAGCCAATCCCAATGGCGCCATCGACAACATTGCAGGGGTCTGCAACGCAGCCGGGAATGTCCTGGGAATGATGCCGCATCCAGAGCGCGCCGCAGACCCCATCCTCGGACGGGAAGACGGATTAAAGCTCTTCCAAAGCCTTCTTCTCTCCAGAGAGCGGGTCCATGCCGGAAAATAAGGTCGTCTCCTCCCCATTGACCGAGGAAGAACAAAAGAAAGTGGCATCCCTTCTGGGACACCCCCCGACCCCCATCGATCTGGCCCTTTTCTCGGTGATGTGGAGCGAGCACTGTAGCTATAAGAGTTCCAGGGTTCACTTAAAAAAGTTTCCCACAACGGGAGAGCGGGTCATTGAAGGCCCTGGAGAGAACGCCGGGGTGGTGGATATCGGGGAAGGGTGGGTCGCCGTCTTTAAAATTGAGAGTCACAATCACCCCTCGTTTATCGAGCCCTATCAGGGGGCCGCGACGGGTGTCGGAGGCATTATCAGAGACATCTTTACCATGGGGGCCCGGCCGATCGCCCTCTTAAACTCCCTCCGATTCGGACCCCTGGATCAGGCTAAAAACAGATACCTTTTCGAGCAGGCCGTCGCCGGCATTGCCGGTTATGGAAACTGCATGGGGGTGCCAACCGTCGGAGGAGAAGTCTATTTTAATGACATCTATTCAAACAATCCCTTAGTCAACGCCTTCTGCCTTGGCATCGCCCGCAAGGAAGAGATTATCCGAGGCCGCGCCGCAGGTCCCGGCAATCCCGTCATCTACATCGGATCAAAAACAGGCCGCGATGGCATCCATGGCGCCACGATGGCCAGCGCGGAATTGGGACAATCGGTCAAAAAACGCCACACGGTTCAGGTCGGCGATCCCTTCTGCGAGAAACTGCTGTTGGAGGCCTGTCTGGAGTTGATCCAATCGGGGGCTCTCATTGGCATTCAGGACATGGGGGCGGCGGGGCTGTGCTGTGCCGCCTCGGAAATGGCCCACCGTGGCGGATGCGGCATTGAAATTGATGTCTCCCGTGTTCCCTGTCGGGAGGAGGGGATGACCCCGGAGGAGATCATGATCTCCGAATCCCAGGAGAGGATGCTACTGGTCGCCCAGCCCGGGAAGGAGCCCTTGATCGAGGCGATCCTGAAGAAATGGGATCTGAATATGGCGGTCATCGGCCAGGTCACCGACGATCAGCAGCTCACCATAAAAAAACAGGATCAGCTCATCACGCAAGTCCCCGTCTCGGCGCTGACTGCGGAGGCCCCCGTCTATGAGCGGCCGATCGCCCCGCCCCGTTTTCTGGAGACCCTTCAGGGGCTCAACATGGATGCCCTCTCCGAGCCAAAATCGTATTCAGACACGCTCTTGACACTGCTTGCCTCGCCGGAGCTGACCAGTCGGGAATGGGTCTATCAACAGTATGACCAGATGGTTCAGACGAACACGGTGATCGGTCCAGGTCATGACGCCGCCGTGCTTCGTATCAAGGAAACCAACCAGATGTTAGCAATTAGCGTGGACGGAAACAGCGCCTATTGCCTGCTGAATCCCTACTATGGCGGGATGATCGCGGTTGCGGAAGCGGCAAGAAATGTGGTCTGTGTCGGCGCCAAGCCGATTGCCTTAAGCGACTGTTTGAATTTTGGCAATCCGGAACGACCGGAGGTCATGTGGCAGTTGTCTCTTTGCATTGAGGGGATGAGCGAGGCGTGCAACCAGTTTAATCTGCCGGTGGTCAGCGGCAATGTCAGCCTCTACAACGAGACGCGAGGGTTAAGCATCTATCCCACCCCCGTCGTCGCCATGGTCGGTCTTATCGAGGGGCACGCCCCCGTCACCGCTGGCTTCAAAAGAGAAGGGGACCCGGTCGTGCTGATCGGTGAGACCCTCGACGAAATGGGCGGAAGCGTCTATCTCAAAGTGATTCATACGCAGGAGCGAGGGTTCCCCCCCCTGCTCCACTTTGACAAGGAAAAGGCCCTCCATGCCGTTCTTTTACAAGCCGCAGAGGAGGGGATCCTCGCCTCGGCACACGATTGTGCCGAAGGGGGCCTCGCTGTCGCCCTGGCCGAGTGCGCGCTGTTGTCACCCGAACAAATCGGCGCGAGCGTCGAGGCTGGCGCAAAGGGGGTGCGCCATGATGCCTTTCTCTTCGGAGAATCTCAATCGCGAGCCATCGTGACGACTCGACCCGAACACCTGCAGGCCCTCATTGGGAATATTCAAAAAGCAGCCCTTTCCTATACCGTGATGGGCCTCACCGGTGGGACCCAGATGAAAATTTTCGTGGATGGGAAAGAGCGTATTTCTCTTCCGGTGAAAACAATGCAAGAGGCCCATGCCACCGGCCTCCAGCGATATTTTTGAAAGACCATGGACAAATCGCCACTCGATAAATTACATGAGGACTGTGCCGTTTTTGGCATTTACGGCCACCCTGAAGCCGCGAATCTGACTTATCTTGGCCTCTATGCCCTTCAACATCGGGGGCAGGAGGCAAGCGGCATCGTCACCTATGATGGCGCGGCTTTCCACCAAAAGAAAGGGACGGGCCTCGTCGCCGACGTCTACGCCGAAGATCATCTCAGACAGCTTAAAGGCTTCGCGGCCATCGGTCATAATCGCTACTCCACCACCGGGGATAGCATCTTAAAAAATGTCCAGCCGATCGTGGTCGATTACGCCCTCGGAACCGTCGCCATGGCGCATAACGGAAACCTGATTAACACCGACTTTCTTCGGGACGAGTTAGAGGCGTACGGCGCGATTTTCCAATCCACGATGGACAGCGAAGTGATTATCCACCTCATCGCGCACTCGAATCAGGAATCCCTCCTCCCGCGAATGATTCATGCCCTGGGGCGCGTCCGGGGGGCCTATTCCCTCGTCTTTCTCTCTGAAGAGGGGCTGTTCGGGGTGAGGGATCCCTACGGCGTCCGCCCGCTTCTTTTGGGCCGCCTTCAGGGGGGCCACGTCCTCGCCTCGGAGAGCTGCGCCTTCGATCTGATTGGCGCGGAGTGGGTTCGGGATATTGAACCCGGTGAAATTGTGCGGATTAACAAAACGGGCGTCTCCTCTTTCAAACCCTTCCCCCCCCGTCCCACAGCGCAATGCGTCTTTGAATATGTTTACTTCGCGCGGCCCGACAGCGCCATCTTTTCACGACAGGTCTATCCCATTCGAAAGCGCCTGGGAATAGAGCTGGCACGGGAACACGCCGTGGCGGCGGACATTGTCATCCCGGTGCCCGACTCGGGGGTCCCCGCCGCGCTGGGTTTCTCCGAGGCCGCCAAGATCCCGTATGACATGGGGCTGATACGGAATCATTACGTGGGGCGGACGTTCATCGAACCGCAGCAAGCCATCCGTCATTTTGGTGTGAAGATCAAACTGAACGCCATTCGAGGTATTCTGGAAGGGAAACGGGTTGTCGTGGTGGATGACTCCCTGGTACGCGGGACCACCAGCCAGAAGATCGTGAAGATGATTCGCGCCGCCGGTGCCAAAGAGATCCACATGCGGATCAGCTCGCCCCCCATTGTCGGCCCCTGCTATTACGGAATCGACACCCCCACGAAAAAAGAGCTGCTGGCCGCCAATAAAAATGTCGAAGAGATTCGCGAGTTTATTACGGCAGACAGTCTCGGGTATCTTTCGATGGAGGGGATGTTCCGGGCGGTGTACAATACGGACTCGCCCGAAAACCAGCATTTCTGTAACGCCTGTTTCACCGGGAATTATCCCATCCCCTTCACAGAGACCGACCTCATCCAACTCGGCCTTTTTGAAGGCGATCAGGGATGATCCTCCACCCAGAACTCTCCCGATGCAGTGTTCTCCTGCTTCCAGATTGGTGCTGTTTTTTTTAGCTCATCAATGCAAAAGGCGCAGGCCGTGAAAGCTGCGGCACGGTGCTCTGCAGCTGCGATGACAAGAACAATATTCTCCCCAATGGAAATCTTCCCGACCCGATGAAGGATCGTTACGTCAATAATATCGTGCTCCTTTAACGCCCTTTCCCGAATGGCGGACAAGCATTTTTCGGCCATTCCGGGATAATGTTCAAAGGTCAGATGATGAATCTCTCTCCCCTTGGAATACTCCCGTGCTGTGCCCAGAAACGTGACCATGCCGCCAATCCGCTTCGAAACGCTGCGAAGCTTCTCCGTCTCATCCTCAACGCTGAAATCCTCCACCTGAACCCGAATCCGATCTGAAAGATTTATCTCGCTCATCGCCCTACCCCCGCTCCTCCTCCCGAAAAAGGGGGGAGCAGGGCAATCTCATCCCCGTCCTGAACAAGGTCCTCCCGGTGGGCCAGCTCACCATTGATTGCAATCAAAACCGGATGAGACCCCATGAATTCAGAAAGTCCAGGGCGGTTTTCCTCCAGCCTGCGAAGCACCGTTCCCAACGTTTCATCAGGGCCAACCGGCAGGAGAACTTCCTCTTGCCCCAGCACCGTTTTCATCACCGCAAAACAGCGTACTTTCACCATCCGAAAACCCTCCAGCCCGCATCTTAATGGCACGCTTGACGGGCCGTCAAGCCGAGGGATGGGGTCACCCCATCTGAAACAGAGCGGATCGGCCGTTGGCGCTATTCGCGTCCTGATGTGGCGCTCTTTACACTGAAATCATTCACTCGTATAATCCGGCCAGATTTAGGATGGCCCAGGATGATTCCGGTTTACGATACGCCCCTGATTCAACAGTTGGTCGCAGATTACTTCTGCGGGAATGAGGCGGCTCGCCTTTATGCCAAGCTCTGTTCCGAGGAAGGAAAATCCATAACCGTTGACCATATCACCCTTCGGTGTTTTAACATCGAACGGCGGGCCAAAGAATTCCAGGCGCTCGGTTACCTGGATCAGGACGAGTTGATCGAGTATCCCGATCAAGGATGGTGGGCCAAGGTCTATCGCAAGCCTGCTTATCCCGCCTTGTTTGTCGATCAGGCCTACGACGATACACGGGGTCAAACAAGCATTATTCCAAAATGGGTGGAGCGATTCGGGGATCGCACCCTCCATCACGTCGCCGTTCGAGTCGAAGATATTGAAGCTGCGGTATCGTCTCTTCAAGCGAGGGAGGTTCTCTTCGCGGGCCCTATCGTCGGGGGGCGTGGCACGCGCCTTCGTCAGGTTTTCACCGCCTCCGAGGTTCGTGACGGCACGGCCTTCTCCGTATTAGAGCTCACCGAACGAAACGGGTACGACGGATTTTATCCGGAGCAGGCCGACAGCCTGATGCAATCTTCCCTCAAGACAAAGTCCTAACATGGCCTTGATTAAACGCCTCCTTCATACGCGCCTCCGGGTCTCCCAGTTGGAGGAGGCCATTCATTTTTACTGCGCGATCCTCGGCCTGACTGTCCTCCACCGGCATGAATCACCACGAGGGTCCAAACTGGCCTTTCTGTCCGTTCCGGGAGGCCATGAAGAGATTGAGCTCTGCGAATATCCTGCCAGCGGACCGGTCCAGGTTCAGGAAGATCTGATCCATCTTGCCTTTGAAGTGGATCACCTCGATCAGATTCTTTTAAATTTAGAATCCAGGGGCATTCCCGTGACGGATGGGCCCACCACGTCATCCTCTGGAAGTCGCTTCGCCTTTATTGAGGCCCCCGACCGATACGAAATAGAACTGATCGAACGTAAATCAAAACCATAACGCTGACCCAAAAGGCGTACGGCAGGGAGCGCATCTTCACGACGCCGATCACAGGAACTTCGATCGGAAGAGAAAAAAGACAGCCCCCAACAGGCACAACCCCGCCCACAAATAATCAAGGCTAAGCCGCTCTTTCAGGTAGAATACGGAAAACGGAACAAAGACCAACAGGGTCATCACCTCCTGCAATATTTTAAGCTGGCCGACATTCATGACTTCATGGCCAATTCGATTTGCCGGCACCTGGAGCAGATATTCAAACAGCGCGATCCCCCAACTGACCAGCGCGGCAATCATCCAATGGCGATCTGACAGGTTTCGTAAGTGGGCATACCAGGCAAACGTCATGAAAATGTTGCTGCAAAAAAGAAGGCCCACCGTCAAAAGATATGCGTTCAATGGCATCGTCTCCCCGACTCAATCATGCCCTGCCTGTTCGACTTTAAAAATAGACCCCGCTGGTAAAAGAGCGCGCAATTGGCGAGAGACCGCCTCCAGATAGGCCTTGTCTTTGGACTCCAGGGTTACCATCACGTCATAGTCCAAATTGCCAAGGATGGGGTAAGATCCCAAAAGCAGGTCTGGAAACGCCTCGAGGACCTGATCCATCGGCCCCGCAATCCGATACTCTTCTTCCTTGATAAAAAGCCTCTGAAGATAAAACGGGGCCTCTCGAAAACGTTCCTTCACGGTCTCAAATTTCTTCATCAGCAAGGACGGAATCCCCGGGAAAATATAGATATTCTCAAAATAGAGGACCGGGACGTTCATTCCTTCCTTCCCTTCCTTCCAGAGCACCTCGGTTCCAACAGGAACCTGGGCCAATTTCATCTGCGCAGCGTTCAATCTCCCCGGATATATTTTTTTAATCAACGTCTCCAGAACAGGGTGGCAAACCAAAGGCAGGTCAAGCCCGCGCGACAGCCCCTGCATCGTCACGTCATCATGGGTCGGACCCATTCCCCCCGTGGTAAAAACCCAATCAAAGGGGTGACGACAAAACGCGACCTCTTGAGCAATCACCTCAATCTTGTCCGGGATGACACTGATCCGTTGGACATCAACCCCCAGCCTTCTTAACTCACCCACAAGATAGGGTGAATTTTGATCCACCACCTTGCCAGACAACACTTCGTTGCCAATGACAATGATCGCAGCAGTCTTCCCCTGTCCCGTTGCCTTCTGCATTCTAAGACCCCCCAGAGATGCCTCTGTCATAACGCTTCATCCAAACGGGTACCACACCCATGGCAGTGGTCAGTCAGATAGTCATTGGATCGCTTGCAGGCAGGACAGATCTTCGGTTCAAATCCAGGCGGGGGACGGCGAAAACCGGGAATCGCCAGGAGAACAATCCAAATCCCGATCAAACAAAAGGCAACCGCCATAAAGAGAGGGCTTCCCATTCCTCCTCCAAAGATTGGGCACCCCGCATAGTACTACGGTTCATCCAACTTTTGCAGGGGCAGGGTTGAGCGGGCGGTTGAAAGGGGTGCGGGCCAAGGCCAACGCGCTCGGACAAGAACCGGGGGAGGACGATTCGAACATTGAAAATTAGGAGTTGTGCAACAGGCCCTTTTACCTGTTGATATTTCGAGGCCAAGCGGTTACGATTTTTAGCATTCCGGTGTAGCGATCGTTCTCATACAAACAGGCAGGATTCCTCGTGGCAGATACTTCGATTTTTAAAGACTTAAAAGTTTTGTGGCAACTGGTTTATGAAGCCATCCTCGATCTCTGGTTGAAGAAAGACCCCTCCAAAGAGACCCCCGAGAACGCTGCCAGCGAGTCCCAGGAGGCCATGGCGGCAGGTTCGGAGGTGAGCGGGGTAAAAACACGCCCCATGGCCATTCTGATTTACCTGGATCTTGCTTCCGTGATCACCATTAAGGCGCAACTTCCTGGAAAGCGTGCCATCGAACGTGAAGACTATTTTGAGGAGTATATCCTCACCCCCCACCGTCAACGCCTGCGTGATTTTTTGAAAAGATCTCATGGTCATGAATTGCGGGTTGAGGGGAATACTTATTTTGGGAAATTCAACCAGATCGCAGAGGCCATCACCTGTGCCGTGGCGGTTCAGATCAGTCATGCTTTTGATCCCATTGCGACCCCAGCCGGCCCCCTTCAAGTCAAAATCAGTCTCTACGCCGTGGAGGCACTTTCGGATGAGATGGACTATCGTGATCACCCTCTGCGTTACATCTCCTCCCTAAATGGATTCGCACAGGCCGGACAAATTCTGCTGCCGGCCACGACGGCCGCGCTGGTGGACGAAGCGCATCTGGCCGACATCACCCTGCACCGCCATAGCGAGGTTCAGTTACAGGGGCAACAGGATCATCTCCCCGTGCCGATCTTCGAACTGCTTTATACCCATCGGAAACCGCAATCCCTTCGAGACGCACTGCATCCCGCGCAGAACCTTCCCCCTCCGCCGGATCAACTCATCGGACGCGCCGAACTTTTAACAACCCTCCAGGCACATCTTCAGGCCGGACAGATTACCTTGATTCATGGACCCGCCGGGGTTGGGAAAACAGCCCTCGCCCTCACCGTGGCAAGAACTGCAGGCACCTTCCAGGACGGGATCGCATGGATCGATGGCGAATCCAAACCCAGACTGGAAGAGGCTCTCCGCCAGATCCTGTCTGTTTTTTTGGGAGACCGAATGGAACGGGAGTCGGCCAAACGATGTCAGGAGCGGGTTTCAAAATACCTCAAGGAACACGATGCGCTGGTGGTTTTCGACGGTTTTGAAAAGTTGGCGACGGACGCCAACCTCATCCGGTGGTTGCAGGAAATCAGCCGATCCGCCTGCCTTCTTATCACCACCACAGACCTGCCAGCCGATCCCCTTGGTGAAATTGTGGAGATCCCGTCACTCTTACGTGACGATGCGATCACGCTGCTCATCCAGAGGGCTAAAAAACAAGACTCTCCGGATTCCAAGGCATTGGAGAGGCTCTGTGCCATGGCCGGCAATCTCCCCCTGGCCATCGAACTGTTCACTCCTTATTGTAAAAAAACCTCCGACCTGATGGAACAATTTGAAGCGCAGCACGCCATGGCCTGGACAAAAAGGCCCGATCTACCGGAACCCACCCAGCGGTTGCTTGCCTGCTTCACCCTCTCTTATAATCGCCTTAGCCCTGCGGCACAGGGATTATTGCTGAAAACCAGCATTCTGCCCGAAGGCGTCGATGCGTCAATGATCGATACGTTCCTCCCCGGTCCCGATGGCCTTCAGGCCGCTGAAGCGTTGGTTGCCGCCTTTTTATGGAAAAAAAACGGGGCGCGTTTTGTCCCGCATCCGGTCATTCGAAAGTTTGCCCTCGATCATCTGGCAGAGGGTCGCACCGAGGCGGCCACGGCCCTGCTTCGTCTCGCCAAGAAAAAAATGGACCATACGGAGCCGCAGACGATCTTACCCAAAGTCATCGTCGCCGCGCTGGACTGGATCGAGGCCGAATGGCGCAACATCATGGCCGCCTCCGAGATTGCCTTTGCCACAGGCGCGTGGGCGGAGGTCGCCGACCTCTCTTACAACTTGTTTTACTTCTGGACCATCCGAGGTCATTGGGGTGACGCGGAACGTCTCTATCGACAAACCCTCGTTTGCGCCACGGGCGATCAGCGGGCTGAAGCCCGGGCACTTCATAATATCGGAATCATCTATCAGGCGCAGGGACGGTGGGGAGACGCCGAAAATCTTGCCAAACAGTCGCTGGCCCTACAACAGGAAATTCACGACCGATTTGGCGAAGGATACGCGTTGCATCAACTGGCCAGCGTCTATGAGCTTCAGGCTCGGTGGGCCGAGGCGGAAGAGACCCACCAGACCGGTCTCACCCTGAAGCGGGAGATTGGAGATCGGTTCGGCGAAGGACGCACGGTGGGTGCCCTCGGGAACATCTGTCGTCTTCATGGCCGATGGGATGAGGCCCGGCTGTTCTATCAACAAGCCCTGGCCATCAAGAAGGAGACTGGCGACCGTCTGGGGGTGGGTCAAACCTTCAGTGATCTCGGGCTTGTCCACGAAGGCCAGGGGCAATGGCCGGAGGCCGAGGCGATGTATCTTCAGGGACTTGCCATTGTGAAAGAGTTTGGCAACCGTTTTGCCGAACGTGAAATTCTGAATAATTTAAGCGGCATCTATCGTCTTCAGAAACGATTTAAAGAATCGGAAACCCTTTATCAACAGGTTCAGGCGATACAGCGCGAGTTGGGGGATCGCATTGGCATGGGAACAAACTTAAATGACCTGGCCAGGACCTCTCAACAAAAAGGAAAACGGATGGAGGCCGATGCGGCCTATCGGTACAGCCATTTTGCCGAACGGCAGTTGAGCAATCTTCATTCGGAGCGAGAGTTTTTTGGCAACATGGGCGATCTCCATCTTCAGTCAGGCCGTTCCAAAGAAGCCGAGTTGGCCTATCGACAGGGCCTGACCCTCCTCGGTGCCCTGGGAAATCGCGCCGGTCAGGCGCGCATTCACAATAAACTTGGGAATCTCTACCAGAAACTGGGTCGTGCGAACGAGGCAAAAAGCGAACATCAAAAAAGCGTCGCGCTATGGCGAGCCCTGGGAGAGACCGACGCCGCCGAAGCGGTCAGCAGAAACGCCAGCCTGTGACAGGCCGCTTCAAAAAGTCCACCTGCTACGTTCTCGGACTATCGGGAGTCCTCACGTACTGACTTAGTACGCTGCGGTTCCCTCGAATCCTGCGGGGGCTGCGAGCCCTGCGGCCTTGCATCTGGAGCTTTTTGAACGGCCTGATAAATCGGCCGCTTCAAGTTTATGGTTCCTTTGAGTTTCAAGTGGGTAAATCCCCTCCTTCTTTCAAGGACGGCACCCCTTTTAAATCCCCTCCTTTATTGAGGAGGGGTAGGGGAGGTTATCTTGATCTGTTCTATTGAATCCCTCGGCGATACACCCCTCCTAACCT
>CAYRGU010000142.1:0-7846 GCA_964423845.1 uncultured Nitrospirota bacterium
TCGTATTCGGTCCTATTTGTCCACCTGTCGAAAGAATGGGGTGGGTGTTGGTGAGGCACTGGACTTATTGTTCTGCGGAAAATGGCCCGAGTTCATTCAGCAAAAAATAAACGAAACCAAAAAACGTGCTGAATAGTTACCTTATTTCAACACAAAAAGAAAAATTAAATTTTGACGCCCCAAGTGGACAAATACGGATTGCCTACTTCATTTTGGTTCATCGCTTTCCCGAACAGTTTAAAAGACTTTTTAAAGCCATTTACCACCCAGAAAATTACTATTTAATCCATTTAGACAAAAAAGCTAGCTTGGAAATTTATGACGACATTCAAGATTTTCTATCGAATTTTTTAAACGCATATACGTTAGAGAGTAAGAATGTAGTTTGGGGCGGATATAGTATGGTTCAAGCTGAATTAAGTGGCATCAAATACCTTTTAGATATCAATGCTGAATGGGATTTTTTTATCAACCTTAGCGGACAAGATTTTCCGCTTAAATCCCAAGATTTTATTCGTGATTTTCTTGGTAAAAACAAGGGGAATAATTTTATCAAAATTGCAAATCAGGCTACGGATAGACCAGAAACCATGAACCGCATTGAAAATTATTTTGTAGAAACAGGCACTGGGTTTTCGGGAGTTCCTTACAAAAGGGCTTATCTTAAAGATGTTATTTCCTACATTGGTGGACAATGGAAGATTTTGACAAGGGAATGTTGTGAATTCATTTGTAATAGTGGTGAGGTGAAAAAGTTTGAGGATTACTATCTTTATACGTTAATACCAGATGAATCGTTCTTTCAGACAGTGATGATGAATACCTCATTTAACGGAAAAATAATAAATGATGACAAAAGAGCTATCATTTGGATACCAGATATAGGCATTAAACTTCGCTCGAAAACCCTTACGGAGAGCGACACTAAATCTTTAATCGCAAGTGGAAAAATCAAACTACGCCCAAAAACTCTTACAAAAGACGACATTGATTTTCTTCTATTAGGCGACAATTTGTTTGCTCGAAAATTTGATGACAATATTGACGCAAACATTTTAGACATTGTAGAAACAAATTTTGATTTGCCTTTAACTTCTGTTGAAAATAAGCAATGTAGGATAGTGAACTAATAATTAGAGGAAAGGGGACGCAACCTTTTTCTCGAATCTTTTTGCCTAATCAGTCGCTGAAGTGCTGGAAAATAGGGGCAGAAACTTATTAAAAGCCTAACAAATCGTTCAAGCGGACGGCGCGCCGCGCCGCCGCTTAACTCAATCGTTAGGCCAGCAATGACAACCCCACAATAATTGTGACGGTGCCAGGCATGCCTTATTTACCGCCAACCAACCTCTCTTCGGAGGCAATCATCTTGACCGCCTTCTGTACCAGTTCATGGTGGTTTTCTTGGCGTGGCATGGGCATCATCTCTTCATCCCCTCCGACGGCTTGGGAGAACGGACACGAATTTTATGTTCCGTGATTAAGACAAAGCAACCCTTCCACCGCCCCACCTCCTCGGTTTTAAAAATGGTTTGAACTCGTCTTATGAGGGCGTTTCGGCCCGGTTCACGCAGACGAAGAAGCAACAAACCGGCGTGGGTTCCAGGAGCAAAGCGGCGGAGGTCGGAGAAATCCAAATCTTGAGTCATCAGAAAACGGTCGGCCTTTTGTGCCGCTTCCCAAACATGACCATCGTCACGGCCGGTTAAACCCTCCTGTGCGACGGTATCCGTTTCATGTCCGAGTTGGGTAAGAATACCAGCCAACCGCGCTGGGAGATTCTCGTTCAACTTGATCTTCATGAGATGCTCGGAACGCTAAGAACCGGCAGGTCTTCTTCCGCAGAGGTGGCGGCAAAGGCGATCACCGCTCGGACATCTTCTTCTTTTAAGGTGGGAAAGTCTTCGAGGATTTCCTTCACCCGTGCACCCTCCGCCAAGCTGGCAAGGATCGTGCGGATCGTTACGCGTGTCCCCTTGATCACAGGCTCTCCGCCACAGACTTTAGGATCACGTACAATACACCTTTGATAATCCATAATTTCCTCCTAAGAATGTTTCTTAAAACTGCTCTCCAAATGCTACAGATTCTACCCCCACCTTACCTCCCATTACAAAGGATTGAACAGATAACTCGGGGCGCCATCGCCTTCCATCCGTGCAGATTAAAGTAGCCCACGCAGAAATCAGCGCGTTCGGAAACAGCCAGGGCCTCCCTGCGGCCGATTTTTCCCTGGAAGGTTGTCCAGTTTTTATTTTCGGAGGATGAAAATTACCCACCTACTTGCCGGGATTTATTCCGTCAGTCGGCATCCTCTGCGACAGGCAGCAAGCAGCGGACAGACCAGGCATTTCTCTCGATCAGGCGTGATTGGACAAGCCCCCGAGATCCCCAGGTGGCAGAGCGAGAAATCAAATTTAAGCGGATCATCAGGATCAATTTTTTTCAGGTAATCTGTGATCTCCACGGCCATGTTCCAGTCTGGGGTTTTCCGCCGTGTGAGGCCAAGATATTGGGCGATCCTCGCAACATGCGTATCGAGCGGGATGATTAATTTCGACGCGGGAAGATGCCGCCATATCCCAAAGTCAACCCCATCCTCATGACGCACCATCCATCGAAAATAAAGGTTCAACCGTTTACAGGCGCTTCCGGAGATGGGAGAAGAAAAAAAGGGATGCGCCGTCCTCGTGCGTGGGTCTATCGTGCGTAATGTTTCAACAAAGCGCGAAAGCGTTGGGCCCAGGTCCACGTCCTCCTCGCGATAGAGGGGTCGAAGGAGCGCCCCCACAGAGCCGTACCGCTTCACCACCTGGCTGATGAGCGCAACGAGGCGAAAAATATCCTCGCTGGTGTAAAAGCGATAAGAGATGCCATGAAATCGCTTCCGCTCCTCGGTTTCGTTGAAGGTCATTAAATAGTCGTGAGGCTGCCCCGCCATCAAGTGAAGGATTTTCTCCGTCACCTTCTTGAAGAGATCCACCCGGCCAAGGGCCAGCGCCGCAGAGATCCATCCAGCCACTTCAATATCCAGGGGGTTTGTATATCGATGCGGAAACGCAATCGGGTCATCCTGCATCTGTCCCCTGTGATCGAATTGCCGATAGAGTGTGTTGAGGCGTGGGGATAGACGTTGAAGATGAGATCGGGTCATACCCCTCGTTTACGCGCATCAAGAAAATCTGGTTCAATCTCGGAGTTGAAATTGTCGACCGTTTTAAACGCCGAAGTCAATGCGGGGGTCTCGGCTGGAATAGCCAGGAGGGGTTTTTTCCGAAGGCCACCCGATTGCCATCCGCGCTGGGGCCTGTCCTCGAAGGGTTCTGTCGGGGACAGGGATAACGATTCCGTTCGGACGGTGACGTTGTCAGACCGAGACAGGTTCTTACTCTTGCAATAGCCAACTTTGTTGGGATACAGTTCCCCGTTTGTCGCCTCGATCAATCGGGGAGAGAGGTTCTCCAAAATGCTATCCTTTTTCATGACGGTCCTTTTCGCATTTTTCCTTACGGGGTTGGGTCATGCCGAGCCGATTCCTGTGGTCGTGACCCTCCCGGTGCTGCAAGACTTTGTCGAACAGGTTGGCGGGAGGCATGTGTCGGTTAAAGCGCTGATGACTGGACTGGAGAGCGAGCATACCTATACCCCAAAACCGACCGATGTGATCGCGGTCAGGAACGCCCGGCTTTTTGTTGAAGTGGGGCTTGGATTAGAGGTTTGGGTGAGGGCCTTGATTAAAAACGCGGATCGAAGCGATCTCTCTGTCATCACGACATCTGAAGGGGTTCCGTTGATGATGGAAACCGGTCACCCCCCCCATTCAGAGGCCGCACCTCTCGCAGGGGCGCACCCCGAAAGCCGGGGCAACCCCCATATCTGGCTCGATCCAGAGAACGCCAAGACCATGATCAAACAGATTACCCAGGGGTTGGTCCGGATCGACCCGACTCATCGAGAAGAGTATCTTCGGAACCAGATGAATTATTTCGCGGAATTGGACAAGATGGTCCGCGACCTGAAAATCCGGATTGCCCCCCTGAAAAGCCGGCGGATCATTACCCACCACCCCGCATGGCCCTATTTTGCCCGTCAATTTGGTTTTATGGTTCGAGGCGATATTCTCTCCCAGGTTGGGGCCGAGCCGTCCGCAAAGCAGATCGGGGCGCTCATCAAAATCATTCGACATGAGAAAATAAGGGTCGTGGTCTCGGAGCCCCAGCTCAACCCCAAAGTTCCCCAGATGTTGGCGGAAGAGACCGGCATCCGCGTTGTCACGCTTTCTCCGCTGACTGGCGCGATCCCGGGGACCGATCGCTATTTAGACCTCATCCGCTACAACGTTGAGACCCTTGTCGCGGCCCTGGGGCCCCATTGACGACTTCCTCCCCACCGCCAAAACCGCTGATTCGATTTATGGCGGCGAGCTTTGCCTATGCCAATCGTGTCGCGTTGGACAATATCACGCTGGACATCCTGGAAGGAGAGTTTGTCGGAATTATTGGCCCCAACGGATCGGGGAAGACCACCTTCCTGAAAGGGATTTTAGGACTGATTTATCCCACGCGGGGAACCCTCCAGATCTTCGATTGCGCGTGTGAAGCATTGCGCTGCTATCATCGTGCGCGAATTGGCTATGTGCCGCAGAAGGAGCGAACCGATCCGAACTATCCGATTACGGCCTGGGAGGTGACCATGATGGGACGCTACGGGGTGCTGGGTCTTTGTCACCGCCCGGCAAAGGCCGATCGAGAGATTGTGGGTGAAGCGCTTAATGCCGTTGGAATGCTGGACCTGCGGGATATCCCGTTCGGAGAGCTTTCATCCGGCCAGCAGCAGCGGGTTCTCATCTCCCGGGCGCTTGCGCAACGTCCGGAGATTCTCCTTCTGGATGAGCCCACCACCGGGATTGACGCCGCAGCGCAACACATGCTGATTGATCTGATTGCCAATTTGCGCCAAAGCTATCGGCTGACCATTCTCTTTGTCACCCATGACATTAACATTATCAGCCCCCTGGCAAACACCCTCATCCTCTTGAACACCCATCTTTTGGGGATGGGGCCTCCAAGCGCCGTCCTGCGGGAAGAGGTCCTGGCCCAGGTGTATGGCAAGGATGTCCTTCTGGCAGAACGCGGCAAGCAGCCGTATGTCATTATAAACGATACCCACCATCACGAATGAGATTGCCCGTGGATTCTTTCTTTGAATTGTTCTCGTATGGATTTATGCAGCGGGCGTTGATCTCTTCATTTTTAATCGGACTGGTCTGCTCCATCATGGGGGTCTTCGTGGTTTTGAAGGGGCTTTCTTTTATCGGTGCCGGAACGGCTCACGCAGCCTTTGCCGGCGTAACGCTTGCCTTTCTCATCGGGGTCTCTCCCCTCGGAATGGCCCTTCTTTTTGGAGTGGTGACCGTCGTCGCCTCCGGCCTCCTTCAGCAGGGGGGCAAGGTAAAACCAGATGTCCCCATCGGGATCTTCTATACCCTGACCATGGCCCTGGCGATTCTGTTTATCGGCCTGATGAAGAGCTATAATCCGGAGGTCTATGGGTATCTTTTTGGGAGCATCCTGTCCGTGACACGGGAGGATCTTCAGGTGGTCCTCGGCCTCTCTATCGCCATCCTCTCCCTCCTCTTTCTCTTTTACAAGGAATTGCACTTTATCTCGTTTGATCAGGAGATGGCGGAGGCGAGCGGGATTCCCGCAAAGACCCTTTTTTTGCTTCTGTTAACGCTCCTTGCCCTGACGATTGTTATCTCGATGAAGGCCGTGGGGGCAATTTTGGTTTTTGCACTCCTCGTTATTCCGGCGGCGACCGCCCAGCAGTGGGCCCATCATCTCTGGTCGATGATGCTCATTTCGGCGGGGGTGGGGATTTTTTCTTCCTGGGCGGGGGTTTTGATCTCTTACGGATTTGATATTCCCTCGGGGGCCACCATTGTGCTGGTGGCAACGGCAATTTTTCTTGTTTCAGTTGTCCTCTCGCCGAAACGAAAAAGAACCTACGCGGCCCAGAGTTAGGGCCTCCCCTCTGGAGGATTCCCTCTTCAAAGCAACGGGGCGACCCCTGGTACTGCAGGGTCCTCTCGTCAGACGAAGCAGATCCGCCTTGGGCCAGTGATACGATGCTGTACGGCTTCACGCGACTGCCCATTCCCCAGATAACAAAGCCGCCTGCTCCAGCACCGTCTGCGTCGCGGCTTGTTGCGCCGTTGGGACAATGTAGGGGCTGGCCCCTGTGCCTGCCCATCTATGGGGCGACCACAGGGGGCCGCCCCTACATCTGGGAAGAACTTCTGGATCGTGGTGAACACCACGCCGCCGGAGGCGACGGCAAGTTTAGCGCGCAGGTCGGCCCGGTCGGCGGCCTGTACCGGCGGCTGGCGTAGCAGGTCGCGACAGCGCGCGAAGGTGCCGAAGAGCTGGTCGTCGAGGTCGTTGCGGTCGGTCAGCACCACGATTGTCGGGTTGGCCATCGCCGGGTGCAGGATCACGCGCCCCGCGTAGAAGGCCATCGTCAGGCTCTTGCCGGAGCCTTGCGTGTGCCAGACCACACCGATACGCCGGTCGCCGGGCTCGGAATTCTCGCGACGGGCCTCGCCAAGCACTTCGACCAGTTCTGCCACTACCTGCAACCGCTCTCCCTCGTCGGGTGCAAGCACGATCGGTTGGAATTCCGGATTGAGCGGCTTGAGCGTAATCCGGGTGTGTCGCCAGGCGTCGTCTGACCGAGCTTTTTCGCTCTCGTAGCGCTTGACGGTGTAGCGCTCACCCGTTTCGGGATCGATTTCGTCGCGGAGTTGCACGAGGACGGTCTTGCCCTGCCGCGTTCCCTCGACGGGCGCGGAGAACAGGCACCATGCGCCATCCGGGATCGCTGGCTCCATGGATCGGCCCTCCACGCGAGCCACGAACATCCCCGGACGCAAGTGATGTCGGGACTGGACGGCGACCCACTCGAACTCCTCGTCGTTCAGGTGTTGCGGATCGCCAAAGGCCCCGGCCGCAGCCTTCAGCGGCACGAGAGGCACGCATGTTCTGTAGCGTTCCCGAGGATCAGGCTAGGCGACGGTGAGTAGGGGCGCACGGCCGTGCGCCCTTGCCGGTGCAACCCCATTACCATCTGTTCCGACCGTATAAACATTGACCCCTGTGGGCGCACAGCCGTGCGCCCCTACCGGTTCAACACAATCATATTCAATGAATACGACCACATGGACATGATTCGGCATCACGACGAATGCGTCCAATTTCATTTCGGCCCGAATATCCGCCGTGCGCTGCCATTCCGCTAAAACAAGCCTCCCCAGATCATTCAATCGCATTTCACTATCCACAATATCTCCGAACAAACACCCCCGATCCTGCGTGCAAATGGTCATAAAATACCCGCCCGCTTGTGAATAGTCGTAATTCTTCAGACGAACGGATCGTCGATGATGCCTGTTTGGGTTGTCCTCCATCAGACCGTCCTCCCGATAATCCGCTCCGCGTCGGGTTCGCCCGCAGCGATGTCTGGCCCGTGCAGAACCGCGTAGCCCAGCGCTTCGAGCCATGCGAGGGCGGCTTCTTCGACGACGGATTCGGTCAATCTCGCCATGCGTCCTCCGGTTCCGGCGTGATAGCCAATGGATTTTCGCGGTCAAATGTCCACCGCGCCGGATTGTCCACGATGTATTGCCGAATGTGATTCAGGGATGCTTCGTTGCGAATGATCTGTTCATAGAAGTTGCGTTGCCAGACGGGCGTTCCAGGTGAACCGCGCAATGCGTTAATGCGTTGGGTGGCCGCAGATTTGAATCCAGCAACAAATGCCCCCAATGATTTTGGTGACCGTTGCAATA
>CAYRGU010000143.1:0-6608 GCA_964423845.1 uncultured Nitrospirota bacterium
CAGACAAACTATTTTACAAATGGCATCGGCGGCCATGAAACGCTGATTGATCTTGGGTTTGATTCCGCAGCCGACTATAACACCTACGCCTTTGACTGGTCTCCCACTGCGATCCGCTGGTTTGTGGATGACAAACTCGTGCATACCTAATCCGGCGCGCGCGGCCCCCTGCCGACACACCCGGGGAAGATCATGATGAACCTCTGGCCGGGGGTGGGGGTTGACGCATGGCTCGGACCGTTTGTCTATTCGGGCACGCCGATTTCTGCTGCTTATGACTGGATCAAATATACCCCGTCGGACATACTCGTTGAAGATGGGTTTGAAACGGACCAGGGATGGACGATCTTTGAAGAGATTGTTGGCGGCAACACCACCTGTTATGGAAGCGGTCTGGGGGCCGTCTCTCGATCAACCGAGTTTTCCCATCAGGGGGCGAATAGCCTCAAAGTCGCGCCGAATCAGGCCCACTCCACCAAAAGCAATCATACCTTTGGCCGGCTTAAACTGTATGGTCAGGATCAAGGCGTGACGGGGCATTATACCTATCGCCTGTTTGCCTACATCCCCACCGATGCAGAGGATGGACAAACGGGGCCTGAATTTAGTGTGCAGAACACCCGCGCCAGTTCTGGCAAGAACTTAACCTACATCGCAGGCATTCAGTTTGTTGGCAATCCGTATGTCAATGGAGGCGCTGGCTGGAACATCTGGCACCAGGGGGAATGGGCCCCTCTTTTTAATCAGCGGCTGTCGAAGGGTCAGTGGTATCAGATAGCGCTAAGCTTTGACTTTACAAACAACCGCTATCTGGGGCTGACGATTCAGGGCAACGATCTGAATACGACGCTCGATCTCACTAAACCGACTGCACAGGCCCCGGCGGGATTTCAAATCAAGGGGGAGGCGCGTGGTTTTGATCCGGCCGTTGAAATCACCTTGGAGGCCCAGAATCTTTACACCTGTGAACATCCCGCACCCACCCAATATCAAGTCTTCTACGATGACATTCAGCTTAAGGCGATTGATACACAATGAGGGCGACCCTAAATAATTTTGTTCCTTATGAGTTTCAAGTGAGCAAATCCCCTCCTTTTCAAGGAGGGGTAGGGGAGGTTATTTTGATCTGGTTCTATTGGATTCCTCTGAATACCTCGGTGATAGACCCCTCCTAACCTCCCCTCGCAGCCATCGCATGGCTCGCAGGGGTCGCTCCCCTCGCCAAGGGGAGGATTTAAAATGCAATACCCACTCAAAACTCCAAAGAGCCATAATTTATCGGGGGATCACTTCACGCCGACCAGGAGGACATCCAGCAGATGTTTTAAGGGAAATTGGCGCGCCAGGGCCTTTTGGAACCGATCCGGCAACAGGCTTAAAAACTGCTCGCAACACCAGATCAGAAAAAATGGAATCCGCACAAAGCGCCCCTTCACCCTGACATAGAGCATGACCTTTGAAAAACCGGCCTGCCTCAACAGAGGGGTTAATTCAGAAGTGGTATATTCCTTCAGATGGAATCCGGTCGCCACAGGGTCGAAGTATTTTGAAATGTCATGCGGCCCGGAAAGACGATTGGGCGTGATACAGATATAACACCCCCCAGGCGTTAGGGTCTGATAAATGTTTTCCATCTGATGGATCGCGTCATCCGGATGCAAATGCTCCATGAGCTGGTGACTGTAGGCGACATGAATGCTCTC
The DNA here is from genome assembly GCA_964423845.1 of uncultured Nitrospirota bacterium. Classification (GTDB taxonomy): domain Bacteria; phylum Nitrospirota; class Nitrospiria; order SBBL01; family SBBT01; genus CAYRGU01. Next base: position 1,704 of record CAYRGU010000143.1, read on the forward strand.
ACGGCGCAAGGGGATATGGCTTCCATCCGACAAAAACACAAGAAAGTTATCGGGATACGGCAAGGGGGGCACCACAACCTCCGTGACATCCACCGCGTACACGCGCTTCACACGACAGGCCACTTCAAGGGCAAGCTCACACCTCCCCGGACCCACCTCTAAAAACAGCGTCCCGGGACCGATAAAGCGGCGAAGAAAATTAACCTGCCATCGGATCTTCCGAGCCATCTCTGCCGCTGATTTCTGACGAAGCTGGGGATGGTCGGGCACCCGGCGATACAGCTCCGCGTAGAGGGAGGCGTATAAATGCCCCCTCTCTTCCCTGGAGGAAACGCGAAGCCGATTGGCCAGTTTCTTTTCAATGTCATAATGCGCGGATAATCTCTCCCACGATCGGGGCTCACAATCAGGATCGATGGCAGGATCGATGGGCGAGCTCATGTCATCTCTTCATTCACGTGATCCAGCGAAGAGGAGGCCGTGGCGTCGGGGCTGACGCCGGTTTCAGAGGGGGGCCTTTCCCCTTTCGACATCCGACGGACACGCCGTGCCGTCGTGATAAAACCGGAGTGTCCCACCATCCTTAAGTTTGGACGAACAGACCGTCCATCAATGTTCCAGCCGCGAAGCAGCGTCTCAAACGTGTCAATCCACTCGAACTCTGGGCATCCCCGCAGGGTGGCAACCAGCCGTTCCACCTGCGGCACGGTCGGGAGAAACGCCAGAAAGAGGCCCCCGGATCTTAAGCGCTCAACCGCATGAGGCACCACGCGATGCGGCTCCGGAAGATCCAGGACAATCCGATCCACCGCCGTCTCCAGAATTCCCTCGTAAATATCCGCGCGGCGAAGCGTCAATTGGTCCGTCTCCCCCAAAAAGGCACGAACGTTCAGCATCGCCCTCGCGGCAAAATCCTCACGAATTTCATAGCTGATCAGATGCCCTTTTTCACCAATCGCCTGGAGGAGTGCCAGGGTCAGCGCGCCGGAGCCAATCCCCGCCTCCACCACAGTGGCCCCCGGATAGACCCCCGCCCAGAGGGGAATCAACGCAAGATCTTTCGGATAGAGAATCTGCGCGCCGCGCGGCATTTGAAGGGTATATTCAGCCAGGGTGGGATAAAGGACGAAAAACCGCGTTCCCCGAGAGAGGGCAATCTCCACCCCATCCTCCTGGCCAATCAGGGAATCGTGAAGCAACATCTCACCACTAAATTGAAACTTGGCCCCCGCCTTTAAGGTCAACGCATAGGTCCGTCCCTTCAGATCCACCAGATGGATTCGCTCCCCTTCTTTAAAAAGACGCATTGCTTCCCCTCTCACTTCTCACAGGCCTCTGTCGGTTAAACATCGCCACAATCTCGGAAACCGATGTGGCATCTTCCGCCCGTTTATCCTCCCGAATAAACCCCTGAACACGGGGAAAGCGGAGCGCATAGCCAGCCCCCCCGGCATCCCGTCCTGCCGTATGATTTGGAGAACGGGTAATTTCATCGGCGGTCACGGTAATCACATATTTGGGATGGACCCAGACCTCTGGCACCAGGTCTGAATCAACATTGGCGGGGCGCGACGTTGAGGCGGCCTCGTCCAGCAGTCCCTTCAACCGCACCCACTCCTCCTCCGAAAACCCGGTGCCAATTTTGCTCACGCTCTTGAAGAGATCTGCGGCTGAATCATACCCCGCGCAAAGAATCGTCCCAATTCCAAACCGGGCCCGATGCCCTTTCCCGCTGTAATAGCCGATGATGCAAAGATCGACAGAGTCGGCCAGCTCTCCCTTGTAACTTCGCTTGAGCTTGATCCAGTTAAAATTACGCGCCCCGGCGGAATAGGGGGCGTCTAACCGCTTGGCAATGATCCCCTCCAGCCCCTTTTCAACCGCCGTATCAAAAAACTGCTGAATACACTTCGGATCCTCCGTCTCAATCGCTTCGGCCAGCATCATGACCTCCCCGCGCTCCGGGTTATTCCCGATCAATTCGGTGAGTTTTTTTCTGCGTATCGCATAAGGCTGTTGGGTGTAGTCAACCCCGTTCAGGTATAAAAGATCAAAAACGTAAAACTTCAACGGACAGTCTCGTGCCATCTCCTGCACGTCATGTTTTCGCTTTCTCTGAATGGTCACCTGAAAGGGAAGCAGGTCGCCGGTCTGTTCGTTGTAGGCCAACGCCTCCCCTTCCAGAATCAGCGACTGCCCCGCGAACATTCTGCCGGTTTCCGCCACAATTTCGGGAAACATCCCCGTCGTCCGCTCCTGATTTCTCGAAAAGATGACGACTTCGTCGCGTCCCTGATGGACCTGACAGCGGAGTCCATCATATTTGGCCTCGATGGCACACCGACCCATTTTTTTAATCATCTCTTCGGGAGAAATGAGTCTTTCGCAAAGGGCCGGGCGAATGGGATACCCCAAGCGGACCGAGAGACCCGTAACCCCCGCCGGGCCTCGTTCAAAAAACAGTCTGGCCGTCAGCCCTAAATCGGAGGTCAGGTTATACGCCCGATCGATCATCCCTTTCATGGCCCGATCTCCTTTGGCCAGCGCCAGGGACTCCGAGAGGGTGGCATCTCCCACCCCCAGCCGGAGCCTTCCGGAGAGAAAACGGATCAGATAACGCGCCTCCAGGCCGGAGACCGATGCGAGGAGGTCAGAGACCGCGTCAATCTTACCCTCAACACTCCCCTCCCCAGAGATCGCCGCAATTCTGGAAAGGGCTTCATAAATCGCCACCACGCCCCAATCCCGCCCCCTCCCCGAAATATAGTGCTCTGCGGTCAGACCCAAATCCCCGATCAACCGATATTGATGGGCCACGCAGGCGAGCTCAACCTGGGCCACCCGGGCAATGGCGCGTAAAAGATACTTCTCCGAGAGGCCCAGGGTGACCCCATGGAACGCAGGCAACAGTTCCCCCTGAAGCAGGTAGATGCTCTTATCGATTTCATCCAGATCAGCCCTGCGGAAAAGCTCGGCCAGAATGTCAAACATCGCCAGCCGTTTCGGGGTCTCCTCAAGCCGTGAAAAATAGGTCACGAGTTCTTGAAATGTCAGACCCACGGCGCATCCCCAGATTGCATTGGCGTCACTTTCTTTTTCTCACCCTGCCTCCTCACTCCCGTGGCCTTTCTCCAAGAATCACTTCAACCTCTTTTTTAACCCTCCCCCGCCAAAGGGTGAACTGGGCGCGATCCCCGGGCTTCTTCTGCCGCATGATCCGCTGGAACTCCTCCGTGGAAGGGGTGGTCTCTCCATCCATGGAGACGATCAGATCTCCCCCAACAATCAGAATGGCATTGCCCACTTCAACGCGGTGCGTCCCGCCACGGAGGCCGCTTTTATACCCAGGGCCACCCCGTAACACGCGGGCCACCAGCAAACCACGGGTCGCAGGCAACGAAAGCGCTTCTGCAAATCGTGGAATCAGCGGCTGAAAATCGACCCCCAGCCAGGCATAGGCGACATAGCCTTTGGTAATCAATTCATTGAGATTCTTCTTCACAATGTTAATCGGCACGGAAAAGCCAATCCCGACGCTCCCCCCCGAAGGGGTGAAAATAGCGGTGTTCACACCGATCACGCGTCCTTCAGAATTAATCAGCGGCCCGCCCGAATTTCCCGGGTTAATCGCCGCATCGGTCTGAATCACCTCATCCATCTCAAACCGGCCAGACTTCACATGTTTTCGCATGGCGCTGATGATTCCCGTCGTTAAGCTCCGCTCCAGGCCAAATGGATTTCCAATGGCCAACACCTTTTGACCGGGACGCAACCCCTCCGAATTTCCAAGAGGAATCACGGTCAACCGCTCGGAAGGGACCTTAATCTGGATGATCGCAATATCGGTTTGTGAATCGGCCCCCACCAGTTCAGCCGGCCATTTGCTGCCATCCGAAAGTGTAACCTCTAACCGGTCTGAATTTCGGACAACATGATAATTGGTCAGGATATACCCCCTCTTATCAATGATCGATCCCGATCCCGCGCTCTCGGAGGGGATTGGATTTAAGAAAAAATCATACGAGATGGCAATACGGGTGATATTGACCACGCTGGCGTTGACCCGCTGATAAATCTCAATCGTATTCTCTTCATCCGCATCCACGGCAAAGAGCGCGGGGGGACAGACAAACAGAAAAAGTGTGATAAAAAATGCCTGCCGCACAAATCCTGTTTTCAATGTTCGAATCGTCATTGCTTCACAATCCAGAAGGGGTTGAATTTAAAGGTTCCCTTGAGTTTCAAGTGGGTAAATCCCCTCCTTATCAAGGAGGGGTAGGGGAGGTTATTTTGACCTGTTCTATTATGAATCCCTCGGCGATACACCCCTCCTAACCTCCCCTATCCAAGGGGAGGATTAAAAATGCGATACCCACTCAAAACTTATAAGAACCAACTAATAACGTCACGCCTCACTTTCGGCGCGTAGCGACGTAAAGTGCAGGCGATTGTTGGACGATCTCTTTGATTCGTTTCATTTTTCTGGCCAGTCCCGTTCCGCCGTGAAGTTCATGCTCCAAAATCCGAATGACTTTCCATCCTTTCTTGCGGAGCGTGTGGCCGACAATGGTATCATGCTGAACATTCCGCGCGATTTTCTGGTTCCAGTATTTGCGATTGGTTGCAGGCATTCGGCAATGCTTCGGGCAACCGTGCCAGAAACATCCATCGACGAAGACGGCAATCTTGTGCTTTGGAAAACAGAAGTCTGGTGTGCCTGTTGTCGGATACTGTCGTCGCCACCCCGAAATGTGACGGGTGCGAAAAGCGGCGATTACGGCTGATTCCGTGGACTTGTTTCCCGTTGATCTGACTCTCGTCATGATTTGGGATCGTTGCTTTGGCGAGACGGTATCCATGGTGGCCTATGAAATGACCTCAACCCATGATTCGTCAAACTTCAGA
>CAYRGU010000144.1:0-15966 GCA_964423845.1 uncultured Nitrospirota bacterium
CGACCCTTGAGTCGGTGCGGGCGCTCCCTGGCATCGGCCGTTCTACCGCTGGGGCCATTTTAAATATTGCCTTGGATCAGCGTCATCCCATTTTAGATGGCAATGTGAAACGGGTTCTCTGCCGGTATTTTTGCCTGCGGAAAGACCCAGGAAGCCGGGAGGGTGAAGCGGCGTTATGGCGGTATGCGGAGGCGCTTCTTCCCATGAAAAAAACAGGGGTCTTTACCCAGGCGATCATGGACCTTGGGGCGACTTGCTGTACCCCTCGCTTGCCACAATGTTCTATCTGTCCCGTCCGGAGCGGTTGTGAGGGATACCGCTCCGGACTACAGGCGTCGCTTCCCATCAAGAAAAAGTCAAAACCCATTCCGACCCGAAATTATGTGGTTGGAATGATTCTCTTCGGGGATTCTGTTTTAATTCGAAAGCGCCCCCCAAGTGGCCTGTTCGGGGGACTGTGGGAGTTTCCCACAGAGGAGATGCCTCGACAGGGGGATGCAGGGCGTTTGTTGGGGGAGAAGCTTGCGCCGCTTTTAAAACAACAGGGATCTTTAACCACCGCGCAACACTCATTTGATCTACGGCACACCTTAACCCATTTCAAAATGGTCCTCCATTTTTTTGTCTGTGGGGTCAACGGGCCGATCAAAAAGGTGTCGTTGCCGCTAAAGTGGGTTCCCCTTGCGGCGCTTAAGAATTTCCCCTTCCCGGCGGCTTACGTGAAGGCGGCGGATAGATTGACGAACCCGGAAAAATACCATAGAATGCCCGCAGAATTTTCGAAATTATGTGGCCCGTCATAAGCTTTCCGTGGTGGTCTTGCCGTATTGGTCCAGCGCTGTGTTAAACCGTATGGGGATGAGTCTCTCTGATGTTTGAGGAGGATGCGGGTCCGTTAGGGGGGAACGATTCGTCTGATGTCCTCTGCGATCCGTTCGTCGTCGAAGGGGATGGAAAAGAAGAAGACTTTTCGAGTTTTCTCGGCAAATATCCCGAATTGTTAAAAACCTCCTCGGAGGACCCGGGCTTGCCTCTCGATATCGCCCAACAGACGATGGCGGCGGAAGTGGCCATCCTTTTTGTGCGGGAAGGCCAGGAATGGGTGTTGCGTTCGCACCGGGGGTTTCCAAAAGATTTTGGGTCGAAGCCGGTCCCGCGCGCCTGGCAGTCGCTCCCTACGATTGTGATGCAGTTTGGCACGGCCCTTTTTTCGGAAGATATTACAAAGGATCGTCGTTTCGTGGGGCAGATGATCCGTGGCCTGAATGTTAAAAGCTTTGCTGGCGTGACGATCCAGCGGGGAGAAGAGGTCCTCGGATCGTTGGCATTTGGATCCTCTTTAACGGACCATTTCGTTGGCGAAAAGGTGGAACAATTGATGTTTCTTTCACGCCTCATGGCGTTTCTGTTTTCCGGTAGCGCCCAGTCTCCAGTGACCCGGGAAGCATCCAGCCCTTCTCCTGCTCCCACAGAGGGGGAAACAGCCCTATCCCAGTCTTCCTCGCAGGCCTTACCGGATTCACCTGCCTCACTGGCCTCACCTGCCTCGCAGTCCTCGCAGGCGGCTTCTTCCCCTGTTGAAAAAGAGGCGGAGGACGCTGTCTTGGAGACCCTCTTGACACAGCGTGGTTCTGGGGATCAGCAGGGAGATTTCTTCCTGGGGGTTCTTAAAAAAATCCTCTCGCAAGTGGGGGGAGACGGGGGCTATTTCTTACGGTTTCAGGAGGAGAAAAAGCGACTGGTTCTGCTTTCTCATTTTGGGGTGTTACCGGACCGGGTCAAACGGCTCACCGAAACTGGTCTTCGATCGGATGAGTCTGTTTTGAGTCCTCTGGTGCAGGACTTTCAGTCGGTGCTTCTCCCGCCCGAAGCGTTGAAGGCGACGACGCATAAAGAGCTTGTGGGTGAAGACGGGCTTCAGGCGTACATGATGGCCCCCATTCAATGCTCCGGGGCATTTTTTGGAATGGTGTCTGTGTTTAGCAGAACCCGGTCGCATACTTCCGCAGAGCTTGGCCGGTTAACCCAATTGGCCGAGGCGCTGGGGGGCGCTGTGGGGGGCTTGAAATCATTTGAACAGGCTGGGGAAGATCGGCAGGAGTTGATCCTGCTCAATGAATGCAGCCAGGCCTTGGCCCGGCACCTTCATCCGGATCTGCTTTATTCGGAGGTGGTGGCCCATCTCCCAAAGGTCATTCATGCCAGTAACGCCTATCTTTTCATCGTGGATGAGCGGCGGGGGAGTTTCGTGGGTGTTGCCGCGTCAAGCCCGTATGGGGATGTGGTTCGGGGGATGGATCTTCGGATGAATCTGCCTCACATCGTTACGTTGACCGCGCGAAACCGCTATCCCTTCGCGATTGAAAATGTTTTAAGGGATGAGAAGGTCGGGAAGAAGTGGCAGGATCATTTTCAATCCAAGTCACTTCTATCGGTTCCCCTGATTCGCAAGGAGAGGGTGATTGGGGTCCTCGTGCTGGATGACGTTCGCTGCTTCCGGCGGTTTACACCCCAGGAGATTCAAAAAGTTGTCGGTCTGTCCCATCAGATCGCCCTGGCGATTGAAAACGCGACGGCGCATCATAGCGCGCTTCAGCATGTGGAGCGGTTGCAGTCGGCCTCCGCAGCGATTTTTAACCTCGAGGAGGAGGAAAAGCGAAGGGTTGCGAACGAGATTAAAAATGGCGTGGACGGGCCGTTGAGTGGTCTGCATGCCGACCTGAAACGACTCGATCAAGGCAGTGTCGACCCGGAGATGAAGGGCACGCTTGCGGAAATGTCTAAGGCGGTCTCTTCCGCGCAGGCGGAGGTGCAAAGGCTCGTCAGTTTCTTACACCCTGTGGGGCTGAATGAATCGGGTCTGGTTCCGACGCTCCGTATGTATACGGAAAATCTCGCGAAGAAAGAAAATATCCGCATTCAGCTTCAGGTCAGCGGTTTTGAAAAGCGGTCCTCGCAAAAGATGGAGTTATTGTTTTATCGGGTCGTCCAGCAGGCGCTTACTAATGTTGTTCAACATGCCAAAGCCGAGTCAGTGATTGTCACCCTCGACCGAAAAGAGTCTGCGGCGACGCTTTGTGTTACAGATGATGGCATTGGGTTTAACGTCAAACGTTATTTTATGTCCCTGCCGCGTGGGGGAGTGGGCATTCTTGGAATGAAAGAGCGTGTTGAATTGATGGGGGGGACCTTTTTCATTGATTCGGCCCCGGGGCAGGGAACGCGTCTCTCCATCAAAGTCCCCTTAGTCAACAAAGTCCCCCTGGTCAAACGGGGGCCTGCCCCGAAGGGAGAGGATTCCCCAAAGGGGTCCAGGAAAACCTCGTAACACCCGACTCAATGTCCCCTTCACGGTCATGGCTCCCCGTGCCATCCACGATATTTTCGCAAGAGGCTCACTCTTGTAAACTGGGAGAGGGTCATGTTTTTTCGCCGGATTAACCTCGCAACAAAACTCGTTTTCATGATGCTCCTTCTGACGCTTCTTTCTCTGGGGGCCTCCTATGTTTACAACGTGCGTAGCGAACAGGAGTTTATCAAGCGGTTTGAAGATAATATCGGGGATCTTTCCCATGCCATTCAGATTAGCGTTGAGGAGTTAACCAGCACGGAGCGGACCAATGAAGCGCGTCTCGCAGACTATGTGAAGCGCTTGAAGAGTAAAGGGGTCAAAGAGCTCTCCATTGTGAGTGCAGAACAGGAGGTGATCGCAAGTTCCAATCCCGATCGGGTGGGGGCCAAGATTGAACCGAGAGTGGATCCGAAACATAAAGATTTATTTATTACCGCTCAATTGGGGGACGAACAGGATGAGCGCAGCCCCCATCGTGAGTATAATTTGCTTGTCCCGATCGTGGTCGGGGCGAAGCCATTGGGGTTTGTGCACATCAAGATGTTTCTGGAGGATTATGGCCAGTTTCTACAGGACAATCACCGCCGTCGATTAGTGACCACGGTTATCATTTTTTTCTCCGGGATCGTCTTTTCTATTTTTCTTTCGATCAAATATACCCGGCCGATTGATGCGGTGGTTAAATCGGCGAAAAAGGTGGCCTCCGGCGATCTTTCCCAAACGCTTCCCGTACATCGCAATGACGAAATTGGCGAATTAACGCGGAGCTTCAACGAAATGGTGGAGAAGTTGCGCTATCAAAAAGGGTTGGAAGAGCGCCTGCGCCATGCCGAGCAGCTCTCCGTGCTCGGCCACATGGCATCGGGAATTGCCCATGAAATTCGGAATCCGCTGAATCTCATTAACTTGAGCATTGACTATCTTCAGTCCCAGTTTTCAAAATGGGATGCGGTTCGGCAAAAAGAATCGGAGCAGGTGATTTTAAACATCAAGGCAGAGATTTATCGCCTCAATCACATGATTGAGAATTTTTTAAAATATGGGAAACCCCTGATCCTGCATTTTGCCGAAACGGATATTGTGGATTTGCTTTCTGATGTCGTGGCACTCGCTTGCCACAAGGCGGGAGATCAGGGCGTGGAAATTGCCATCCATCCCGATGCCAATCTGCCGAAAATAAGCGCGGACTTTGAACAGTTAAAGACCTGTTTTATCAATATCATCCTCAATGCGATTCAATCCATGCCGTATGGGGGAAAATTAGAGATTCGCGTTCGGCACGATTTTTATTCTCCCTCTGAAGGGGAGTGGCTGAAGGCGTCCCTCTACGTGACCTTTCAGGATTCCGGTTGCGGTATTTCCGAAGAGGATTTAAAAAAGATTTTTGAGCCGTATTTCACGACGAAAAAGTTAGGCATTGGATTGGGGCTGGCCTTGACCAAGAAAATTGTGGAGGAGCATGGCGGGGCCATTGACGTGAGAAGTCAGGTTGGCCAGGGGGCCCAGTTTACCCTCCAATTGCCAGTTTTAAGAGTGGACCGCTAATTCTTTTGATGGGACAGTGTTCTCAATGGTAAAGCGCCAGATCCTCGTCATTGATGATGAGAAGGGACAGCGGGATATTTTACAGAGGATCCTGACCGGGGAAGGCTATGTTGTCGAGGTGGCCGGGAGTGTGGCGGAGGCCCTTCGCGTCATGGACCGTTTTTCGGTGGATCTGATTTTGTCCGATTTAAAAATGCCCGATAACGACGGGCTTTCTCTCCTGCCCCGGCTGTTTCGTGTCACCCCCGAGGTTTGTGTGATTGTGATGACGGCACATGGCTCCATTGACTCCGCCGTGGAGGCGATAAAAAAGGGTGTCTTTGATTATCTGGCGAAACCGTTGGATCGAGGAAAGCTGCTTATCCTGGTCGCGCGCGCTTTTGAGAAGATTGATCTGGTTCGTCAGAATAAGCGGTTGCAGCAGCAGTTGACCGAGCGGTATGGCCTGTCCACGATGATCAGCGATCATCCGAAAATGCAGGAGGTTTTCAAGATGGTCCATAAAGTTGCCGGCAGTATGGCAACGGTTCTTATTCTGGGGGAAAGCGGGACTGGAAAGGAAATGGTGGCGCGCGCCATTCACTATGAAAGTCCTCGGAAAAGCCGTCCGTTCCTTGCGATCAACTGCGTGGCCATTCCAGATACGCTGATTGAAAGCGAGCTGTTTGGGTATGAGAAGGGGGCCTTTACGGGGGCGACGGGAAGAGAGATCGGTCTGTTTGAGTCGGCAGATGGCGGAACGCTTTTTCTGGATGAAATTGGCGATCTTTCTTTCACGATGCAGGCCAAGCTGTTGCGGGCCATTCAGGGGCGTGAGATTCGGAGGGTGGGTGGAAGGGAAGAGGTTAAAATTGATGTCCGTGTGATTGCGGCAACGAATAAAAATCTGAAGAAAGAAATCGAGGCGGGTTCTTTTCGAGAGGACCTTTTCTACCGTCTCAATGTGATTTCGATCTCCCTGCCTGCGTTGGCTGAAAGGACGAGTGACATCCCGCTGCTGACTGATTACTTCATCAAGAAGTATAGCCACCGTACTGGAAAGACCGTTCAGGGCCTCTCCAAGGAGGCGTTGCGCTACCTTTTGGATTATCACTGGCCAGGCAATGTGCGTCAGCTTGAGTCGGCGATTGAGCGAGCGATTCTGCTCTGTGAGGGGGAGATGATCGGGGTTGAAGATCTTCCCCTTGAAGTATGCGCCAAATCGCGTCCATCGGCCCCTTTTGGCACCGATATTCTTCAGGAGGGGTTTTCGCTGGAGGCGTTTGAAAAAGAGATTCTCATGATGGCGATGGAAAAGAGCCAGGGGGTGATGGCCAAGGCGGCCAAGCTCCTTGGGATCAGTTACCGGACCTTACAGTATCGTCTGGAGAAGTTTAATGTTCGGAAGGCCGAGCGTACGGATCCCTCCCTCCCTCCGATTAAAACAGAGGAGTAAGAAATCGATGGAGGGACTTTTTCGACGGCCTGTCAAGGGGTCTTCGGCGGGGCTTCTTTTTTCGGGGCTTCCGAAGGGGCCTTCCCCTCGGCCGCCGGGGTAGAGGGCGTCTCTTTTTTTACTTCTGTTTTGGTTTCTTTTGTTTCTGAAGCCGAATTTTTTCGGGCGTAATCGGTCAGATACCAGCCGCTGCCTTTAAAAACCAGGCCGGAGCTTGAGATGACTTTATGCACCGATCCGCTACAGCGGGTGCATGTTTCGATTGGCGAATCGGCAAGTTTCTGCATGACCTCAAACCTGTTTTTACAGACATCACACTCATATTCATAGATGGGCAAGTAAACCTCCTTGTTTATGGATTTAGAGAGTCAGATTAACTGTTGAACGGCGGTTTCCAATCGCTGAAGACCGGATCGGATCATCTCTTGCGAGGTGGCATACGACAGACGAAGATAGCCTTCCGCGCCAAAGGCCTCTCCGGAAACCGTGGAAACCCGCGCCTGCTCCAGAAAAAATGCGGACAGATCGGCGGCGCAACTGATTTGTCCGCCGGAGTGGTTTTTACCGATGAGCCCGGAAATGTTGGGAAAGGCATAGAAACTTCCCGCAGGCAGAGGGCATTTTATGCCGGGAATCCGGTTGAGCCCCTCCACCATGACCTGCCGCCGTATCTCAAATTCGGCGACCATCTGTTTCACAAAAGAGGTGCCATGCAACAAGGCGGCGGTGGCCGCCACCTGCGAGATGGAACTGGGATTTGAGGTACACTGGCTCTGGATCATCCCCATCGCCTCAATCACCTCTTGGGGGCCGGCCGCGTAGCCAATTCTCCACCCGGTCATCGAATAGGCCTTTGAAACCCCATTGACCAAAAGTGTTTTTGCCTTCAGTGCCGGGGAGAGCGACGCGAGACTGACGTGCCCGGCGCCATAGGTAAATTTTTCGTAGATTTCATCGGAAATGATCCAGAGTCCGGAGGACAACAGGACTTCCGCGAGCGCCATGAGCTGTTTTCTGGAGTAAGTGGCTCCTGTTGGATTGGAAGGATAATTTAGGATGACTGCTTTTGCTCTTTTTGTAATGGCCTTTTTTAGCTCATTGGGTGTCATCAGAAAATGGTTTTCCTCGCGCGTGTTGACGATGACGGGCGTGGCGCCTGTCAGTAAGACCTGATCGGGATAGGAGACCCAGTAGGGGGCGGGGATCAGCACCTCGTCGTCTGGGTCGAAGAGGGCCTGTGCGATATTGTAGAGGGTATGTTTTGCGCCACAGGAGACGATAATCTCTTTCGGGGTGTAGCAAAGACCGTTCTCGCTGGCTAATTTCTTGAGGATGGCATCCTTGATTTCCCCCGTCCCGCTGGCCGGGGTATATTTTGTTTCTCCCCGGCGAATGGCCGCGACGCCTGCCTCTGAAGCCACCTCCGCCGAAGGGAAATCCGGCTCTCCCAGGCTGAAGTCAATCACATCGATTCCCTGCGCCATCATTGCTTTGGCCTTCGCGGCCATCGCCATCGTGGCGGAGGGTTTAATTTGAGTGGTTCGTCGGGCGAGAGTCATTTCGTTTTCTGGAAAAATTTACGGTGAAGTCGCGACACCACTCCCTTGGGCACAAACGCGGAGACATTGCCGCCATAGCTTGCCACCTCTTTGACCAGGGTGGAGGTGACATAGGCATACTCTTCGCTGGGCATGAGAAAAAGGGTTTCAATATCGGCATTGAGCTTCCGGTTCATCAACGCCATCTGAAATTCAAATTCAAAATCCGAAAAGGCCCGAATTCCCCGGAGGATAACCCCCGCTTTTTTCTGTTCAAGATAATGAATCAGGAGGCCATCAAAGAGGTCCACCGTAACATGGGGGAGGTTCGCTGTGGCCGCTTGAACCATTTCAAGGCGCTCGCCAGCGGAGAACAGGGGGGCCTTTTTCGGGTTGGGGGCAATGGCAACCACGACTCGGTCAACAACTTTACTGGCCCGTCTGATGATATCGATATGGCCATTGGTAATCGGATCAAATGTTCCGGGATAGACTGCGGTTCTTTCAACTGTTTTTTTTGGCATAAAAAGAGAGAACGGTTTCGCCGTATTTATATTGCCGTGTCTGCGCCAATGTTTCGGTTTCTTGAGGTAAAACCTTCTTGTGATAATGTTCAAACACAAGCGTACCCGAGGGCGCGAGCATAACACCATCCCCCAGCATTGGCAATATCTGCTCGATCTCCTCCCCCTGGTAAGGCGGGTCGGCAAAGATAATGTCAAAGGGGCCACAATCGCTTCCGGTCAAAAAATCATTGACGCGGAGCTTGCGGAGGTCAATTCCCCTCTCTGTGAAGTGCGTGCCGAGGTTTTCTCGGATGCAGGCGATGCTCTGCCGGTTGCAATCAACAAAGACGACTCGCTCCGCGCCTCGGCTTAAGGCCTCAATCCCGATTGCCCCGGCCCCCGCGTAGAGGTCGAGGAAGGTGGCCTCTTCAATCTGGGGCGCGAGGATATTAAAGAGGGCCCCCTTTACCTTATCCGACGTGGGACGAATGTCCCCGGTGGCTTTGAGCCGCTGCCCCTTTCTGATCCCCGAGATAATTCTCATGGCCGGAAATTTAACATGTCCTCTTCAGGGGTTCAAACAGGCAGATTTAACCGGGATAGATTATGGAAAGGGTCGATCTCTATTGATGTACCAGGTTATCCACTGCAGGGAGAATCCCCTTGACATACAATCGAGGTGGGAATTAGAATCAAAACAGGATTTATTCTGGCATATTGGTGCTACAGTTAAGGAATAAGGGGTTTAATTCGCGTTTGGAAATGGAGGGGTGAATGTTCGAGAAATTCACGGATCGTGGCAGAAAGATCATCATCCTGGCTCGAGAAGAGGCAGAGCGTCATCAGAATGACTATCTGGGGACAGAGCATATCGTGTTGGCACTTTTAAGAGAAAGTGATGGGGTTGCCCTCTCGGTTGTCAAAAAAATGGGGTTATCCGTAGAGCAGATTCGTTTGGAGATTGAACGGAATCTCCCCACCGGCAGTAATACCATGACCTTCGGCGAAATTCCCTTCACCCCGCGTGTAAAAAAGGTGATTGAATATGCGGTCGAAGAGGCCAAGCTATTGAGCCATAACTACATCGGAAGTGAGCATCTTCTTTTGGGTTTATTGCGTGAGGAGAACGGTATCGGGGGAAAAATTATCCGAGGACTCGGAGGCAACCTCCTTACGGCGCGCCAGTTAACGCTTAATCTTTTAAGGAAGTCGGTTCCTCGTGAGAAAGAGAGAAAGAGCAGCACCCCTGCGCTGGATGAATTTGGTCGTGATTTAACCCAACTGGCTGTTGAGGGCACCTTGGATCCTGTGATTGGGCGTCAGGATGAGATCGAACGCGTGCTTCAGATTTTAAGTCGGCGGACTAAGAATAATCCTGTGTTAATTGGTGAGTCGGGTGTGGGAAAGACCGCTATCGTTGAGGGCCTGGCGCAAAAGATTGTCTCCCTGGATGTGCCGGATAGTCTTTTGAATAAACGGGTGATCGCGCTCGACCTGGGATCGCTGGTGGCCGGAACCAAGTATCGTGGGCAGTTTGAAGAGCGCCTGAAAGTGGTCATGAAGGAGATTATGACTGCTGGCAATGTGATTATTTTTATTGATGAGCTTCATACCCTGGTGGGGGCGGGCGCGGCGGAAGGCTCAATCGATGCGTCGAATATGCTAAAACCCGCGCTGTCCCGAAGTGAAATTCAGTGTATTGGCGCGACGACGTTGGACGAATACCGAAAACATATTGAAAAAGACGCGGCGTTGAAGCGGCGGTTCCAGGCGATTTTCGTCCATCCTCCCTCTGTGGAGCAGACGGTTGAGATTATCAAGGGGCTTAAAGATCGCTACGAGGAGCATCATGGCGTGACCATTTCAGATGACGCCGTGGAAGAGGCGGTTCATCTATCAGATCGTTATATTTCGGATCGTTTTTTGCCGGACAAGGCGATTGATGTGATTGACGAAGCTGGCTCTCGCATGAAATTAATGGCCTATTCCCGTCCCGAGGAGCTCAAGGGCCTTGAGCAGGAATACAAGAAAATTGCCCGCGATAAAGATGTGGCGATTCGGCTCCAAAACTTCGAAGAGGCCGTCAAGTTGCGTGAAGAAGAGGAACGGCTCAAAAAACTTCTCGAGGATACCAAGCGGGAGTGGAAGAAGAATCAGGATAAGAATCGTCCGGTCATCGATCGTGAGGAGATCGCGTATATCATGTCCAAGATGACAGGCATCCCCCTGACGAGAATGAGGGAGGAAGAGACCGAGAAGTTAGTCCACATGGAGGAGGGGCTCCACAAGCGGATTATTGGCCAAGACGAGGCTGTCTCCGCGATTGCGCGGGCCATCCGTCGCTCCCGTGCGGGCCTGAAAGGAAGCCGGAGACCGATCGGCTCATTTATTTTTCTGGGGCCGACAGGGGTTGGAAAGACCGAATTGGCGCGGGCCTTGGCAGAGTTTCTCTTTAATAGCCAGGACGCCATGATTCGAATTGATATGTCCGAGTACATGGAGAAATTCTCCAGTTCAAGGCTGGTGGGGGCGCCTCCCGGTTACGTGGGATATGAAGAGGGCGGCCAACTGACGGAGAAGGTGCGCCGACGGCCCTATTCTGTGGTGCTTTTTGACGAAATTGAAAAGGCTCATCCGGATATGTTTAACCTCCTCCTCCAGGTATTGGATGATGGGTATCTTACCGACAGTCTGGGTCGGAAGATTGATTTTAGGAATACGGTTTTGATTATGACTTCCAATCTGGGGACCCGAATGATCGGGAAGGCTGGCGCGCTTGGTTTTCAGAAGCCGTCCGAGTTTGATTTTTTCAAAAAAATGAAAGGTGCCATCCAGGATGAGCTGAAGCGCTCTTTCAATCCGGAGTTTCTGAACCGTATCGATGAGGTGGTGATCTTCCATACCCTGGAAAAGCTCCACGTGGAAAAGATTGTTGACATCATGATTTCCGAGCTGAATGTCAAGCTCGTGGACAAAGGGTTTTGTGTGGAAATTTCTGAAGAGGCGAAGGAATGGCTCATGGAGGATGGGTATGATGCACTGTATGGGGCCCGTCCAATGCGTCGCTGCATTCAGAAAAACATTGAGGATCCCCTCTCGGATGAAATCTTGAGGGGGCATTTCAAAGACGCGAAAAATATTAAGGTTGTCCTCAAGGACAATGCCCTGGCCTTTGTGGAAGAGGAAGTTTTAGCCAGGGTATAGGGTCCAGTCCCCACAGTTCTTCTTGAGGTTGAGGGGCTCAAATTGAGGCCCTCAAAAACTGTCCCAGGGTGTAGCGGGTTTGCTACGGGTTGGGGGCCGTCGGGCAGGATGGCGGCAGGCAAGTTCCAGTGTTCCGTCCGTGTGGCCCGCACGTTGTTTTCCGGTCGTTGATCGGGTGCATAAGAAGGCACTCCTGTTGGTTTTGGGTTGGTTTTGGGTTAGTTTTGGGTTGATTTCGTCGATCTGTTCCCGCTTTTCTCTCTGCCATCTTGCCAAGGCTTTTTCTTTGATCAGATGATTCTCGGCATTGAAACCTCGTGTGATGAAACGGCCGCCGCCCTTGTTGATGAAGGGGGGGCCATTCTATCGGATATTCTTTCTTCTCAGGTCGACCTTCACAAAAAATATGGGGGTGTTGTGCCGGAACTTGCCTCCCGGCGGCATGTTGAGGTGATTGCCCCCCTGGTTCGGGAGGGGATTGAAAGGGCTGGCGTTACATTTTCTCAATTGCGTGGCATTGCGGTCACTGTGGGACCGGGTTTGATCGGGGCGCTTTTAGTGGGGGTCTCGTTTTCAAAATCACTGGCTTATGCCCTGAAGATTCCCCTTTTACCCGTTCACCATCTGGAAGGGCATATCGCGGCCGCCTCGATTGAACATAAACAGATCATTTATCCTGCGGTTGCCCTGGTGGTGTCGGGAGGGCATACCAACCTTTACTTGATTCCGAAACAAGGGGTATATTCCCTCCTTGGAAAAACAATTGATGATGCGGCGGGGGAGGCCCTGGATAAGGGCGCCAGAATGCTGGGCTATGGCTACCCGGGCGGTCCGGTGATTGATCGTCTGGCGCAAACAGGGGATCCGGGGAAGGCCCCATTCTCTGTGCCGTATCGTTTTTCCAATAACTACGATTTTAGTTTCAGTGGTGTGAAGACGGCCCTGATGCGCCGGCTGATGCAGGAGAAGTCGGATGCTTCTTGTCATCCGGATATCGCGGCGGGCTATCAAAGGGCGATTGTCGAGAGCCTTGTTGAAAAAACATCCCTTGCGGTAAAGCAAACCAGGGCGAAGAGCATTATCCTGGTGGGGGGGGTTGCGGCAAATTCCCTTTTACGTCGGAGAATTCACGAGGAAGGGGAGTCGCTTTCTGTTGAGACGTACATCCCCTCGCTTCGGTATTGTACGGACAATGGCGCGATGATTGCCATCGCAGGGTACCATCGTTATCAACGGGGGGAGTCTGCCCCGCTGACGTTAAGCCCAGTGCCCAATATGGAGCTGGAAGGGGTCATCTTTGGTCAGCTTTAGTCAGAAGGGGAAGCGATCCTGAAGGTTCGCCCACACGTGTCTCAAGAAATACTCATTCGGAGCGATTTTGAGGGTCTGGGGACTCCAAAGCGGGGGAAGGTCCGTGATATCTATGATCTGGGGGAGTCTCTCCTTCTGGTTGCGACCGATCGGATTTCGGCCTTTGATGTGATTTTACCGGAGGGAATCCCTGGCAAGGGGTATGTCTTAACCCAGCTCTCCTTGTTCTGGTTGGCCGAGATCGAGAGATTGGGGATCAGACACCATCTGATTACGGCAGATGTGGCCGCCTATCCTGTGGTTTGTCGTCCGTATTCCGTGGCGCTTTCGGGGCGGAGTATGCTGGTGGAAAAGGCGATTCCACTCCCTGTGGAGTGTATTGCCCGGGGGTATCTTTCGGGGTCTGGCTGGAAGGAATATCAAAGTCAGGGCACCCTCGCTGGGGAGATCTTGCCGACGGGTCTTCTGGAGTCGGCGCGTCTTGCTGATCCGGTCTTTACCCCTTCGACAAAGGCCGAAGGGGGGAAGCATGATGCGAACCTCTCCTTTGACGCCATGAAATCTCTGATTGGGGAGGCGATGTCCGAAGAAGTTCGCTCGACGAGTCTCCATATTTACAAAGAGATGGCCCGGGTGGCGGAACAACGCGGCATTATTATTGCCGATACAAAAATGGAGTTTGGTGTGGACCTGCGGGGGGGAGATCTGATGCTGATTGACGAGCTTCTAACCCCTGATTCTTCACGGTTTTGGCCGATGGATCAGTATGCCCCGGGAAGGGGTCAGAAAAGTTTTGACAAGCAATATGTCCGGGATTATCTTCTTTCGATCCCATGGAGCGGGGAAGGGGGGCCTCCGAGTCTTCCTCCCGATGTGGTGCGGCAAACAAGTCAGAGGTACTTTGATGTATTGGATCGTTTCACCGGCTGATGAAAAAGCCATCGATAGATTGTACGCGATGTGTGGTGCGTTACCTGTTAACCCGATAAAGGAGATGGAAATATGAAGAAGCATGTGAGTTTGTTGTTGGTTGCCCTTTTTGTTTTCTCCCTGGTGGTTCCCGTTGCCGCCCAGGCAGGGGACGGGTCCGTCAGAGATATTTTTGCGGATGGGTTTTATGGGGGACTTCTCGGTGTGTTGGTGGGTGGGGCCGCGATGCTCTTAACCGACAAAGCAAGTGACCACAAGGAGTATCTTACAACGGGCGCAGGCGTCGGGGTGATGTTGGGGGTTGCGTATGGTGTCGCGAAAGAATCTCGCGCCTTTGCCGAGATCAAACCGGACGGGGTCCAGGTTGGATGGCCTACGCTGCAATGGGACCGCGCGGTTAGCAAGGACGGCATCCCCACCTGGCGTGCGGACCTCCTTCGATTTGGCTTTTAGAGGGGGGTTGCGGGGGCCGGATTTGAACCGACGACCTTCGGGTTAAGAGCCCGACGAGCTACCAGTCTGCTCCACCCCGCGAAACGGATGCTATCAAAGCCTCTCCCGTGAAGTCAATAAGTTTGATCGTTTTTACGGAATTTTCTTTCCGAAAACGGGCAGATTGGCTAAAAAACAGAGCATGGCCTTTTCAATGTTCATCCTCTCCGAGGCGTTGATCCTTTTTCGATGAACCCTTCCTGAATCTACCGTAATGGATGATCTCTCTCCGGAGCAGCAAGAGGCGCAGTTAATGTCTCGTGAGAAAGAGAGTTGCTCGTGACGAATATTTTACTCATTGTGATTGTCGTATTGCTGGCCGCCACAGTGGCACTCCTGCTCATACTTTTAAGGAAAGCATCGCAAAATAATACGTCCGAACTCGCTTCCCGTCTTGATGCTTTTGAAAAGGCGCAGGAACGCTCCGAGCGCACGATGCGGGAGGAAGTCACTCGGAGCAGAGATGAGCAAGGGAAGTCTGCGAGAGAGCAACGACAGGAACTCACAGAGGCCTTCAAGATGTTTGGTGATTCCGTGGTACAACGCATGATGGATGTTGCGGGCACGCAAAAGGTGCAACTGGATGCTTTTTCCGATGCCCAAAAAATTCAGATCGAAGCGATGGTCTCTACGATTGGAAAACTTTCCGATACCAACGAGAAGAAGCTGGAGGCCGTTCGGGTTACCGTGGAAGGCAAGCTTCAAAGCATTCAGACCGACAATGCCAAACAGTTAGACCAGATGCGGCAAACGGTTGATGAGAAACTTCAGGGGACATTGGAAAAGCGTTTGGGCGAGTCCTTTAAACTTGTGAGTGATCGCCTAGAGCAAGTGCACAAGGGTCTCGGAGAGATGCAGACGCTTGCGACTGGTGTTGGCGACCTCAAGAAGGTGCTGACAAATGTTAAGACGCGTGGAACGTGGGGTGAAGTGCAGCTTGGGGCACTGTTGGAGCAGGTGCTTCATCCCGATCAGTTTGCTACCAACGTGGCGACGAAGCCCGGCGGCGAGCGTGTTGAGTTTGCCGTCCGTTTGCCGGGACAAGGTGTGGACAAGAATGAGACTGTTTGGCTTCCGATAGACGCCAAGTTCCCGGTCGAAGATTATCAACGGCTGATTGAGGCGCAAGAGCGGGCGGATATCGAAGGGGTGGAAGCGGCGGGAAAACAACTAGAGGCCCGTGTGAAGGCCTGTGCGCAAGAGATTAGCAAAAAGTATTTAAATCCACCCGAAACAACGGACTTTGGTATTTTGTTTTTGCCCATAGAAGGTCTTTTTGCCGAGGTCATACGCAGAACGGGTTTAACCGAGGTGATTCAACGGGAGTGTCGTGTGGTGATTGCCGGCCCCACGACATTGTGGTCCATTTTAAACAGTCTACAGATGGGTTTTCGTACGCTAGCCATTCAGAAACGCTCTAGTGAAGTCTGGAATCTTCTGGCGGCGGTTAAGACCGAGTGGATGAAGTACGGCGATGTTTTAAACAAGGTTCAAAAAAAATTGACTGAGGCATCAAACACGATTGATGACGCCAAAGTGCGATCAAGAGCCATCGGCAAGAAACTCAAAGACGTGCAAGAACTTCCGGCGGGTGAGCTTGCAACCCTGCTTCCCCAAAAACTGCCAGAGGAAGATGAAGATACGGGCGAAGGG